>CAUJFL010000193.1 GCA_963169165.1 Myxococcota bacterium | reverse complement strand
CTGGTGCTCGAGCTCGACGGACGCCCCGCGCTCGACGTGCTGCGCGAAGACGCTCGAGACCTGGGAGGGCAGCCGCTCGTGGTCGCGCTGCTCACTCGCGCGGCCCTCCCCCACGGCGAGAGCGACGCCGGAGACGCGGTGCTGAGCGCGATCCGCGGCGTCGATCCGACCCGCCGCGCGCTCGCGTTCGCAGACCCCGTCGCGCCGGGTGACGAGGTGTCGTTCGCCGTCATCGACCCCGAGACCGCGCGGACGAACCTCGACGAGCTGGCGCGCCAGCTCGCCGCGAAGACCGCGGGCGCGCTGCCCTCGTTCGGTGTGCTGCTGTCGTGCGCGGGGCGGCGAAGCAGCTTCTACGGCGGCGCCGGCGTCGAGCCTCGCATCATCCGTCAGCGCCTCGGCGGCGTCCCGCTCGTGGGGATGCACTCCTCGTTCCAGCTGGGCCCAGGACGCGAGGGCGTCGCCGTGCACGCTTACTCGACGGCGGTGGGGTTGCTGTCGGTGCCGAGCTGACATGAGCGCGGCGCGGAACGAGGGGTGGATCATCGCCGGGATCGCGATCGGGGCGGCCGTGCTCCTCGTCGCGCCGGTGCCGACGGTGGCGCTGGACCTCGCGTATGCGGCGTCGATGACGGTGTCCGTCGCGCTCGTCGCGCGGGCCGCGGTGGCGTCGTCTCAGCTCGAGCTCGCGTGGTACCCTCGCGCCGTCGTCTTGCTCGCGCTCGTCCGCGTGTCGTTGACCGTGGCGGCGACACGCCTCGTGCTGACGCGCGGCGACGCCGGGAACGTCGTCGCGGGGCTGGGGCGCGCGGTCGCGGGCTCGAGCGTCGTCGTGGGGCTGGTCGTGCTCGGGCTGCTGCTGACGGTGCAGCTCGTCGTCGTCGGTCGCGGGGCCGAGCGCGTCGCCGAGGTCGCCGCGCGCTTCTCCCTCGACGCGCTCCCTGGTGCGCAGCTCGCGCTGGACGGCGATCTCCGCGCGGGCGCCCTCGAGGCCACCGCCGCCTCTCGGGCGCGTGACGGCCTGCTCCGCGCGGCGAGGCTCTCCGGCGCGCTCGACGGCGCCAGCCGCTTCGTCCGCGGCGACGCGGTGGCCTCGGTGCTGCTGCTGGCCGTCAGCTTGCTCGGAGGCGTTCTGCTCGGGGTGCTAGAGCGGCAGATGTCCGCCGAGGAGGCCTTCGCGCGCTTCGGGCTGCTGACGGTCGGAGAGGGCATCGGCGCGCAGGTCCCCGCGCTGCTCGCGTCGATCGCGACCGGGCTGCTGGTCACACGAGGCGATGAGCCCGGCCCCGCGGGCGCGGCCTCGCGGGCGAGCGCGGTCCCGCTGATGGCCGGCGCGTTCGCGCTGACGGTCGCGCTCGTCCCTGGCCTGCCCGCGGCCCCGTTCGCCGTCATCGGCGCCGCGTGCGTCGCGTTCGGGCTGGCCCGTCGCGCCCCCGTCGACGCGACCGCGCACCGCTGGATCGTCCGCGCGCCTCCGACGATCGCGCTCGCGGCGCGGCGACGCATCGAGGCCGACCTCGCCGCGCTCGGGGTGCCGCTGCCGCCGCCCGTCCCCGAACGCTCCGACGGACGCGCGAGCGTGATGGTCCGTGGCCTCGAGGTCGGCGCCGCCGACGACGTCGAGGGGTGCGCGGCGCTCGCCCTCGAACACGCGGGATCGCTCGTTGGCGTCGAGGTCGCGACGAGCTGGCTCGACGACGCGAGGCGCTCCACGCCCGCGCTCGTCGCGACGGTGGTGCCGTCCCGCGTCTCGACGCCGCGCCTCGCGTTCTTGCTCGCGGAGCTCGTGTCGGAGCGCGTCTCGGTCGCCGACCGAGAGGCGGTGCTCGAGGCGTGCCTGCGCGCGGAGCCCACCCCGAACGACGAGCTGTTCGTCGAGCGCGCGCGGCGCCACCTCCGCGGGGCCATCACCGCGTCGGTCGCGCGGGACGGCGTGATCGACGCGCTCGGCGTCGGGCGCGCGCCGGTGGGAGTGCTGCGCGAGGCGGCGCGCTCGGGGCGCCTCCCCGAGTCGGTGCGCAGAGAGCTCGCGGGTGAGCTGACGCGCCTCGCTGCCGAGGACGCCGCGCCGGTGATCGTGGCCCCCTCCGACGTGCGTCGGACGCTGCGCGACGCGCTCCGCCCCGCGCGGCCGCGCGTGCGCGTGATAGGCATCGACGAGCTCGCGCCGTGGGTCGAGGTCCGCGTGGCCGCCGAGCTGGACCCCTCGACGACAAAGTGACGGACGGAGTCGAAATCTGCGGCGACTGCGGCTAGGTTCCGCGCCCCGTGTCCGAGAAGCAAGAGAGCGGCGACGCCGCGCGAGAGAAGGAGCCCGGCGACGCCACGCCGAGCGACACCGAGCCGACCGAGGCCGAGGGCGTCGAGACCGAGCAGACCGACGCCGCCGAGCAGGAGCCCAAAGAGAACCGCCGCGAGCGGCGCCGCAAGAAGAAGCGAGGCGCCGACGGCGACGAGCCTCGAGATCGCAACGCGAAGGTGCGCGAGTCGCTCGTCCGCAAGAAGCGCGCGGCAGAGGCGGGGCCCGCGCCGCTCTCGGCGGGCGAGATGGTCGACGACGCGTTCGCGCGGGCGGTGTCTTCGAGCGGAAAATGGCTGAAGAACAACGCGATCCTGGTGCAGGGCCTCGTCGTGGTGCTGGTGCTCGGCGGGATCGGCTCCATCGTTTATTACTGGCGCGGCGCCGTCGCCACCGAGAAGAGCTCGTCGATGCTCATGGCCGGCGTGATGGCCGACTCTGGCGTCGTGGATCCCGACGCCAAGGCGCCCGAGGCAGACGATCGTGACGTCGTCTTCAAGACGCCCGAGGCGCGCGCGGGCTCGGCGATCGCCGGCTATCGACAGGTCATCCAGCAGGCACCGGGCTCGGCCGCGGCGATCCTCGCGAGGCTCGGTGAGGCCGGCATCCTGCTCGACCAACAGAAGTGGGACGCCGCGGCGAACGCGTACCGCGAGGTCAAGCAGAGCAAGCTCGCCGCGGCCGACGTCGACGTGCGCGGGCGCGCGATGGAGGGCGTCGGCCTCGCGCTCGAGGGCAAGGGCGACGCCGACGCCGCCGTGAAGGCCTTCGCCGAGATGGAGTCCGCCCAGGTGAAGGGCTTCATCGAGCTGTCGCAGTATCACCAGGCGCGCCTGCTCGCGAAGAAGGGCGAGAAGGAGAAGGCGATCGAGCTCATCAAGAAGGCCGAGGAGCGCCTGAAGTCCACAACCGGCGAGGCCGCGCCGATCTTCGTCAAGGGCATGCTGACCGAGCTCCACCGAAAGCTCGATCCCGCGTCGATGCCCAAGCAGATCTCGGTCGGCGACGCGGCCGGACGCGGCGGAAAGCAGCTGACCAAAGAGGACATCGACAAGCTGCTGCAGCAGCTCCCGAAGGCGCCCAAGTGAAGCGCCGCGCGGCGAACGCTCTCCTCGTCGCGATCGCGCTCGCCGGCGTGGCCTGCAAGAACACCGGCGCGTCACCCGAGGTCCCGACGTGGCACAAGCGCCCCAACTGGGCGCTCGGCGTCGAGTCGCGGCGCGTGCTCACCGCCGAGAACTCGGTCCACGGCGAGGACTACGAGCGAGGGCGCCCCGAGCTCGACGTCAAGCGAAATCGGATCTTCGTCGGCACGGCCGATCGCGCGCTGTACGCGCTGCGCGCGGAGGATCTCTCGACGATCTGGCGGTTCCAGACCCTGAGCTACGTGCAGTGCGAGCCGCTCTACGAGCCCGACGAGAACGTCGTCTACTTCGGCTCCAACGACGGCGCGCTGTACAAGATCGGCGCAGACCACGGCGACCTCGTGTGGCGCTTCTCGACCAACGCCGAGATCGCGCGGCGCCCGCTCCTGTCGGGCGGCACGCTGTACGTCACCAACTCCAACGACACGATCGTCGCGGTCGATCCCGGCACCGGCGAGCTGAGGTGGACCCAGCACCGCACGCCCGCGTACGGGATGGAAATAGCCGGGTACGCCGGGGTCAGCGCGCAGGGAGGCCGGGTGTACACGTCGTTCTCCGACGGGCGCGTGTTCGCGTTCGACGCGGCGGACGGGCGCGAGCGGTGGAGCGCCGATCTGTCGGCCGAGGCCGAGGCGCAGGGCCCAGACATCCCCAAGTATCTCGACGCCGACGCGACGCCGCTGCCGGTCGACACCTCGCAGGGCACGCTCGTCATGGCCGCGAGCTACGCGGGCGGGGTCTACGCGCTCGACGCCGCCACGGGCGCGCGCGTGTGGGCCAGCGAGAAGGCCAAGGGCGTGGTCGAGCTGTCGCTGTGGGACGAGCCCGAGCACCCCTCGCGCGACGGCGGTCCAGCGATCCCGCGCCGACGCATGCTCCTCGCGGCGTCGGGCACGACCGGCCTCTGGGCGATCGACGTCGACGACGGGCGCGTGCTGTGGCGTCGCTCGCTGCCCGAGGGGGGCGTCTCGGCGCCGGTCGCGGCCGCGGGCGCCGTCCTGCTGTCCACGACGCGCTACGGGCTGTTCTTGATCTCGCCGGTCGACGGCAAGGTGATCGACGGCATCGACACCGGGACCGGCTTCGCGCAGACGCCCGCTGCGCACGGTCGCCGCGCCTTCGTGATGACCAACGGCGGCGCGCTGCTCGGGATCCACCTCGACGCGCCGCGCGCGCGCTGAGCTCGCCGCGCACCCGCAGGAGACCACGCAGATGAAGACGATCATGATCACGGGCGCCTCCTCGGGCATCGGCGCGGCGGTCGCGCGACGCTTCGCGCGGGACGGCGCGCGGCTCGTGCTCGCGGCGCGGCGGGGAGACCGCCTGCGCGAGCTCTCGCGCGAGCTCGGCGTCGAGACCCACGTGGTCGCGCTCGACGTCCGCGAGAAGGCCGCGGTCGCGTCCGCCGTCGACGCCTTGCCGTGGGAGCTCGACGTGCTGGTCAACAGCGCGGGGCTCGCGGCGGGGCTGTCGCCGGCGCAGACGGCGAGCCTCGACGACTGGGACGCGATGATGGACACGAACGTGCGCGGCCTCGTCTGGCTCACGCGCGCGGTGCTGCCCGGGATGGTCGCGCGCGACCGCGGCCACATCGTCAACATCGGCTCGGTCGCGGGCACCTACCCCTACCCCGGCGGCAACGTGTACGGCGCGACCAAGGCGTTCGTCGCGCAGCTGTCGCTCAACCTCCGCGCCGATCTCCTCGGCACGCGCGTCCGCGTGACCAACATCGAGCCGGGCATGGTCGAGACCGAGTTCTCGCTCGTGCGGTTCGGCGGCGACGCGGCCCGCGCGAAGCAGGTCTACGCGGGAACGCAGCCGATGTCGGGCGACGACGTCGCCGAGGCGGTCTGGTGGGCGACGTCGGTCCCCGCGCACGTCAACGTCAACCGCATCGAGCTGATGCCGGTCACGCAGGCGTTCTCGCCGTTCGCCGTGAAGCGCGGCTGACGGCGCCCCCGCCCCGACGTAAGCACGCCGCGCCATGAGCGCGGAGTTCGTCCACCTTCACGTCCACAGCCAGTACTCGCAGCTCGACGGCGCCATCCGTATCAAGGAGCTCGTGAAGGAGGTCGCGCGGCACGGCATGCCCGCGGTCGCGCTCACCGATCACCACAACATGTTCGGCGCGATCTCGCTGCACAAGGCGGCGAAGGAGGCCAACGTCAAGGCGATCCTCGGCTGCGAGATCAACGTCGCGCGCGAGCACGCGCCGCGGCACGGCGCGCCCGCGGTCGATCACCTCGTCCTGCTCGCCGCGAGCGAGGAGGGCTACAAGAACCTCGTCAGGATCGTGTCTCGCGGGCACACGCACCCCGCGAGCGCCGCCGCGCCGAGCGTCACGCTCGCTGACCTCGAGGGGCGGGCGAAGGGGCTCGTGTGCCTGACGGCGTGCATGGGCGGCGTCGTGCAGCAGCGCGTGCTCGAAGAGGGCGTCGACGCGGGGCTCGCGGCGGTCGACCGCCTTCGGGGGATGTTCGAGCCGGGGCACCTGTTCCTCGAGGTGCAGGACCACGGCTTCCCCGAGCAGCGCGTCGTCAACGGCGTGCTGGCGGACCTCGGCGCGCGGCTCGACGTGCCGCTCGTCGGCTCCAACGACTGCCACTTCAAGGCGCGCGACGACGGAGAGGCCCAGCTGCTGCTGCAGTGCATCGGCGCGGGCCGCACGCTCGACGAGATGAAGCGCGATCATCACGGCAGCTTCGAGATGTTCTTGAAGTCGCCCCTCGAGATGCGCGCGGCGCTCGCGCACTATCCAGACGCGGCGGGCAACACGCTGCGCGTCGCCGAGATGTGCACGGGGTGGAAGCTCAAGCTCGGCGAGCCGATGCTGCCGACCTTCCCGGTGCCCGATGGGCTCGACGCCGCGGGCCACTTCGCCGCGGTCGCGCGGGACGGGCTCGAGCGCCGCTTCGCCGAGAAGCGCGCGCTCGGGCAAGCGTGCGACGAGGCCGCCTACCGCGAGCGGCTCGAGCGCGAGATCCGCGTCATCGTCGACATGAAGTTCCCTGGATACTTCTTGATCGTCTGGGACTTCATCCGCCACGCGAAGGAGCACGGCATCCCCGTGGGGCCGGGGCGCGGCTCGGGCGCGGGCTCGCTGGTCGCGTTCTCGATGCGGATCACCGATCTCGATCCCATCCCGTACGATCTGCTGTTCGAGCGCTTCTTGAACCCCGAGCGCGTGAGCATGCCCGACTTCGACGTCGACTTCTGCATGGACAAGCGTGATCGGGTCATCCAGTACGTCAGCGAGAAGTATGGCCGCGAGAGCGTCGGCCAGATCGCGACCTTCCATGAGCTGAAGGCGCGCTCGGTGATCAAGGACGTCGCGCGCGCGATGGCGTTCGAGGCCGTCGACGCGCAGCGCATCGCGAGCCTCATCCCGATGAAGGGCCAGGGACAGACGTACACGATCCCCGAGGTCGTGAACGGCGACATCGAGCCGAAGCTGACGGCGATGATGGCGACCGAGCCGCGCGTGAAGCGCCTGATCGACGAGGCGCAGCGGCTCGAGGGGCTGACGCGCCACGCGGGCATGCACGCGGCCGGCGTCGTGATCAGCGAGGGCCCGCTGTGGGACCACGTCCCGGTGTTCGTCAACGGCCCCGCCGACCGGAGCGGGCCGGCGGCCGAGAGCCTGATCGTCACGCAGTATTACAAGGACGACGTCGAGGCCGCGGGTCTCGTGAAATTCGATTTCCTCGGGTTGAAGACGCTGACCGTGCTCGACGTCGCGGTCGAGCTGGTGCGCAAGCGGCCCGATCAGGCGGCGCGGGCGGCGTTCGACCTCGGCGCGATCTCGATGACCGACGACAAGACCTTCGCGCTCTTGCAGTCGGGCGACTGCGCGGGGGTGTTCCAGGTCGAGTCGAGCGGCATGCAGAAGCTGTTTCGAGATCTGCGCCCCGACTGCTTCGAGGACGTGGTCGCCGCCGTCGCGCTGTACCGCCCAGGCCCGCTCGAGACGGGCATGGTCTCGGATTTCGTGCAGTGCAAGCACGGGCGGCAGCCGATCAAGAAGATGCACCCGCTGATCGACGAGCTGTTGCGGCCGACCTACGGCGTCATCGTCTACCAGGAGCAGGTCATGCAGATCGCGCAGCACCTGTCGGGCTACACGCTCGGCGGCGCCGATCTGCTCCGCCGCGCGATGGGCAAGAAGAAGCCCGAGGAGATGGCCAAGCAGAAGGACGCTTTCGTAGCGGGCGCCGAGAAGAACGGCGTCGAACCCGCGCGCGCGGCCGAGATCTTCGATCTCGTCGAGAAGTTCGCCGGCTACGGCTTCAACAAGAGCCACTCGGCCGCCTACGCGCTCATCACGTACCAGACCGCGTTCTTGAAGGCGCACTTCCCCGTCGAGTTCTTCTGCGCGCTGATGACGGCGGACAAGGACAAGACCGAGAAGGTCGTGCGGATGATCTCGGAGGCGCGGAGCTGGGGCGTCGAGGTGCTGCCGCCCGACGTCAACGAGAGCGCGGTCGACTTCAAGGTCGTCTACGCGTCACCCGCCGGCGACTTCAAGGCGCCGCGCGCGAGCAAGGTCCGCGACCCGCTGCAGCCCCAGATCCGCTTCGGTCTCGGCGCCGTGCGCGGGCTCGGCGAGTCGGCGCTCGAGTCGGTGTTCGAGGCGCGGCGCGACGGCCCATTCCGAGAATTGTTTGATTTCTCCGCCCGCGTCGACGCGAAGAAGCTCAACCGCGGCGTGCTCGAG
>CAUJFL010000192.1 GCA_963169165.1 Myxococcota bacterium | reverse complement strand
CAGTCGATCGGCGCGGTGACGGCGCTCGAGCGCAGCGGCGACGGCTACACGATCGCGCTCGGCGCAGAGCTCCGCGCGCTCTCGGGCGCGGCGTGTCCCGCGGCGGCGTCGGCGTCGACCGCGCCAGGAGTCGGCGCGGTGCGCGCGCTCGCGGTCGTCGACGGGGTGGCGTTCGTCGCGGGCGCGACCGGCACGCAGGCGGGCGCGGCGCCCTGCCCAGGTGGCCCGCTCGTCGCGCTCGCGCGAGAGGGCGCCGGCGCGCTCGGCCTCACCCCCAGCGGCGCGTCGCTGGCGCGGCTCACCCGCGCTGTCGTCATGAAAGACGACGGCGGGACGCAGGAGGTCTGCTCGCGCGAGGAGCTCCCGCTCGCGAGCGGCCTTCGCGCGGTGGCGCTCGGCGCGAGCAGCGTCCCTGGCACGGTGTGGGCCGCGTTGGTGTCTGCGTCAGGGGTGGTCACGGCGACGCGCCTGGATCCGGCGACCGGGGCGGCGCTGCCCGACGTCAAGCTCACCCCCATCTGCGCGATGGATGCGATCGCGGATCTCGGCGCGCGCATCGCGGTGCTCGACGCGACCTGCGGCCTCGTCGCCGTGTTCGACGCGAGCGGCGCGCGCGTCGGCGATCGCCCGCTCGCGCCCACGGGTCGCGGCATGGCGCCCGCGGCGGACGACTCGGCCGCGGTGATCATCGCGCGGGCGGTCTCGACGCCGCCGTCGGCCCGCGTCGAGTTTCAACGGCTCTCGCTCGCCGACTGATCGACCGCGCGCCACGCGAACGAGTCGACCAGCGAGGGCTGCGAGCCCGGGTCGAGCGGATCGGCGAGCCCGATCACCCACGCGTCGACGCCCGCGCCGTCGGCGCGCACGCGGAGCCTGACGAAGTGCTTGAAGCCACGGTGCCCGAGCGCGGTCAGCGCCTGCGTGCTCTCCAGCCCCGTGGCGGCGAGCGCGACGAGATAGCCGCCGAACGCGAGCGCGCCCACGAACGCCGCGAGCCCGAGCACGATCGCCGCCATGGGGCCGGGCCCGAACGTCAACCCCGCGCGCTCGACCAGCCACGCGACGCCGCGCGCGGTGCCGAGCGGGACGAGCCCGACGACGACGCCCGTCGCGAGCGCGAGCGCCGCGACCTTCAGGAAGCGTCCCCGGCGCCAGCCGCCGATCAGCGCGCACACGATCGCCGCGAACGCCGCCGCCACCGCGGACGCGCCCTCGACGCTCCCGCGGGTCCCCCAGAACGTCAGGCCGATCCCCAGCGTCGGCGCGAAGAACAGCGTCATCACGAGGTGCGGGATCAGCCCCGCGCGCCCGACGGCGACGTGCAGCGGCACGCGCGCGAGCAGCGCGAGCGTCTGCGCCTCGTCGGGCCACTCGACCCTCGGCCTCACCGCGACGCGCTCGCGCGACAGCCGCGCCCCGTGCAAGAACGCCCCTCCCCCGCCCGCGATCACGTGCGTCGACGCGCCGCTCTCGAGCCGCTCGTAGTGGTGGAGGTCGCCGGACAGCACGAGGTGCGCGCGCGCCTCGAGGTCGAGGCCCAGCGCCTCGATCATCGCCAGGCCAGTCGGGCTGGGATCGAGAAACGCGTACACGGGATCCGGCAGCAGCACGACGAGGTGCTCGTCCGCGCGCTCGTCGAGCACGCGCTGAAAGTACCGGCGCTGGCGGAAGTCGACGCTGCGCAGCTGACGATCGAGCCCGAGCAGCGTGAGCCCAGGGGCGAGCGGCAGCGCGAAGTAGCTCGCGCCCTGCACCGGCGTGTACCCCTCGAGCACGAGCGCCTTGCGCTGGCTGACTGATTTTCCTTGCACGAAGCGCTCGGCCCACGCCGCGACCTTGCGGACGCGCTTCCCCGTGCGGGCGTCGGTGACGACGCTCGGCCGCTCTTCCTCGGCGGACAGCTCGACGACGCGGCGACGGACGAGCCGGGCGAAGCCGTCGAGCCCGTCGTACCAGTCATGGTTGCCGGGGACGCCGATGAGGACGCGAGGTCGCCCATCTGCCGCGCCGATGAGCGACCTGTTGAACGGCACGACCAGGCGATCGTGGATCTCGTCCGTGGTCGCGACCGGGTAGGCCATGTCGCCGCCGACCAGCAGCACGTCGCCGCGCGGGAGCGCCATCACGCGGCTCGGCTCCGACGGATCGCGCGCGGAGTACTCGCGGCTGAGCAGCGCGCCGACCGCCTCGGCGACCCCGGGATCGTCGCCGGTGTCCGCGAGGAAATCGATCCACACGTCTCGCCCCACACCCTCGACCAGCGTGCGGGCCCGCATCTCGCCGCCCAACCGCTCGACCACGCGCGCGACGAGCTCGTCCGGTTCGTCGGGCGTCATCCAGTCGCGCGCGTCGATGTCGTTCGTCGCGATCGCGCTCGCCAGGAAGTGCTGCAGGTGCCCCCAGAACGACAGCACGCCGTACCAGCGCACCCCGCGCCGCGGCCCCGACGGCAGCAGCGGAAACGGGTGCGGCGCGCGCGTCGCCGGGACGAGCTCGCGCGGCGGTGGGCGGGACGACGGCGGGTCCACGCCTCGACCATCGCACGGCGCGGGAGCGCGGGCGCAGTTCGTCGCTAGACGGTGGGGTGCTCGCCCGGCAGATCGGCGAGCGCGGCGGAGACGTGCTTCCAGGTCGAGTCGAGCATCTGCGGCATCACGCGCACGTCGGCGATGACGGGCATGAAGTTGGTGTCCGAGGGCCAGCGCGGGACGATGTGGACGTGCAGGTGCTCGGCGATCCCGGCGCCCGCGGCCTCGCCGACGTTGATCCCGACGTTGACGCCGCCCGCGTTGACCGCCGCCTTGAGGCGCACGGCGACCTCGGAGACGAGCCGAAACAGCGCGTCGTGCGCGTCGGAGGCGAGGCCCCACGGCTCGGAGACGTGCGCCCGCGGGACCACCATCACGTGCCCCGCGGCGAACGGGTATCGATTCAGAACGACGTAGGCGTGCTCGTTCGCGAACGTGACGAGGTTCTCGCGGAAGTGCTCGGGCGCGTCGCCGCCGTACGCGCAGAAGATGCAGCGCGATTTGTCCTTGGGGCCGAGGATGTATTCCATCCTCCACGGCGCCCACATCGGCGGTCTGGGCGAGCTCATCGTGCGGCGGCGACGTGGGCGTCGAAGTTGACGAGCAGCGGGCCGAGCGCCTTCTGCAGGGCGCGCTCGGGCTCCGCGAGGGCGGCGCTCGGTAAAAACGAAAAGAGCAGGAGCAATGGCGGGAGCGGCACAGAACAATCTTATTTTAATTGATTAAAATAGTCAATTTTATTCGAGGTCGATCCATTCAATTAAATTAAATAAATTCAAATACTTAATCTCATTCTGCCACGAACCCAGGCTGGCCCTCCTTCAGTGGCGCGGGAGTTCGAGCGTGAACTCCGCGCCTTTTCCCGGCTCGCTTTCCACCACCACGCGGCCCCCGTGGGCCTTCAAGATCTCTTGCACGATGTACAGCCCGAGGCCCAGCCCCGCGATGTGGGTCTTGGGCAC
>CAUJFL010000191.1 GCA_963169165.1 Myxococcota bacterium | reverse complement strand
GGGGGGCGGCGCCTCCCGGCGGCCCCCCCCCCAACGGGCGCGGCCGGGCGGGGGCCCCCCCCCCGGCCCGCCCCGCTGGTGCAGCCCGTCTCAGTTCGGCAGCACGACGGTGTCGATCACGTGGATCACGCCGTTGTCGGCGACGATGTCGGTCGCGGTGACACGCGCGGCGTCGACGGTGACGCCGCCCGCGGTCCCGACGGTCAGCTCGGACCCCTGCAGCGTGCGGACCTTGCCGGGCTTGACGTCGCTGGCCATGACCTTGCCGGGCACGACGTGATACGTCAGCACCGCGGTGAGCTTCGCCTTGTCGGCGAGCAACGCGTCGAGCTGGTCCTTCGGGATCTTCGCGAACGCCTCGTCGGTCGGCGCGAACACCGTGAACGGGCCCTTGCCCTTCAACGCGTCGACCAGCCCTGCGGCGGTCAGTGCGGCAGCGAGCGTATTGAACTTGCCGGCGCTGACGGCGGTGTCGACGATGTCCTTGGCCTGCGCGGACAGCGCGGCGAGCGAGAGCGCGGTGGCGACGAACAGCTTCTTCATGACTGGACTCCTCTGGGTTGACGATGGCTCGAAGCGAGCCGGAAAGATGGGGAACATCGAGAACGGAACCGGGGGGCACCGGGTGCCCGCCCGGTGCCCGAGCACGTCAGAGCGGCGGCAGCATCACCTTGTCGATGACGTGAATCACGCCGTTGCTGGCGACGACGTCGGTCGCGAGCAGCCTGGCCACGCGCGCCCGGCCGTCGGTGATCCCGAGGTCGGCCCCGACGGTGAAGCTGTCGCCCTGGACCGTGGCCACGGCCGCCGGCTTGGGCAGCGCGACGACGTCGGCCGCGCGCACATCGCCGGCCACGACGTGATACTCGAGGATGTCGGGCAACGCCGGATCGGCCAGCAGCTGGTCCCGGGTCACGCCGAGTTCGGTCAGCGCCGCGGCGAACGCGTCGTCGGTAGGCGCGAACACCGTCAGCGGCCCGGCGCCGCCGAGCGTCGCGGCGAGGTTCGCGGTCACGACCGCGTCGACCAGCACCGAGAACGACGGATTC
The DNA here is from genome assembly GCA_963169165.1 of Myxococcota bacterium. Lineage (GTDB taxonomy): Bacteria > Myxococcota_A > Polyangia > Polyangiales > Polyangiaceae > JADLFU01. The sequence goes on along the minus strand of CAUJFL010000191.1, from coordinate 3,170 downwards.
AGCTGCGCCATCTGCACGATGGTGAGCACGCCGGGCGGCACCAGCACCTTGTCGATGACGTGGATCACGCCGTTGCTGGCGGGCAGGTCTGGCGTGGTCACCGCCGCGCTCGTCAGCGCCGCGTCGGTCAGCTTGACGCCCGACGAGGTGTTCAGCGCGAGCTTCGTCGCGGCGCCTTCGAAGCTGTACAGCGTGGGCTGCGTCGCCCCGCCCGCGACCAGGTCGGCGGCGAGCTTCTTCGAGGGCAGTACGTGGTACTGCAGGATCTTCGCCAGCGTCGGGCCGTCCAGCGCCGCGACCATCGCAGCGGCGTCCGGGAAGCCGAGCTTCGCCGCGAGCGACTGGAACGCGGCGTCGGTGGGCGCGAAGACCGTGAGGTCGGCACTGGGGTCGCTCAGCGCGGGCGCGAGCCCGGCCTTGTCGGCGGCCGCGACCAGCGCGGTGAAGCCTCCCGCGGTCGCCTCCTCGGCGATCGTGCCGGGCGGCGGCGGGTCGTCGCTGCCGCTTCCGCAGGCGGCCAGCACTCCGACGATCGAGAGGGCGGCGAGCCGCCTGAACCACGTGAACATTTCGATTCTCCTTGCTGGTGAGGGTCGGTACGAGGAAGGGTTCGGCTGGCGCAGCCGGCGTTTGTAGACCAATGGGGCGCAGAATGAACTGAGGAGTTCACAATGTCAACTAAAGGGTCTTTAGGAAAACTACCAAGGACAAATAGCAACCAATAAGTACATCTTTCGCCCAATGGGTCTATAATCCGGACATGGCCCGACCCTCGTTCCGTGAACAGGTCCTGCGCGCACGCGAGGACGCGATCCTCTCGTCGGTGAACCGGCTGCTCGCCGAGAAGGGCTTCGACGCGATGACGGTCGACGAAGTCGCGGCCGACGTCGGCATCGCGAAGGCGAGCCTGTACAAGCACTTCGCTTCGAAGGAGGAGCTCGCCGCCGCCGCGATGGTCCAGGTGCTCGACCGCGCGCTGGCGCTGCTGGCCGAGCTCGAGGCCGATTCGCAGGCTTCGCCGCTCGAGCGACTGCGCGCGGCGACGCGCTGGACGATGCAGGTGCAGCTCGCCGGCGAGATGCCCGCGCTGCCCGCGCAGAACTCGGCGCTGCGCTCGGCACTCAGCGCTCATCGCGTCTACATGGAGCGCCTCGTGGCGCTCAGCGAGACGCTCGGCAGCTGGATCGTCGCCGCGCAGAAGGCGGGGCAACTCGATCCCGGGCTGCCGCCCGAGGTGATCCTCTACACCCTGTTCGCCAGGGCCTGCGACCCGGTCCTCGGCCTGCTGAAGGCCAGCGGCAACCATTCCGACGAGCGGATCGTCGAGATGCTGCTTTCCACCTGCTTCGACGGGCTCTCGGGAAGCCGGGTGCCGGCCCCCGCCAGATCTGCGCGCGGCCGGGCTGAGCCGCGTTGACCTCCGTCAACCCGACGCCGCGCGGATCGAGTATTCGTAGCCGCGATATCGCATCGGGGCCCAGGGGGATCGCAGATGGCGCACAAGCAGGTACTGTTCCGTTCGGCCGCGCGCGAGAAGGTGCTGCGCGGCGCGTCGCAACTCGCCGATGCGGTTCGCGTGACGCTCGGTCCGCGCTCGAAATCGGTGCTCATCGACCGCAAGTGGGGTGAACCGATCGTCTGCAACGACGGGGTGACGATCGCGAAGGAATTCGACCTCAAGGACCCCGAGGAGAACCTGGGCGCGCGGATGCTGCGCCAGGCAGCGGTGAAGACCGGCGACGTCGTCGGCGACGGGACGAGCACCGCGACGATCCTCGCGCACGCGATCTTCGCCGACGGCGTGCGCAACGTCGTGGCGGGCGCAAGCGCGATCGACATCAAGCGGGGCCTGGACCGCGCGGCGAAGCGCGCGATCGAGTCGCTGCGGGCGCTGTCGCGGCCGGTCGCCGCGCGCCAGGAGCGCGCGCAGGTGGCCGCGATCTCGGCGCACAACCACGCCGAGATCGGCGAACAGGTCGCCGAGGCGATAGACAAGGTCGGCAACGAGGGCGTGATCACGGTCGAGGAATCGAAGACCACCGAGACCGTGCTCGACGTCGTCGAAGGCATGCAGTTCGACCGCGGCTACCAGTCGCCGTACTTCGTCACCAATCCCGAGAGCATGGAGGCGGTGATGGAGGACTGCCTGCTGCTGCTGTGCGACCGCAAGATCGGCGCGCTGGCCGACATGATCCCGCTGCTCGAGAAGGTCGTGAAGACCGGCCGTCCCCTGCTGGTGATCGCGGAGGAGCTCGAGGGCGAGGCGCTCGCCACGCTGATCGTCAACCAGGTGCGCGGCGTGCTGAAGAGCTGCGCGGTGAAGGCGCCGGGCTTCGGCGACCGGCGCAAGGCGATGCTGCAGGACATCGCGATCCTCACCGGCGGGCAGGTGATCTCCGAGGAGCTCGGGCTGAAGCTCGAGAACACCACGCTCGAGCAGCTCGGCCGCGCCAAGCGGGTCGTCGTCGACAAGGACAACACGACGATCATCGGCGGCATGGGCGACGCGAAGGCGATCGAGGGCCGCGTCGAGCAGCTGCGCCGCGAGATCGAGAAGGCCACCAGCGACTACGACCGCGAGAAGCTGCAGGAGCGCGTCGCCAAGCTCGCCGGCGGCGTCGCGGTCATCCGCGTCGGTGCGCCGTCGGAGGCCGAGATGAAGTCGAAGAAGGACGCACTCGACGACGCGATCAGCGCGACCAAGGCGGCGGTCGCCGAGGGCATCGTGCCCGGCGGGGGGCTCGCGCTGCTGCGCTGCGTCGACGCCGTGTCGCAGGAGGAGGCGGCTTGCGAGGGCGACGAGCGCACCGGCGTGCAGATCCTCAGGCGCGCGCTCGAGGCGCCGACGCGCCAGATCGCCGAGAACTCGGCGGTCGACGGCGGGGTCGTCGTCGCGCGGATGCTCGAGGGCAAGGGCGCCTACGGCTTCGACGCGGGGCGCAAGGAGTACGTCGACCTGATGGAAGCCGGCATCATCGACCCGACCAAGGTGGTTCGCATTGCGCTCGAGAACGCGGTGTCGGTCGCCAGCGTGCTGCTGCTGACCGAGGCGACGATGACCGAGATTCCCGAGACGAAGCCGGAGCGCGGCGGCGAGCCCGAGATGTCGATGTAGCCGGCCGCGCGAGCGGCGCGGGCAGGCTCAGCCGCGGCCGCCGCGCAGGCCGTCG
>CAUJFL010000190.1 GCA_963169165.1 Myxococcota bacterium | reverse complement strand
GCCCGGCTCGGCGAGATCGAGGCACGCGACGAACTGCGCGCCGACCGCCGCGCTCGAACCGTCGGGCATCATCCCGCGCGGCGAGACGATCCACCGGCAGATGCCGCCGTCGTCGAGCAGGTAAGTGCACAGCTCCGTGTGCACGGCGTAGGTCAGCGGCTCGCTCGGAGGAGGCATCAGTCGACCTTCAGCGTGAGGATCTCGTCGCCGACCGAGACGCCGAGGTGCGCCGCGGTCTCGGCGTCGATCACCCCCTTCTCGGAGCGCCCGAGCACGGCGCGGAAGTGCGGCGGCGTTGAGGATTCGACCGCGACGATCGCGCGCGTCTCGGCGGCGCCGATGCCCGCGACGGCTCTGCGCTTCGTCCGCGCGACGAGCGTGATCTCCTCGGTCGCCGCGGTGAAATGCGGCCCGCCGTCGAACGGATCGACCCGGTGCGCGTAGCGAAAACCGATGCGCCGCAGCAGTCGCTCGACGCCCCTGGTCTGCGCGCCGACCTTCCCGATCACGTCTTGCGCCTCGCGCGACAGCACGCTCGCGTAGACCTGCCCGTCCGGGAACAGCTGCTTGATGAATTCCTTGTTGCGCTTCGAGAGCACGTCGGCCTCGGCGTACGAGAGCCCGGTGAAATGGCGACCGAGCGCCTCCCACAGGTGCGAGCGCCCGTCGGCCTCGAGCGGCGGCAGGAGCTCGGCGAGCACCTCGTCGCGGAACTTGGCCCGGTGCGCCGCGATGTAGAGGAAGCGCACGTACGAGAGCAGCTGGCCCAGGCGCTCGGGGACCTTGCGGTACTCGGGCAGGAGGATCAGCCCGCCGATCTCGGTGGGGCCGTCGTACGAGTAGCCGATGCGCAGCGCCTGGTGGCGAAAGTGCTTGTCGAGCGTGGCCGAGTACTTCTCCTCTTCGCGGACGTCGAAATAGATGTACGGCGCGCCCCGTCGGCCGAGCTGCGAGATGATCATCGACGTGCCGATCACTCGATCCTGGGCGACGTCTCGCAGCACGAACACGTACTCGCGGCGGTTCTCGGGGACGGCGCCGGTGAAGCTGCGCTCCGACAGCGCGAGGATCTCGCGGATCGCACCGCGCTCGTGCGGGAGGTTCACCGTGTTCAGGTGACGCGCGACGTCGAGGAGCTGGTCCTCGTCGGCGGCGGAGGCTGCGCGGATCTCGAAGGCGGTCATCGGCTGCGGGAGTGCGTCGCTCACCCGTCGACACGGGGCTTAGTCGGTTCTCGTCCTCGCGCCAAAGCGCCGCGCGCCACGACGGCCGCCGCGAGCAGCGCCGCCACCGACACCGCGGCGGCGGGCGGCCCCGACGCGAGCTCGAGCGGCGAGAGCCCTCCGCGCGACCACCTGAAATCACCGAACAGCGAGGCCGCGGCGAACAGGAGCCCCGCGCGGACGCCCACGGCCGCGACCGCGCCCCACGCGCGCAGCGCCGCGACCGAGAGGAGCCCCGTCGCGAGCGCGACCAGCAGCGCGAGCGGCCTCTCCGTCACGCCGAGCGCGACCGGCGCGGCGCCCGCCAGCACGCACACGACCGCTCCGCCTCGTGCCCCGAGCGCGCGGCCGAACAGCGCGTGAGGCAGGTGCCGCGCGAGCAGCTCGGTCTTCACCGCCACGGCGACGGCGCCGACGACCGACAGCGCGAGCGACAGCGGGGCGAACGTGAACGACGCCCTCGCCGAGCCCAGCGCCGTCAGCGCGAGCGCGGCCGCGGCGACGACCGCGAACCCGAGCGCGAGGCCGACGGACGCGCGCCGCCACGGGGCGCGACCGTCGACGACGAGCCAGGGCCCGGCCGCGCGCGTCGCGATGAGATCGACCGCGACCGCGGAGATGACCGCCGCCCCGAGCGGACGATCCTCGAGCAGCTGCGAGGCCGCGTGCGCGACGAGCGCGGCGCCCAGCCACCACGCGGCGCCACGCAGCGCGGCGCGCCGGCTCACGCGATGGTCACCAGCTTCGCGCCTGCCTCGACCGCGGCCCCCGCCTCGACCGAGATCTCCGTCACCGTGCCCGCGCGCGCGGCCTTCAGCTCGTTCTCCATCTTCATCGCCTCGACGACCGCGACGGCCTGGCCGACCGCGACCTCGTCGCCCTTCGCGACAAGCACCTTCAAGACGCGACCCGGCATCGGAGAGACGACGACGCCGTCGCCCGCGCCCGCGGCGCCCTTCTTCGCGGCGCGCGCGGCGCGGAGGCGCGCGCTCTCGACCTCGAGGTAGACGCGCCGGCCGCTCGCGATCACGCCGACCTTCGGCGGCTTGCCCTCGACCGTGAGATCGATGACGCCGCCGTCGATGATGAGGCTGTCGCTGTCGCCGATCGGCGCGAGGTCCACCGGCACCGCGCGCCCGTCGACCGTGACCTCGAGGCCGCCGCCGGGCAGCGACACCACGTCGACGGCCAGCTCTTCTCCCTCGATCGTCACGAAGTAGCGCATGCGCGCAGGCCTCTAACAAATGCGCGGCCGCGCGGCCACCGGTCTGGTTGCCAAGAGGGGCTTGCAACTAAGAAGATTTATTACTAGAGAAGTCGACGTGCATCGCAGCGACGCCGCCGAGCAGATGGTCCAGGGGCTCCGCGCCGCCGGGCTCAAGCTGACGCCGCAGCGCCTCGCCATCGTCGAGGCGTTCGCCGACGACGCGACCCACCCGACGGCGCAAGAGATCTTCGAGCGCCTGCGGCGGCGGCTGCCGACGATGTCGTTCGCGACCGTCTACACGACGCTCGACACGCTCGCGGCCGCGGGCCTCTGCACGGTGCGCGCGCTCTCGCCGGGCCCAGCGCGCTTCGACCCCAACGTCGCGCCGCACGGCCACGCGGTGTGCGACGCGTGCGGCGCGCTGATCGATCTCCCCGCGAGGCCCGCGAGGGCCGCCACCTCCCTGCCCGACGGCTTCGTCGTCCGCGCCGTCGAGACGATCTACCGCGGCACCTGCGCCCGCTGCGCGAGGCGCTGAGGCTCACCCAAGGCTCGTTTCTCCAACACCCAACCCAAAGAACAGGAGCGCACGTCACCATGCCGAAGCTCGAAGGAACCAAGACCCACCAGAACCTCAAGGACGCGTTCGCCGGCGAGTCCCAGGCCAACCGCCGCTACCTCTATTTCGCAAAGCGCGCCGACGTCGAGGGGCTCACCGACGTCGCCTCGCTCTTCAAGGAGACGGCCGACGGCGAGACCGGCCACGCGCACGGCCACCTCGATTTCTTGCGCTCTGTCGGCGATCCGGCGACGGGCCTGCCGATCGGCGACACCGAGGCCAACCTGAAGGCGGCCGTGGCCGGCGAGACGCACGAGTACGAGACCATGTACCCGGGCATGGCCAAGGCGGCGCGCGACGAGGGCTTCGCCGACATCGCCGAGTGGTTCGAGACGCTCGCGAAGGCCGAGAAGAGCCACGCGGGTCGCTGCCAGAAGGCGCTCGACTCGCTCTGATCCCCCAACGGTGGCGCGGCGAGCACGTGCGCTCGCCGCGTCTGCCTCACCCGTGACTGGAGTAGACACCTGCCATGTCGGTCATCCCGCGCGCACCCGTCGTCCCGCCCGAGCACAACCCCGACGAACCGCGGTTCTGGGATGGTCGCGATCTCGAGGCCGAGCTGCGGCGGACGTTCCAGATCTGCCACGAGTGTCGCATGTGCGTGACCTTCTGCGGCTCGTTCCCCGCGCTGTTCGACGCGGTCGATCGCGACATCGAGTCGGGCCGCTCCGAGGGCGCCGAGCACCTCGACACCAAGGATTTCGCCAAGGTCACCGACCTCTGCTGGCAGTGCAAGCTCTGCTACATCAAGTGCCCCTACACGCCCGACGACGACGCGTACGAGGCGCTCGACTTCCCGCGCCTGATGTTCCGCGAGAAGACTGTGCGCGCGCGGCGCGACGGCATCGCGCTGGTCGATCGCGCGCTCGGCGAGCCGCAGCTCGTGGGCAAGCTCGGCGCCGGCCCGCAGGCCAAGGTCGCCAACCTCGTCAACGCGAGCGCGCTGGTCCGCAAGGTGATGGAGAAGGCGACCGGCATCAGCGCACAGTTCCCGCTGCCGCGCATGGCCGAGCAGCCGTTCTCCGCGTGGATGGCGCGCCACCAGCCGTCCGGCACGGGCGAGGCCGGCACGGTCGTCCTCTTCGCGACCTGCTACGGCGAGTCCAACTATCCGGGCGTGCCGAAGGCGGCGGTGCGCGTGCTCGAGCACAACGATTTTCGGGTGCTCGTGGTCGAAGACGTCACCTGCTGCGGCATGCCCAACCTCGACGGCGGCGATCTCGACGGCGCGCGCGACAAGATCCGCCGCAACGTCGCGGCGCTCTTGCCCCACGTCGAGGCCGGCGCGACGGTGGTCGTCCCCGGGCCGACGTGCGGCTACACGATGAAGCGCGAGTGGCCCGAGCTGCTCCGCACCCGTGACGCGAGCCGCGTGGCCGCCGCGACCGACGATCTGATGCAGTTCCTCGACAAGCAGCGCCGCAACAAGAAGCTCTCCACCGAGTTCGCGACCGAGCTCGGCTCGATCGCGTACCACGCGCCCTGTCACCTGCGCGCGCAGAAGGTCGGCGCCCCCGCCTCTCGGCTGCTCAAGATGGTCCCCAACACCTCGGTCACCGTGATCGAGGAGTGCTCCGCGGTCGACGGCACGTGGGGCATGAAGGCGGCCTACTACGACATGGGCCGCCGCTACGCCGCGAAGCTCGTGCGCGCCGTCGACGACGCCCAGGCCGAGCTCGTCGTCAGCGACTGCTCGCTCGCCGGGCTCCGCATGGCCCAGGAGAACCACCGCGAGGTCCTGCACCCGATCGAGGCGCTCGCGCGGGCGTATGGGCTCGAAGAGCCCGACGTGCGGCCCGGCTCGGAGCACGCGACGGGAGGCCGCTCGTGAGGCGGGTCGAGCGCGGCGAGGTCCTGCCGCTCGCCGACTACGAGCTCATCCGCGAGCGGTTCCGCGCGCGCGTGATCGAGCACAAACGCACCCGCCGCGTCGCGCTCGGGCCCCACATGTCGGCGGTGTTCGAGGACCGCGACACGGTCCTGCACCAGGTGCAGGAGATGCTGCGGACCGAGCGCATCACGCGCGAGGACGCGGTGCTGCACGAGCTCGAGACCTACAACGAGCTGGTGCCGGGCGACGGCGAGCTCTCGTTGACCCTGTTCGTCGAGATCCCCGACGCCGAGCTGCGCGAGCGAATGCTGGTCGAGCTCGCCGGGCTGGAGGAGACCTTCTATGTCGAGGTCGACGGGCACCGCTTCCAGGCGCGCAGCGAGACGCGCGGGGTGCTGCCCGGCCGGACGACCGCGGTCCACTACGCGAAGGCGCCGCTCGACGGCGACGCGATCGCGAAGCTGCGCGCGCGCACGGGCGCGTGGTCGCTCGGCTCGAGCCACCCGCGTTACCTTCACGCGACGGCGCTGTCGCCCGCGACCTTGGCCTCCCTGTCACACGACGTCGCGTGATCCTGCTCGGCGTCGGCAGGCTGGGCGAGGCGCTCGCGAGGCGCTCACCCGGCTGCGTCGGCACGACGCGCGCCCGCCCCGACACCCTGCGCGCGCTCGGGATCACGCCGGTGCTCGCCGCCGAGGCCGACCTCGAGGCGCTCACGAAGGACCGTGACGTCGTCGTGAGCTTCCCGCCCGACGGCGAGACCGACGCGCGCTGGTCACGCGCGTGCGCCGCGCGGCGCCTCGTCTACGTGTCCTCGACCGGGGTGTACTCGGACGTCGAGGTCGACGAGCACACCCCCGCGCGCGCGACGACCCCACGCGCCCGCGCGCGGCTCGACGCCGAGACGCTGTGGCGCGCGCGCGGCGCGATGATCGTGCGGTCGGCCGCCATCTACGGCCCTGGCTTCGGGCTCCACGAGCGCGTGCGCGCGGGCGCTCACGTGGTGCCGGGCGACGGCTCCAACGTGATCTCGCGCGTCCACGTCGACGATCTCGCGGCGATCGTCGCGGCCGCGCTGGCCCGCGGGCGTCCTGGAGCGACTTACCTCGCGGCCGATCTCGCGCCGGCGCGGCACGGCGACGTCGTCGACTTCGTCGTCGCGCTCCTCGGCGTCCCTCCGCCACGCAGCGCGCCGCCCTCGCAGGTGCCGGAGACGCTGCGGGGCTCGCGCTCGGTCGATCCGACGGCGACGCTGCGCGAGCTCGGCGTGACGCTCTCCTATCCGTCGTTTCGCGTGGGCGTCGCGGCGTGCCTTGACGCCGCGGCGTCCGCGCCGAACGGTTGAGCGATGCGAGCTTCGAGGTGGGTGATCGGCCTCGTGGTGATCCCGGCGGCGATCGCGGTCGTCGCGTCGTCTCGGGCCGACGAGCCGGCTCCGTCTCCCTCGCCCGAAGGCCCACCGCCCGCGACCTCCTCGCGAGCGCACGGGCCGGGCGCGCCGTTCGTCTACCTGCCCGTCGCGCCATCCGGGGCCATCGCCCCTGCGCCGCCGCCCGCGCCACCAGGCTACGCGCAGGGCGAAGCGCCTCCCGGCCCGCCCCCGATGTGGGACTACGGTCCGCCGCCTCCGGTCTACGTGCCGCCCGAGCGCATGCACGGGTACCACCTCCGCGACGGCTTCTATTTTCGGATGGCGGTGGGGCTCGCGCGACCCAGCGTCGCCCTGTCGTATCCGCTCCTCTTCTCGACCAACGGGCAGGCCGCCGGCACCGGCGTCGACACGCTCCGCGGCGGTGGTCTCGGGCTCGACGCGGCGGTCGGCGGCACGCTGTTCCCCGGCTTCGCGCTCGCGCTCGACTTCGGCGGTCATGACACCAGCGCGCCGTCGACGACGGCGAACGACGGCCTGCGCGTCGAGGCCTACGGCGCGTCGCGCATCGGCGCGCTCATCGACTTCTACCCCAACCCGCGCAAGGGCCTCCACGTGCAGCTGGGCGGCGGGCTCGCGTCCGCGACGATCGTCTCGCGACGTTCGATCGCGCAGCCGAGCGCGGTGACGACGATGAGCGAGGACCAGACCTTCTCCGGTACCCAGATCAACGCCGGCGTCGGGTGGGAGGGCTGGGTGGGCCCCGATTGGGCGATAGGCGGCCTCGCGCGGATCGAGTGGTCGAAGATGAGTGCCACGGTCGACGGCGGCCGCGCCAACCTGAAGGCGATCACCCCGGGGCTGATGTTCTCGCTGACCCTGAATTTAGCCCGCGTCGACGCCACGCGGTCGCGCCTATCCAGATCGCGACGGCGGCGACGGCGGCGAGCGCGGGGCCGATCAACGCGTAGCCGAGCCACCACGCCGCGAGGTGGTCGCGCGCGAAGGTGAGCCGATCGGCCGACGCGAGCGGCGTGACGTCGAGCACCCCGCACCCGAGCCTGACCTCGGCCCACGCGATCACCGCGACGAGCGGGCCAAACGACACGTTGGAGCCGATGAACGCGCCGAGGCGGTTGAGGCGAAGCGCGCTCGACGCGGCGAGCGCCACCGCGGTGTGCAGCCCGATGAGCGGCGAGCTGCCGACCAGCACGCCGACGGCGACCGACGCGGCCAGCAGCGGCGGCGACGACGCCTCGGACACGGCGCGCCGGAGCAGCGCCACGGCCGCGGCCCATCGTCGTCTCCACCACGCGCGCACGGACACGAGTGTGCCCGAGGTCGCGCGGCGCCGCGAGCGTCACCTCGTGCGCGAGGTGATCAACGCCTCGTGGGCGGGGAACCTCGCGACGAGCGACGCGCGCGACGGCAGCAAGAAATCGGCGAAATCGAAGCCCGGCGCGACCGTGCAGCCGACCAGCGACCACCCGTCAATCGATGGCGCGGACGCCTGCAGCACACCCGCGGGGACAACGTGCTGAGGCCGCTGGCCCGCGGCGACGTCGCGCCCGAGCACGACTCGCTCGTGTCGCCCGTCGCCGTGCAACAGCTCGAGCGCGAGCGGCGCGCCATCGTAGAAATGAAACACCTCGTCCGAATCGACGACATGAAACGCCGAGAACTCACCCGCGGGGAGCAGGTAGTAGATAGCCGTCGACGCGGCGCGCGGGCCGTCGTGCGGCAGCCCCGACAGCTGGAGCTCCGCGCGAAAGGTCTCGCGGTAGAAGCCGCCTTCGGGGTGCGGGGCGAGCTCGAGCGCGTCGATCAGCCGCGCGACGTGAGGGTCCACCCCGCGCACGGTAGTCGAACCCGCCGCGCGCTGTAAGGCACCCCGGCGCGCCCGCGTTCGAGCCGCATGCGACAGCGTGCCCTCGCCCTGCTCCTCGCCGCGCTCTCCTCGACGGGGTGCGCGGCCTCCCGCGCGCCGATGTCCGCGCGCGTCGCGATGGTCGAGGCCCCGCCCGCGCAGCCGGGCTCGCCCTCCGCTGCGCGCGCCGACCGCGCCGCGCCTGCCGGGGCGGACGAAGAGAGCCAGGCCTCGCCGACGACCGGCGCGCCTCGAACGCCGACGGGCGGGCAGCTCGGCGTCGACGGCCCCACCGAACGGATCGCGGTCGCACCCGAGGCGCGCCTCCCGATGCTGATCTACACAGGCACGCTGCACCTCGCGGTGCTCGACGCCGC
>CAUJFL010000189.1 GCA_963169165.1 Myxococcota bacterium | reverse complement strand
CCACGACGCCCATCGTGCACCCGTCAACACCGTCTCCGGAGAGATTATTTCCATCCTACATTGCCTACATTGTCCCACTTCCATAATTTTTGCCCAGGCCCTGACCTCGACCGACGCGCGGGGCTTCGTCACGAGGTACAGTTGGTACAGTTACGACAGCAAGCACCGGCTGGTGATGACGCGCGACCCGCTCGGGCACCAGGTGGAGATGGCGTACGACGAGAACGGCCGGGAGACCGCGCGGTACGAGAGCAAGATCCCCGCGCCGTTTGGCATCAACCTGGCCTCATCCGTGTGGTTGAGCGGCGGCGTGCCAACAGATCCGGACGAAGGCGTCGTACCTTGTCGATGAGGTGAGCCCGACGGGGTACACGCAGGTGGTGGAGGAAGTGACGGCGGCGGGCGTGGCCAGGACGTACGCGTATGGACGCGTACGGACAGTCTCCGCTGAGGAGCGGCTCTTTCGGCGCCACGCGCGCGTCATCGGTGGAGCGCGGGGCTTGCGGCTGTCGTCGGGTTCGCCTTCGCGGTCGGCGTGAGACGCCGACGCCGCGCGCGCTGACAGCGGGGCCGTCGGCCGTTGCCAGTCACCCGCCCGCTGGCACCCCTCTCACCGCCTCTCGCCGCGTCAGCCTCCCGCAACCGGCGGAACGAGCGCCAGCACATCCCCGTCGGTCACCGGGTCCGCGTCGCTCGCGAATTCCTCGTTGCGCGCGACCCGGACTGAGGCGAGGCGCCCCGCGAGCGCGGGCACCGTGCGCTCGAGGTGTTCACGAAACTCACTCACCGTCTCGACGTTGGTTGGCAGCGTCAGACGGTCCTCGCCGCGTCCCACGAGGTCGCGGGTCGCGGCGAAATACAGCACCGTCACCTCAGCCACCGCAGCTCACCCTCGCCGCGGCGCCGTCTTCCTTGCAAGCGCACGCCGGGAGCGCCTTCGACACACAGGCGCACCCGGGCTTGTCGACGCACCCCGCCAGCCACGCGCAGCCCTTGTGCCCCTTGCTGTCGACGCAGAAATAGCCGGAAGGACAGACCCCGTCGCCGCACTCGGTGCAGCTCCCGTCGGCGCAGGGCGAGCGCCGCTCGGGCGCGGTGGTCGCGACGGGGCTCGCGCCCGCAGGGTCCCTCGGCGCGGTCGGCTCCGGGGCCTTCGCCTTGTCAGTCGCCGCGGGCGCGCCGCCGCACGCCGCGAGCATCACACAACCGATCGCCCAGCGCCTCAAAGCTTGCACTCCCCGCTGACGGGGCCGAAGGTGTTGTTGGCGGGGCGGCACTCGGTCCATGACGGGTGGGGCGCGCCGCCGTCGTCCACGACCACGTAGTATGTGCCGGCCTTGACCGCGGGATCATTGGTGGGCAGCGACACCACCTCCGACTGCGCCGGATAGAGCGCGCCCGTCGTCGCGACCTTCCCGAGCAGCGCGCCGCCGGGCGGCGAGCCCCGGTAGAAGCCGACCAGCACGCCGGCGGGCAGCGGCGCCTCGCCCACGTTGGTGACCGTCGCGGTGAGCGCGTAGCTGGCGCCGCAGTCGGGCGAGGCGAGGGTGACGATCGCGTCGGGGGCCGAGAACTCGCCGCCGGGCTGCTTGTTCTGCCTGAAGTTGTTGAGCCCCGGCACGCTCCAGTTGTGAGCCTCGAGCTTGGGGACCGCGCCGTCCTCCTCGATGTTGTTCACGTGGTAGCTGTGCTGGTTCCACACCCGGCGGGTGCGCACCCAGCGGCCGAGCTTGTCCCCGAACACCCGCACGCCCGCCGTCTTGGCGCCGCCCGCGCAGGCGAGGCTGCTGTAGGCGTTGGACACCACGACGATGTCGGCGTGGCCGTCGTTGTCGACGTCGGCGACGACGGGATACTCGTTGAGCGTGCCGGTCGTGTTGCACGCGGAGAACAGCACGTTGCCTGTCGCGCCCTCGTAGATGCGGAGCGTGATCTCGTCGGCGTAGACGACCTCTGCCTTGCCGTCTCCGTCGAAGTCGAACAGCGAGCTGCCGGTGCTGGCAGAGCTGCAGTCCTGGGTCTTCTTGGTCCAGATATGGGTCGCGTTCGCGGCCACGCTGGTGTCCATGAGCTTCTTGCCGTCGAACACCGCGTAGCCGACGCCGCCCGCGAGCGCGACGTCCGGGAAGCCGTCAGAGTTGAAGTCGCCCACTGTCACCGGGCCGCCTCCCCACTTGGAGCCCGCGCTGCCGGGGGCGCAGTCGGCGGGGTTGAGCGTGCCGTTGAGGTCGATCGACGGGCGGATTGCCTTGAATTTCTGCGGCGCCGCGGCGTCGTATTGCCAAACGGTGATGGCGTGCTGGCTGAAGTACGCCGCGATGACCTCGGGCTTTCCGTCCTTGTCGAGGTCGGCGACCGCGGGGCCCGAGTTCGACCCGACGGAGGGGACACCCGTGTCGACGAAGAGCGTGCCGTCTCCGTGAAACCCCTGCGTCGCGGTGACGATGTCGAGCTTGCCGTCGCCGTCCAGATCCGACACCGCGAAGGTCCCCTGGGGAGCCGCAGAATAGGTGTGCTTCACGGTCCCATCGGCGCCGTTCAGGATGGCCCCCTCGACGATCACCTCGACGTGGCCGTCCTGGTCGAGATCCGCGATCGCCGGGTAGGCGCAGGTGTGTGCGGCGGCGATCGTCCACAGCGTCTTGCCCGCGCCGTCGTACGCGACGACCTTGCCGTCGGCCAGGCAGCCGACGAGCTCGTTGCCCGGCTTGCCGTCGAAGTTGCCGCCAGCCAGGCCTCGGCCGGGCTTGATGCCGGGCGCCGACCACTTCTCGACGAGCGCGCCGCCCTGCACGCTCAGGGCACGCACGACGCCCGCCGAGTTGTACTGGCCACCGGTGAAGGTGGAGACGACGATCTCGGGGATGTCGCGCGCGGTGACCTTGCCGTCGCAGTCGTCGTCGTCCAGCTGCACGACGATCGGCGCCATCATGATGTCGTCGCGGGTGCTCGGCGCGGTCGCGCTGCCCCAAGCGTACATCACCTCCGGTGTCATCGGGATCGACGGCGGCTTGAACTCGCACGCCTCGATGCAAGTGACGCCCGGCTGCCCGCCCGCGCCGCCCGATCCGCCTCCGCAGGTGGGAGGCCGCGGCAGGCATTTGCCCTTCGGGGGCTCGACGCCGCCCGCGCAAGAGTTGGCGCCGGCCTTGCCCGCGGCGCCGCCCGCGCCGGCCTTTCCGCCTCCGCCCAGCGACAGCTCACAATACTCACCCGGTGCGCAGTCCTCGGCGTCGATGCAAGTCAACCCCGGGCTCACGCACTTCTGAAACGAGCAGACGTCGCCGCCGGGGCAGCAGACGTCGCCGCACGCCTGGCTCTTCGGGCAGCAGACCTCCTGGACGCAAACCCCCGACTTGCAAGTGTCGGCGCACGGCGCGCCGCCGCTGCCGCTCGACCCGGACATGCCCGCGCCGCCGCCCTGTCCGGCCCCGCCGGCGCCCCCCAGTCCCGCGCCGCCTGCCTTGCCCGCGGCGCCGCTCTGTCCGCTCGCGCCGCTCTGTCCGCCCGCGCCGCTCTTCCCCGCGTTGCCGCTCCCGCCTGCCTTGCCGGCGGCGCCAGCCTGACCAGCGCCGCCTGCCTTGCCGGCGGCGCCAGCCTGGCCCGCGGTCGCGCCGCCGCCACCCTTGCCCGCCGCGCCCGCCTTGACGGCCGTTCCCGCGGCCCCCGCGCTCGCGCCGCCCGCCCCCGCACCGTGGCTCTGCGCGCCGCCGGGCTCGGAGACGTCGCCCGAGCCGCCGCACGCGGCCATGAAGAAGAGGAGCGAAGACGACGCGGTGAAGAAGGACGATTTGCGCATTCGCGCAGGGTAGCCGCTTCTCGCGCCGGAGACGAGTGGGAGGAGCTCCCGTTCACCCGCGCTCCGCCCCCCGTCCTCCGTCCCCCGTCCCCCGTTCACCTTCCCCCCGTTCACCATCCCTCCCGTTCACCGTCCTCCGCCCCCCCGTCCACCGCTCACCGTTCTCTCCCGCGGGGGAGGACTGACTACAGCTTGCACTCTCCGCTGACCGGTCCGTACGTGTTGTTGGCTGCCCTGCACTCCGTCCACGACGGGTGGGGCGCGCCGCCGTCGTCGACGACGACGTAGTACGAGCCCGCCTTGACCGCGGGATCGTTGGTGGGCAGCGAGACCACCTCCGACTGCGCGGGGTACAGGGCGCCCGTGGTGGCGACCTTGCCGAGCAGCGTGCCGCCGGGCGGCGAGCCCCTGTAGAATCCGACCAGCACGCCCGCGGGCAGCGGCGCCTCGCCGACGTTGGTCACCGTCGCGGTCAGCGCGTAGCTCGCGCCGCAGTCGGGCGAGGCGAGGGTCACGATGGCGTCGGGCGCCGAGAACTCTCCGCCGGGCTGCTTGTTCTGCCTGAAATTGTTGAGCCCCGGCACGGTCCAGTTGCGCGTCTCCACCTTCGGGATCGAGCCGTCCTCCTCGACGTTGGTGATGCGATACCCGTGTTCGTTCCACACCCGGCGGGTGCGCACCCAGCGGCCCTGCTTGTCGCCGTACACCCGCACGCCCGCGGTCTTCTTGCCGCCCGCGCACGTGAGGCTGCTGAAGGCGTTGGACACGACGACGATGTCGGCGTGCCCGTCGTTGTCGACGTCCGCGACCACCGGGTACTCGCTGATGGTCCCGGTCGTGTTGCAATCCGAGAAGAGCACGTTGCCCGTCGCGCCCTCGTAGACGCGCAGCGCCGTCTCGTCGGCGTAGACCACCTCGGCCTTGCCGTCGCCGTCGAAGTCGAACAGCGAGCTGCCGGTGCCGGCCGAGCTGCAGTCCTGGGTCTTCTTGGTCCACAGGTGCGTCGCGTTCGCGGCGACGCCGGGGTCCATCAGCTTCTTTCCGTCGAACACCGCGTAGCCGACGCCGCCGGCGAGCGCGACGTCGGGGAAGCCGTCCGAGTTGAAGTCGCCCACCGTCGCGGGCCCGCCGCCCCACTTGGCGCCCGCGCTCGTCGGAGGGCAGTCGGTGGCGTTCAGCGTTCCGTTGATGTCGATCGAGGCGCGCACGACCTTGAATTTTTGCGGCGCCGCCACGTCGTACTGCCACACCGTGATCGCGTGCTGCAGGAAGTAGACGCCGATGACCTCTGGCTTGCCGTCCTTGTCGAGATCCGCGACCGCGGGCCCCGCGTTGAAATAGCCGTTCGACAGGTACGTGTAGCCGGTGACGCCGGTGTCGACGAACAGCGCGCCGTTCCCGTGAAACGCCTGGCTCGCCGACACGATGTCGAGCTTGCCGTCCCCGTCGAGGTCCGACAGCGCGAACGTCCCGACCATCGGCGCCGAGTAGGCGTGCTTCACGGTGCCGTCGACGCCGTTCAAGATGGCGCCCTCCACGACCACCTCCGGCAGGCCGTCCTGATCGAGATCCGCGATCGCGGGGTAGCCGCAGATGACGGCGCCCGAGGTCGTCCACAGCACCTTGCCCGTCCCGTCGTAGGCCACCACGCGGCCGTCGGCGAGGCAGCCGACGACCTCGTTGCCGGGCTTGCCGTCGATGTTGCCGCCGGCGAGCTCCTTTCCGGGGTGGATGCCGGTCGCGGCCCACTTCTCGACGAGCGCGCCCCCCTGCACGCTGAGCGCGTGCACGACGCCCGCCGAGGTGTACTTGCCGTTGGCGAACGTCGAGACGACGATCTCGGGGATGTCGCGCGCGGTGAGCTTCCCGTCGCAGTCGTCATCGTCCAGCTGCACGACGATGGGGGTCATCATCACGTCGTCGGCGGTGCCGGGCGCGGCCTCGCTGCCCCACGAGTAGGTCACCTCGGGCGTGATGGGGATCGACGGCGGCTTGTACTCGCAGGCCTCGATGCAGGTGACGCCAGGCTGCCCGGCCGCGCCGCCCGCGCCGCCGCCGCCGCAGGTGGGCGGCCGCGGGAGGCACTTGCCCTTCGGAGGTTCGACGCCGCCCGCGCACGAGATGGCGCCGCCCGCGCCCGCCTTGCCCGCCGCGCCGCCCGCGCCCGCCTTTCCACCGGTGCCAAGTGATAGTTCACAATACTGACCTGCCGCGCAGTCCTCGGCGTCGACGCACGTCAACCCCGGGCTGACGCACTTCTGAAAGGAACACACGTCGCCGCCCGGGCAGCAGACCGAGCCGCAGGCCTGGCTCTTGGGACAGCAGACCTCTTGCACGCAGATCCCCGACTTGCAGGTGCTGGCGCACGGGGCGCCGCCGCCCCCGCTCGCGCCCGAGCTCCCGCTCCCGCCCGCCTTGCCCGCGCCGCCGCCTTGCCCCGCGCCGCCGAGGCCCGCGGCGCCGCTCGCGCCGGCTTGTCCCGCGCCGCCGGCGCCTGCCTGGCCGCTGGACCCGCCCTGACCCGCGCCGCCGCCGAGGCCCGCGCTGCCGCCGGCGCCTGCCTTGCCGGCGACGCCGCCTGCCGCGCCCGCGGCGCCGCTCTTGCCCGCGGTCCCGGCGGCGCCCGCCTGAGCGCTCGCGCCGCCCGCGCCCGCCTTGCCCGCGCTCGCGCCGCCCGCGCCCGCGCTCTGGGTCGGCGGGCCTCCGGGCGCCGTCGCGTCGCCGGAGCCTCCGCACGCGGCGAGCAGGATGAAGAGCGAGGACGACGTCGTGGCGAAGAGCGAGCAGCGCATCGGCGGAGGGTAGCCGCGCCTGGCCGGCGAGGCGAGCCTCGGCTATGGCGCGGGCGTGCCCTACCGGCTGAACCCGCGCCCTCCGCAGAGCGACGTCGATCTGCACCTGCGGCTGCTGAACCAGAACCGCGAGTGGAGCGCGCGAATGCTCCGCGAGCGACCCGAGCTGTTCAGCGAGCTGGCGAAACACCAGAGCCCGTTCGCGCTGTGGATCGGCTGCTCGGACAGCCGCGTGCCGCCCAACGAGCTGACCGGCACGATGCCGGGCGATCTGTTCGTGCACCGCAACGTCGCGAACATGGTCGTCCACACCGACATGAACATGCTCAGCGTGCTCGAGTTCGCCGTCGGCGCGCTCGGCATCCACCACGTCATCGTCTGCGGCCACTACGGCTGCGGCGGCGTGAAGGCCGCGCTCGGCGACCCCGGCTACGGCCTCGTCGACAACTGGGTCCGTCGCATCCGCGATGTCTACCGCCTGCACCGCGACGAGCTCGACTCCATCGACGAGATCGAGGCGCGGCTCGCGCGCCTGGTCGAGCTCAACGTGGCCGAGCAGGTCTACGATCTCAGCCGCACGTCCGTGCTCCGCACAGCCTGGGAGGCGGGACGCCACGTCCAGGTTCACGGCTGGGTCTACGGCCTGCGCGACGGGCTGCTGAAGGATCTGGGCGTCACGCGCACGCGCTACGAGGCCGAGGTGGGCCCGCCCCCCGCGACGCGCTCGGGCCCGGTCTCCGGGTAGCGCGCAGACCGCCTTTCTTCGCCGGTCGCGACGAGCCAGCGATTCTCCTTGACATCGAGGCGACCGCGAGTAGTTTCCGCGCCCCCACGCCTCCGGGCGGGGGTTCCCGTCGTGTGGGGGCAACTGCCAGCCCGCGCGTCACGAGCTTCGATTCCAGCACCCAGCACCCAGGCCTCCAGTCCCTACATGCCGACGATCAACCAGCTCATCCGCCAAGGCCGCGAGGCCGTCCGTCACAAGACGGCGTCCCCCGCGCTCAAGTCCTGCCCTCAGAAGCGCGGCGTCTGCGTGCGCGTGTACACCACCACGCCCAAGAAGCCGAACTCGGCGCTCCGCAAGGTGTGTCGCGTCCGCCTCACCAACGGCATGGAAGTGACGAGCTACATCCCCGGCGAGGGTCACAACCTGCAGGAGCACAGCTCGGTGCTGATCCGCGGCGGCCGCGTGAAGGATCTCCCCGGCGTCCGCTACCACGTCGTCCGCGGCACGCTCGACGCGTCGGGCGCCGTCGGCCCGTCGTCCACCAACAAGGCGAACCGCAACCGCAGCCGCTCGAAGTACGGCGTGAAGCGCCCGAAGGCCTGAAGCAAGGACCAAGACAATGCCTCGTCGCCGCGAAGTCCCCAAGCGCCCCATCACCCCCGATCCCAAGTACAAGGACAAGCTCGTCGCCAAGTTCATGAACGTGCTCATGTACGGCGGCAAGAAGTCCACCACCGAGGGCATCGTCTACGGCGCGTTCGACGTCATCGTCGACAAGCTCAAGGAGGATCCGCTCGAGGTCTTCCGCAAGGCGCTCGACAACGTCAAGCCCAAGCTCGAGGTGAAGAGCCGCCGCGTCGGCGGCGCCACCTACCAGGTCCCGGTCGAGGTCCGCCCCGAGCGCCGCGTGTCGCTCGCGATGCGCTGGATCACCAACTACTCGCGCGAGCGCGGCGAGAAGACCATGCGCGAGCGCCTCGCGGCCGAGCTGATCGACGCGTCGCAGGGCCGCGGCAACGCCGTCAAGAAGAAGGACGACACCCACAAGATGGCCGAGGCCAACAAGGCGTTCTCCCACTATCGCTGGTGACCACGACGCGATGACGAACCCGACATAAGGATCGGGCGAAGCCAACACAGGGACGCGAACGACGCGCCCCGCCGAGCTTCTCCCGACTCCCCCTCTGGACGGCGACGCGCCGGCCTGCATAGCAGGCGAGAGGTCCTCCCCGAACGGGGGAGGGCGACGGGCTCCAGAGGGGGATTCGTGCGTCTTCTGCATCCCCTCTCCCAAACCAAGCTCCCACTCAACCCCCCTCCGACGAAGATCCAACTCATGTCCCGCGAATACCCCCTCGAGCGCACCCGCAACATCGGGATCATGGCCCACATCGACGCGGGCAAGACGACCACGACCGAGCGCGTCCTCTACTACACGGGCGTCAACTACAAGATCGGCGAGGTCCACGAGGGCGCGGCCACCATGGACTACCTGGTGCAGGAGCAGGAGCGCGGCATCACGATCACGTCGGCGGCCACCAACTGCTTCTGGACGCCGGCCGAGGGCCCGAACAAAGGCATCTCGCACCGCATCAACATCATCGACACCCCCGGCCACGTCGACTTCACCATCGAGGTCGAGCGCAGCCTTCGCGTGCTCGACGGGGCGGTCGCGGTGCTCGACGGCGGCAACGGCGTCGAGCCGCAGACCGAGACGGTGTGGCGTCAGGCCGACAAATTCAGCGTCCCGCGCATCGTGTTCGTCAACAAGATGGACAAGCTCGGCGCCGACTTCGACATGAACGTCCGCAGCCTCAAGGAGCGGCTCGGCGTCACGCCGGTGCCGCTGCAGCTGCCGGTCGGCGAGGAGGATCAGCACAAGGGCGTCGTCGACCTCATCAAGATGAAGGCTTGCATCTTCGACGAGGAGTCGCGCGGCCAGAAATACACCTGGCAAGAGATCCCCGCCGAGCTGAAGGACAAGGCCGAGAAGGCCCGCGAGGCGATGATCGAGGCGTGCGCCGACGTCGACGACGCCATCATGGCGAAGTTCCTCGACGGCAACCTCGCGGCGATCACCGAGCCCGAGATCATCGCGGCGATCCGCAAGGGCTGCTGCGCGTTCAAGTTCTTCCCCGTGGTGTGCGGCTCCGCCTTCAAGAACAAGGGCGTGCAGCTGCTGCTCGACGCGGTCATCAACTTCTTGCCGTCGCCGCTCGACATCCCGCCGGTCGTCGGGCTGCACCCCGACAAGAACACAGAGGAGGTCCGCCGGGCCGACGACAAGGAGCCGTTCTCCGGCTACGCGTTCAAGATCATCAACGATCCGCACGGGAACCTCACGTTCTTCCGCGTGTACTCGGGCACCGTGTCGTCGGGCACGATGGTCGCCAACACCACGCGCGGCAAGCGCGAGCGCATCGGTCGCATCCTGCGCATGCACGCCAACAAGCGCGAGGAGCTGACGGAGGCCGAGGCCGGCAACATCTACGCGACCGTCGGCCTCAAGGACACGCGCACGGGTGACACGCTCTCCGACGAGGACAAGCCGATCCTGCTCGAGAAGATGGTGTTTCCCGCGCCGGTCATCGAGGTCTCGATCGAGCCGAAGACCAAGGTCGACGTCGAGAAGCTCGGCATCGCGCTGGCCAAGCTCGGCCACGAGGACCCGAGCTTCCGCACGTACACGCACGAGGAGACGGGGCAGACGATCATCGCCGGCATGGGCGAGCTGCACCTCGAGATCATCGTCGACCGCCTCAAGCGAGAGTTCAAGGTCGACTGCAACGTCGGCAAGCCCGAGGTCGCGTACCGCGAGAGCCTCAGCCGCAAGGTCGACGCAGAGTACAAGTACGCGAAGCAGTCGGGCGGCCGCGGCCAGTTCGGTCACGTCCTCATCCGCGTCGAGCCGGGCGAGCCGGGCACGGGCTACGTCTTCGAGAACGCCGTCGTCGGCGGCGCCATCCCGAAGGAGTTCATCCCCGCGGTAGAGAAGGGCATCGGCGAGGCGATGAACCGCGGCGTCCTCGCGGGCTACCCTGTCATCGACGTCAAGGTCGAGCTGTACGACGGCTCGTACCACGACGTCGACTCGTCGGCGCAGGCCTTCGAGATCGCGGGCTCGCTCGCCTTCCAGGACGCCGCCAAGCGCGCGGGCATCTTCCTGCTCGAGCCGGTGATGGCGGTCGAGGTCGTCACCCCCGAGCAGTACATGGGCGACGTCATCGGCGACCTCAACAGCCGCCGCGGCAAGATCCTCGGCATGAACCAGCGCGGCAACGAGCAGGTGCTCGACAGCGAGGTCGCCCTCGCCGAGATGTTCGGCTACTCGACCGATCTGCGCAGCAAGACGCAGGGACGCGCGACGTACTCGATGCACTTCAAGAACTACGCGCAGGTGCCGAACGCCATCCAAGAGGGCAT
>CAUJFL010000188.1 GCA_963169165.1 Myxococcota bacterium | reverse complement strand
TGCTCCGACGCCGCTTCGACTGCTGGTGGAGCGATGTGGGCGACGACATCGCGACCTACGAGCTGAGGTTCGGCCCGGTGTACCTCGCGGTGCAGCCGTACGCGCTCGTGGCGACCGCGCTCGGACTGGGCACGGACGAGGAGCGCGATCTTGCGGGGATCGTGATCGACGAGGACGAGCTCGAGATCATCGGCGCGCACCTCGCGGCGCTCCCGCCGGTCACCGAGGAAGAGTTCACGCGGCTGACCACGCGCTTCGACGTCCTCGAGATCGTCGTCGACCAGCTGAAAGCCCGCGCCGAGGCGCGAGGACAGGGCGACGTGTTCTTCGAGGACGCCGACTACACCGCCAGCTGACCGCGAGAAGCGGCTGCGGCCGCCATCCCGAGCTGGGAGGCGGCCGCGGTCGCGCGCTGCCCGAGCGGCGCGCTCAGCCGATCGCGACGCCGATCTGCTTGCGCAGCGTGAAGTAGCTCGACGACACGCTGAACATCAGCAGCTCCTTGACCTTCTCGGCCGCGGACAGCTCGCCAGGCGCCTGCGGCTCCTGCTGCAGCACCTTGCGGGCGACCTCGAGATCTCCGCAGAGGACGAGGCCCGCGCGCGCAGCGGTGAGATCGACGCCCTGGATCCACTTCTTCAGGTTCGCCTTCGCGCCCTGATCGAAGAACGCCTTCACCGCGCTCTTCAGCGCGTCGACGTGCGCCGGGGCCATCTTGGACGCCAGCACCTGCGCGACGGGCATCACCTGCGCCTGCTGCGCGGGCGGCAGGGCGAAGTCGGGTCGCGCGATCTTGATGCCCGCGAACAAGAGGATCTCGAGCTCGGTCTGGGTCCCGAAGATCGTCTTGATGAAGAACTCGGTGCGGTACATCGCCAGCGTCTTGCCGCACACGAACGTGAGGTCGAGCGCCTGCGCGCCCGACAGCACGCCCTGACCGGCGACGACCGCGGGCGGCACGGCGGCCGCGTGCATGATGCCGCCGTTCAGATCGCTGCGGACGAACAGCTGCGGAACGTTGGGGATCGAGAGCACCTGCGCCGCCCACCCGAAGGTCTTCGCGAAGGTCACGGTCGAGGTCGCCGGATCTTGCTTGAACTTCGGATCGAGGTTCGGGAGCTTGTTCTGGCGCTTGAGATCGTCGACCTTTGCGGCGAGCGCGGCGCTCGCGAGCGCCTCGAAGATCTTCGAGATGGGGTTCATCACGTCCTCGTGGAAGAGGCCGCGGACCCACGCGTTGTGGTCGAGCTTCGACTTGACCTGCGGCAGCCCCTGCGGCTTGTAGTCCGCGTAGAACTGCTTCTCCTCCTCGTCGGCCTTGCGCAAGAAGGCCAGCGCGGCGGACATGCACCACGCCTCGTCGTACGCGTGCTTCGCGTGGTAGAGGCGGTAGAGCGCGCGGTACGGCTCGACCCGCGTCGCGTCCTTCTTCAGCATCTCCTCTTGCTGCTCGGCGGCCTCGTCGACCTGGCCGGTCAGCTCGAACAGCTCGGCGAGGATCTGCCGCTCGACGAGCTCATCCTTCTTCGAGAGCGCGAGCTTGAACGCCTCGATCGCCTGCGCCGGATCCTTCAGGCGGTCGCGGTAGATCAGGCCGAGCGCGTGGGCGAGCCCGTACTCGACCTCGTTCGCGCCGCGGTCCTTCACGCGGAACAGCATCTTGCGGTACGCGCGCTCGAGGCCCTTCCAGTCCTTGTCGGCCGCGTAGATCTTCTCGATGCGGACGAACGAATCGAAGTTGTCGGGGTTCAGATCGAGCGCCTCGTTGAACATCTCGATCGCCTTGGCCGAGTCCTTCTCGAAGTCGCGGTACAGCTGCCCGAGCGTGAACTTGTAGCGGCTCTTGCGCAGCGGATCGGTGTCGAGCGACTCGATCTCCTGGATCGTGTCGATCATCTTCCCGAAGTTCTGCGTGCCCTGGTAGAGCGGCAGCAGGCGGTTGAGCAGCTTCTGATCGTCGGGGCGGAGATCCTTGGCCTCTTCGAGCGCCTCGATCGCCTTCGCGAGGTTCTTCTCGCTCTTCTCCCAGACGTCCGCGATGTCGAGCAGGATGGCGAAGCGCTCGTCGCCATCCATCACGTTGTCGAGGATCTGGCGCTTGTACTCGGCGACCTGCTTCCAGTCCTTGACGTCGGTGTAGACGCTGACCAGCGCCTCGAGCGTCTCGCGGTGGCCGCTGACCACGCCGAGCGCCTTCTCGAAGTTGTTGATCGCCTGCTTCGCCTGACCCTGCTCGCGCTTGATGCAGCCGAGCTTGAAGTAGACCTCGGCGCGAGCATCGACCTCTTCTTCGCCGAGCGCGGTCAGCACCTTCTGGTAGTTGGTGAGCGCGCCGGCCCAGTCCTTCAGCCGGAAGTTGACCTCGGCGAGGCCGCGGATCGTCTCCTGGTCGGTCAGATCGAGCTGGAGCGCCTGCTGGTACGATTTCAGCGCCTTCTCGTCGTTGCCGTTGGCCGCCGCAATCTTGGCGGAGGTGTTCCAGAGGCGGTGCTGCTCCCCGCGCTCGCGCTTGCCGGCCTTCTTCACGAGCATGTCGGCGAGCGGCTCGGCCTCGGCGAAGCGCGCCTGCGCGAAGTACTCGTCCATCAGCGGGAGCGCGGCGTCCTCGCTGTCAGCGTCCGCCTGCAGCGCGAGCTCGTAGGCCTGCACCGCCAGCTCGTGCTCGCCGAGCATCTCGTCGCGCAGCTTGCCGAGCTCGACGAGGAGCTTGGCGCGCGTGCGCGGCGTCGGCGTGTTCATCTGCTCCTGATCGAGGTACCGCGCGGCGCGATCCCAGTCGGCCGAGTCGATCGCGATCTGACGGAGCGCGGCGAGCGTCGGCAGGTGCGCCGGGTCGAGATCGAGCGCCATCTCGTAGCGCTGCTCGGCCTGCCCGCGATCGCCTAGCTTCTCGTCGAGCGCCTTGCCGATGCGGTAGTACATGTCGACGCGCTGGGCGCCGTCGCCGGTGAGATCGGCGACCCGCGTCATGAAGTCGATCGACGAGGCGATGTCGCCCTGCTTCTCGTAGAGCTTGCCCAGCGCCTCGAGGGCCGGGACGTTGGACTCGTGGAGGTCGACGATGTTGCGGTTGGCGTCGTTCGCGCGATCGACGTCCTGCACCTCGTCGGCGTACACGAGCGCGATCTGCCCGTAGAGCTCGACCTTCTTCTGGCGATCGAGCGTCGCCTGGATGTGGCGCTCGTAGGTGTTGATCAGATCGTGCCACTGCCGCAGGCGGCTGTAGGCGCGCGCCAGGCCCTCGAGCGACGGCTCGTGGTTCGGGTCGATCTCGATGATCTGCTCGAGGCGCTGCGCCTGGACGTCGGCCTTGAGGAACTGCTCCTCCATCACCGCGGCGATCTTGAACAGGGTGTCGATCCGCTCGCGCTCGCTCGGGACGACGTCGAGCTGGATCTCGAGCACGCCGACGTACTCTTGCCACTGCCCGAGCGTCGCGTAGGTGCGCTCCAGGCCGCGCATCGCGATCAGGCTCGACGCGTCCGCGTCGAGGACCTCTCGGTAGAGCCGCGCCGCGTCCTCGGCCTTGCCGAGCTTCGCCTCGTAGAGGCCCGCCGCGCGCAGCTTGGTCTGGGAGATCTTCTCGGCGTCGGTCAGCCCGAAGACCTTCTGCGACAGCGTCCGCGCGAGGTCCTCGTTCATGTCGCGCTCGGAGTAATATTTCTCGAGCGAGTCGAGCGCCGGGACGAAGTGCTGATCGACGTCGAGCGCCTGCTTGTAGTAGCCGAGCGCCTGATCGGGCTGGCCCATGTTGTGGAACAACAGATCGCCGAGATCGGTCAGCACCGTCTTGCGATCGGTGTCGATCACCGCGACGTCCTTCGCGCGCATCAGCATCTGTCCAGCCTGCTGCCACTGCGCGTTCTTCTTGAAGAGGCTCGCGCTCTGCCGCAGGACGGCGACGTTGTTCGGATCGAGCTTGACGACCTCGGCGAAGTTCGCCTGGGCGTAGTCTGCGCGGCCGAGGTCCTCGCCGTACCACTTGCCCAGGCGCAGGTAGAGCGTGATCTTCGCGCGGCGATCGGACTGCTGTTGAACCCACGCGTTCGCGTTCTGCAAGAGCTCGCCCCACCGGCCGGTGGCCTGCGCCATGCGCTCGAGGTACCTCGACGTCTCGTCGTCCTCGAAATCCTCGGCGAACGCGTTGAGCAGCGCGTCGAACGCCTGGCCCTTGTCGTTCAGCTTCTCCTCGAACACGCGCGCGATCTTGCGGAGGAGATCGCTCTTCTCCGAGACGACCTCGCGGGTCTCGAGGC
This sequence comes from Myxococcota bacterium, assembly GCA_963169165.1. GTDB lineage: Bacteria > Myxococcota_A > Polyangia > Polyangiales > Polyangiaceae > JADLFU01. The sequence continues at coordinate 26,723 of CAUJFL010000188.1, read as the reverse complement.
GGCCCAGGTACAGCTCGATCAGCGGCTCCCAGCGGCCGGCGACCGTGTGGAGCTCTTCGAGGGCCTGGAACGCCTGGTCGTGCGTCGGCTCGATCCCGAGGATTTTCTCGAACGCGACGCGACCGCCGTCACGATCTTCGAGCTTGTGCTCCCAGAGGCCGGCGACCTCGAGCAGCTCGCGGATCTTCTCGGAGGGATCCTCGAGCGCGTCGGCGCGCTGCAGCTTGACCTGCACGACGTCCTGCCAGCGCTCGTCGGCGCGGTAGATCGCCTCGAGCGCGTTCATCGCCTCGAAGTCGCCCGGGTCGACCTCCAGCAGCTTCGTCCACGCGTCGGCCGCGTCGTAGGGCTGCTGGAGCGTCTCGCCGTAGGTCTTGCCCAGCTCGCGGAAGACCGCGGTCTGCTCGTCGGCGTCGATCGCCGCCGCCGCGCGCTCGATGATCTGATGCAGCGCGAGCACGAGCTCGTTGGCGTCGCCCTGCTTGCGGCGGATGTCGGCGATCGCCCGGAGCGCGTCGACGTTCGCGTAGTCGACCTCGAGCACGCGGGTCCAGTCCTCGAGCGCCTGGTCGTCGCGGCCGAGCTTCTCGGTGAAGGTGCGCGCACGGCGGGTGAGCGCGAGGACGCGGACGTCGTCGTCGGGCGCGATGTAGGCTTGGCGGTCGAGCACGTCGCAGAACTCGGCCCAGAGGCTCTCGCGCTCGTACAGATCGGCGAGGCCGGCGAGCGCCTCGGGATCCTCGCCGCGCACGTCGAGCACGCGCTTCCAGGTGTCGATCGCGCGCGCGACTTCGTTGAGCTTGTCGGAGAGCAGGCGCGCCATCTTCGCGCGGACGTCCGCCTCCTCGACGTCACCCACGGCGTTCTCGAGCTGGCGCTCATAGACGCCGAGCAACTCGGCGTGCGCGCCCTTCTGCTCGTACAGGCGCTCGAGCGCGCCGATCGCGCCCTCGTGCTGCTTGTCGAGCTCGTCGAAGATGCGGCGGTACGCGCGGATCGCGTCGTCGGGTTTCTCGAGCTTCTCCTCGTAGGTCTCGCCGAGCCGCGCGTACAGCTCGACGAGCTCGAGCGCGTCGGGCGTCGCCTTCACGCGCTTCTCGAGCACCTCGGCGAGCTCGGGCCACTTGTCCTGCGCGAGCGAGATGCGGTCGAGGTTGGACAGCGCCTCGACGTCGAGCCCGCGCACGCCGAGGACGTAGCGGTAGGTGTCCTCGGCCTTGGCCACGTCGCCGAGCTCTTCCTCGAAGACCCGCGCGAGGCGCTTGCCGATCGTGGCCAGCGTCGCCTCGTCCTCTTTCTCGGCCGTGACGTCCGCGTAGGCGTTGGCGAGCTTCTCCCAGCCGCCGTCGACCGCGCCGGCGAGCCGCTCGGCCTCCTCGCCGGTCTTCTCGTCGAGCGTCGCCTCCTTCAGCGCGCGGACGTAGACATCGAGCGCTGCCGCGCCGTCGAGCAGCTTCTCCTCCGCGAGCTCGGCGATCCGGTAGTACATCGCGAGGCGATCGGCCGGATCGGTCAGGTGCGCGAGCTGCGCCTCGTGGACCTTCAGCAGCTTCTCCCACTCGCCGACCGACTGGTACAGCGGCTCGAGGATCTCGCCGATCGCCGCCTGGCTCACGCCCGCGGAGAACAGCCCCTCGAGCGCCGCGAGCGTCTGCTCGTGCTCCGGCGCCGCGCCGAGGATCTCGCGGTAGGCGTCGATCGCCGCCGAGACGTCGTTCAGGCGGTGCTGGCGCAGCTGGCCGAGGCGATACTTGAACTCGAGGATCTCGTCGGGCGACTGGCCGATCTCGGCCTCGCGGACGAGGATCTCGGCGAGGTCGGACCAACGTTCGGTCATGGAGAAGAGCCGATCGAGCGCGCGGACGGCGCTCTGGTTCTCGGGATCGGCGCCGAGCACGCGGCGGTAGCGCGCGACCGCCGACTCGACGTTCTCGATCTGGACCTCGTAGATCTGCGCGACGCGGAGGCCGAGCTCGACGAGGCGATCCGGCGTCTCGGCCAGCCGGTCGAGCTCGACGTCGTAGAGGCGCGCCACCTCGGTCCACTGCTCGATGACGGCGCCGATGCGCTCGAGCGACAGCAGGGTGTCCTCGTTCGAGTTCTCGATCGGGAGCGCGCGCGCGAAGGTGCCGAACGCGTTCTTCAGGTCGCCGAGGCTGTCCTCGTAGAGGCGCGCGATTCGGTGCAAGAGCTCGACCTGACGGAAGGGATCGTCGGCGCGCTTGACCTGCACCTCGAGCGCGCTGATCAACCTGGACCAGTCGCCCGACGCCTCGTAGACGGGCTCGAGCACGAGCGCGGCCGGCAGCGGGTCCTCGGCGTTCGACTTCAAGCCTTCGAGCGCGGCGAGCGTCGGCTCGTGATCGGGCGCCTGCTGCAGGATCTCGCGGTAGAGCTCGACCGCGCGGTTCGGGTCACCGAGGTGCTTCTCGTACAGCTCGGCGATCCGGTACTGGTAGGAGATCGCCTCTGCCTGATCGTTGCAGAGCTCGGCCTCGTGCTGCAGCACCGCGAGGAGCTCGGGCCAGTTCTTCGAGGCCTGGTAGAGCACGTCGAGGCGCCCGAGCGCGACGAGGTCGTCGGGATCGAGCTCGAGCACACGCTGGTACACGTCGGTCGCGCGCGCGACGTCGGACAGCTCGCGCTCGTAGACCGCGCCCTCCTCGTAGTAGATGCGCTTCTTCTCGTCGGTGTCGAGGACGAGGTCGGCCTTCTTGGTGTAGACGCCGAGCAGCTCTTCCCAGCGCGACAGCGACAGGTAGAGCTTGATCAGCGCGTCGATGCTGCGCATGTCCTCGGGATCGATCTCGAGGACCTTGCCGTAGACGGCGATCGCGGGCTCGGGGCGCGAGAGCACGTCCTCCTCGATCGACGCGGCCTGGTAGAGCGCGTGCTTCTTCTGCTCGACGTCGTCGACGATCTCGGCCTTGCGCTGCAGGATCAGCCCGAGATCGGCGTAGCGCTCGGTCTGGCGGAACAGTCGCTCGAGGCTCTCGGCGGCGTCGAGGTTCACGGGATCGATCGAGAGCACCTTGCGATAGTGCGCGACCGCGCTCTCGACGTTCCCGAGATCGCTCTCGTACACGCGCGCGCTCATCGCGAAGAGCGTCGTGCCGAGGGTCGGATCCTCTTGCTTGTCGGCGAGCGTCTCGTAGACGCCCGCCAGATCCTGGAAGCGCCCGGTGGCGCGCGCCAGCCGATCGAGCCCCGCGATCGTGTCGACGCCCGCGGGATCGACGGCGAGCGCGCGCGCGTAGGTGTCGAACGCGGCGTTCAGGTCGCCGGCCGCGTCCTCGTGCAGCTGCGCGATCTGGTGCAGCAGCTCGACCTTGCGGGTCGCGGTGTCGCTCCGCCTGACCTGCACCTCGTGGACGCCGATCAGCTTCGCAAAATCGCCCGACTGCCGGTAGAGCGGCTCGAGGATCTCGGCGATGTCGACCTCGTGCTTCTCGTCCCTCCCGAGGCGCTCGAGCGCCGCGAGCGCGGGGCCGTTGGTCGCGTCGCGATCGAGCACCTGGCGGTGGATGTCGATCGCCATCTCTGTCTGCCCCATCCGGGTCTCGCGGAGATCGGCGAGGCGGAGCATGAAGCCCGTCTGGGCCTCTTCGGCGTCGGCGAGGCGCAGCTGGGCCTCGAGGTTGTCGGCCAGCTCGGCCCACATGCTCTGGCGCGTGAACAGCGCGTCGAGCGCCGTCAGCGCGACCTGGCTGGTGTCGTCGCTCGACAGCACCTCGCGGTACGCGGCGATCGCCTGCTCGGGCTGGGCGAGCTTCTCCTCGTAGACCGCCGCCATCTGACCGTAGAGATCCTCGCGCTCACGGGTGTCCCCGGTGAGCTCGATGCGGCGACGGAACACGCCGACGAGATCGTTCCAGCGCTCGGTGCGGCGGTAGAGCGCGTCGAGCGCCGCGAGGCCCTCGGCGTCGTTGGGATCGAGCGTGAGGACCTGCCCATACCGCGCGGCCGCGTCGTCGATGCGCTCGAGGTGCTCGTTGATTCGTCCGAGGCGCAGCCAGTACTCGCGGGCCAGGGCGGGATCAGCGAGGTTCTGCGCGATCTCGAAGAGGACCGCGTCGAGTTTGTCCCACGCGTTGGACTGGCGCGCCCAGTTCTCGAGCTCGCCGCGCGACTCGGCGTTGGCCGGATCATCCTTCAGCGCGCGCGCGGACGCGTCGAACGCGCGGGGGAGGTCGCCGAGACAACCGGCGGCGGTGCGCGCCACCTTGCGCAGCAAGCCGACCCGCGCGTCGGTGTCTCCCTCGTGCTTCGCGAGGATCTCGAGCGCCTGGATCAGCTTCTCCCACTCCTCGCGCACCTCGTAGATCGGCTCGAGGATCGACGCGGCCTCGGGCGCGAGCTCGGCGTGCGAGAGCAGCGCCTCGAGCGCGGCGCGCGCGCCCTCGTGCGAGGCCTCGAGCGCGAGGATCTCGCGGTAGTTCGCGAGCGCGCCCGACGGATCGGTCATGTGTTGCTCGAGCGTCTGACCGAGGCGGTACTTGAGATCGATGATCTCGGCGTCGGCCGTCTCGAGCTCGATGCGACGACGCAGGACGTCGACGTACTCGTTCCACGCGGCCGTCTCGCCGAAGAGCTTGTCCAGCGCGCGCAGGGCGGTGCCGTCGGCGGGATCCTCCTCGAGCACGGCGTTGTAGGTCGCGATGGCCTTCGCCGTGTCCTTGAGCTCGGTCTCGTACAGGCGCGCGATGCCGAACAGCGTCTCGCGCTTGTCGTCGAACGACGTCGCGAGGTCGCGCTTCTTGTCGTAGATGGACAAGAGCTCGTCGAACTTCTTCGTCTGGCGATACAGGCGCTCGAGCGCGGTGATGGCCTCGAGGTTCTCGTTGTCCGACTCGTAGACCGCGCGGAACTCGGTGAGCGCGTCCTCGACGCGGTCGACCTCGTCGACGAGGATCCGACCGAGGCGCAGACGCAGCGCGATCCCGAGGTCGCGCTCGGAGTTGGTGTCCGCGTCCTTGATCGCCGCGCGGTACGCCGCGATGAGATCGTCCCACCGGCCCGTGGCCTTCGCGAGGCGCTCGGCGTCCTCTCGACAGGTGTCGTCGCCCGCCGAGATCCCGAACGCAGAGAGGAAGCGATCGAACGCCTTCCCGCCGTCCTTCAGCTTGGTCTCGTACAGCGCCGCGACCTGGCGGAACAGCTCGAGGCGATCGAACGGATCCTGCTCGTGCACGAGCTTGACCTCGATCGCACTGGCGAGGCCCTTCGCGTTCTGGGCGTGCTGGTAGATCGGGATCAGCGCCTCGGCGGCGGCGAGGTGCTCGGCGTCCAGCTCGAGCACCTTCTCGTAGCTCTTCGCCGCGCGGTCGGCCTTCTGCTTCTTATCGGCCCACAGCTGGGCGATCTTCATCAGCATGCCGATCTTGGCGGCGGGCTCGGTCTCCTTGGTCTCCTGGCCCTCGAGCACGCGGATGAACTCGTCCCACTTGCCGCTGTCGGCGTAGAAGACCTCGAGGTCATCCCACTTGCCGAGCGCGAGGTACTTCTTCTTCAGGGCCTCTTGCGCGCGGCGATCGCTGGGATCGATCTCGAGCAGCGCGCGCCACGCGCGCACGGCGCCCTCGTCGTCGTTGAGTTTGTCGCCGTAGTGCTGGGCGAGCTTGGTCAGGATCGCGCCGCGCTGCGCCTGGTCGTGGGTGATCTCGGCCTGACGCTCCAGCACCTGCACGAGCGGCTCGAACTCGCGCGCCCTCTCGTAGAGCCCGGCCAGGGCGTTGAGGGCCTCGGCGTTGTCGGGATCGGCGTCGAGCACCGTCTTCCAGAGCTCGATGTTGACCTCGGGCTTGCGCACGCGCTCGCTGGCGAGGCGGGCCATGTCGAGGAAGCGCGCGGTCTTCGCGCCGCCCGGCGGCAGGCGCTCGGCCTCACGCCGCTGCAGCCCCAGCAGCTTCTCCCAGTCGCGGCGCTTCTCGTACTGCTCGGTGAGGTACTTGATGCCCGCGCCGTGCTCGGCGTCGAGCTCGAGCAGCGCCTCGTAGGTCTTGACGGCCTCGGAGTGGTTGGCGAAGCGCGTGACGTACATCTCCGCCGCCTTGCCGAGCAGATCGATCTTCTCGGCCTCCTCGGGCACCGCGTGCGCGAGGGCGACGAGCGTCTTGACGTACTCGTTGTAACGCTTGGCGGCCTCTTGCTTGGCCAGATCGGCGCGGAGCTTCGCGATCTCGCCTTCGGAGCCCGCGGCGGGCGCGACCGAGGGAGCCGGCGCGGCGGGCGCGACCGACGCGACGGCGGGCGGCGGGGGCGTCGGCTCGGGCGCGGCCGCGGGTGGCTGGGGAGTCGGCTCGGACACGGCGGCGGGCGGCGGTGTCGGCTCGACCGCCGCGGGCGCCACGACGGGCGGCGGCGGTGTCGGCTCGGGGGCCGCGGCGCCCGTCAGCTTCTCGCCGATCTGCAGCTCGAAAGCCTTGACGCTCGGGTGCTCGGGCGCTTCGGCCGCGAGGGTCGTGAACAGCTGACGCGCGCGGATCAGGTTGCCCACCTGGCGCCACTGGACGACCGCCGCCTGCGCGACGAAGAACAGCTGGAGCGCCCCCGTCGACTGCTGCGCGGCCGTCTCGGCGAGCGCGGAGACCTTCTCCCAGTTGCCGTCCTTGGTGCCCCACGTCTCGCGGAAGAACGCGAACGCGGCCTCGGTCGGCTCGGCCGCGAGCGAGACCTCGAGGAAGCGGGCGGCGTTCTCGAGGTTCTGGTGGCGGGTGATCCAGCGCGAGCCGAAGTTGAGCGCGGCCTGAGCCTTCTGGTGACCGTCGAGCCCGCCGAGCACGTTACTCTGTTCGACCGCGAGATCCGCTGTGCGCTGCGCGTCGGTGAGCAGACCCTCGTACAGCGCGGCCGCCTCGCGATCGGAAGGATCCGCCGCGTACGCCTTGGCGAGCAGCCCCTCGACCTCGCTCGGCGCGAAGCGCCGCGCCACACGCGCGGCGCGCACGAACAGCGACGCCTTCTCACCGGCGGTCGCGGCCTCGTTCGCGCCGCGCAGCAAGAGTCCGATGCGCTCCTGCCAGGTGCCGTCGGTCGCCTGCGAGTCTTCGAGGCGCTCGCGCGCGTCGTCGAGCGACCCACCCGAGACGCCGAGCGCCTTCGCGTAGCGCTGCGCGGCGCCGTCGTAGTCGCCGCCGTCGGACACGACGTTGCCCAGCTCGACGAGCAACGCGGGCGCGCGCGGCCCCTCGCCGGCGGCCTTCAGCTCCATGTCGAGGAGCTTCTGCACCATGTTGAGCTTGCCCAGCGACCAGTAGACGCCGCGGGCCTCGGCGAGCGCCTCGACGAGCTGCGGGCTCGCCTTGAACGCGTCCTGGAAGAGCTTCAGCGCCTTCGCCGACTGCAGCATCTTCTGCGCCTGCACTCGCCCGAGCTGCAACAACAGCTTGGCTTTCTCGGCGGCGTTTCCCTCTGAGGCCGCCGCGCGCTCCAGCTCCTCTACCAGCCCCTGCCAATCACGATTCGCTTCCAGAAGATTGAGCCGCTCTGCGAGATCCATGGACTGTCCTTGCTGTTCTTTCGACTGCTGCCGGACGACTACTGCGAGGGGTGCTGCGGGGAGCCGCGACGCGCGCGGACGCGCTTCGCGGCGGTGGTCAGCCTGGTCCGCCCAGGCTCTGCAGCAGCGTCTGCGACTGGTCACACTGCGCCTTGTATCGGACCGCCTTCGGACCCTTGCAGGTGCGCTGGTTGAAGACCTTCAGCATCTGCAGCGCCTTGTCCTTCTTGGGCGGGTTCATGACCGCGTAGGTGCTGCCGAGGTTGAACAAGAGCTCGGGGTGCGCGCCCTCGGCGTCCGCGTCCTTGGCCTTCTCCAGCGCGCCGACCGCGCTCGCGATGTCGCCCTTCGCCTGATACGCGCTCGCCTGCAGCACGAACAAGGTCACGTAGCCAGGCGCGCCGGGCTTGCCGAAGGAGATGCCCTCCTTCGTGACGGCCAGGACCTGATCCCAGTAGCCGAGGTTGTTGTAGAGCTCCGCGAGCGGCCCGTAGAAGATCAGCTCCTTCGGGTTGTGCTGGACGGCCTTGGTCCAGTTCTCGAGCGCGCGCTGCTCGTCGTCGGTCTGGAGGTAGACCTCGCCGAGGTGGAAATAACAATCCTCATAGTTCGGATCGAGCTTGACACACATCTCGAGCGGATCCTTGGCCTCGTCCCAGCTCGTCGGGCCCTTCTCTGCCTGCATGCGGAGCGCCTTGCCGCGCTTGTAGAAGAACGTCGCGTTCTTCGGCTGCAGGCGCGTCGCCGTCGCCATCGTCGAGGCGACCTTGTCCCACGCCTCCTTCTTCTCGTAGGCGTTCGCGAGCTTGTGGAAGATCAGCGCGTTCGAGGGATCGAGCTTGGTGGCCTGCTCGTACTTCGAGATGGCCCCCTCGACGTCCACCTTGACGAGGCCGTCGCCTTCGTTCGCGAGGTTGATGGCCTCGATGTCGTTTCGGCTGCACGCGACGGCCGAGAGCATGAGCGTGGCGGCGAGCGAGAGCTTTCGGAGGAGCGAATTCATCGGCGTTCTTTGGCTTGGTTCGTGGTTTCGAGGGGACGCGTCGCGCACCGTTCGGGACGTCGCTGGGGGGCCGCTGGTGAGCTAAGAAGCGACTCGCGGGGACCTCACGCGCGAGGCTCGCACGACTCCACGAGCGGCGGCAGAATAGACGCCCCGCGAAAGAGAAGTCCAGGGGTCCCGAGGGGCTTTCGCAACAAAGCGTGACGGCGAAAAAATGCGCTCTCGACGCTCTCGGCGCCGCGCGGCGGCGAGGACAAAAGCAGACGCGCCGGAAGGTCCCTTCCGGCGCGTCGTGCGGACAGCCTCGCCCTCGTCAGCCGGGCGAGAACGAGATCGGGTACACGACCGTCACGATGCCGCCCTCGGGCTGCGGGAACGACAGCCCGGAGAACGACCGCACCACGCAGCTCACGACGGCCGAGTCGGGGAGATCCGAGCCGCCGTTGCCGACGTTGGCGACGGCGCCGTCACGACCGATGACGAAGCGCACCGACACGCGGCCGGTCAGCGACGGGTTGTTCTTGAGGCCGTTCTCGTAGCAGAGGCGGAAGCGGCCGAAATTCTGGCGGACGATGCGCTGGATGACCTCGGCGGGGAGGCGGCCGCTGACCGTGGTCGCGCCCATGCGAACCTGCGGCGGCTTGGCCTTGTGGTCTCCGCCGAGTCGACCGTGACCCGAGCCGAAGCCCGAGCCGCTGCCGGTGCCGGAGCCGTGACCGAGGGTGCCGATCGAGCCGAGGCCGATGCCCTCTCCGCGACCACCGCCGCCCTCGCCGATGCCGGACAGGCCGAGGCCGCCGGCCCCGAACGCCTCGCCGATGTCGGCGCCCCACATGTTGCCGCGCGCGCTGAGCGCGTCGGTGCCCTGGGAGTCGTCGCGTCCCCAGGGCGCGGTCGGCGCGTTGGGATCGCCGGCCGCGCCCGTGTTGAGCAGGCCGATGATGCCGAACTCGGCCGCCTCGCGGAGCGCCGCCTGGCGGGCGATGTGGGGATCGGGGTTGTCCTTGGGGCCCTGCACCGCGTAGCGCTTGTTGGTCGCCGAGGTGTTGGGGTTGCCCATCGAGCCCTCATCGCCCTTCGCGCGGGTGCCGGTGCCGCCCTCCTTGTTGTCGGCCTGCGGCGTCGTGACGTCCTCCGGCGGCTTCTCCTCCTGCTCGCGCTCGGCGGCGGCCTTGAGGAACTGCTGCATGAGGATCTGCTGCTCCTTGCGGTTCTCCTCGTCGTCGGCGCCCGACATCTTCGGCTTGAAGAACGCGAAGCCCGCCAGCATGCCCGCGTGCACCAGGAACGACATGCCGACGAACATGAAGATCGACAGCGAGGCCGCGGCGATGAGCGGCACCGGGATCTTGCGCCCCGCCGAGACGGCGCTCGTCTGGAAGACCAGCCCGTCGAGCTCGACGCGGACCCGCGCCCCCGCGCTCAGCGCGATCTGGTGCGCCCCCGACATCTCGGCGCAGGGCTGCGCCTTGCCAGTCTGGATGGCCTCCTCGATGGTCATTTTTCCTTGACCGGGGAGCTCGATCGTGCCCTTCGAACGGGGCAGCAGCACCGCGTACGCCGTCGCGCCGTTGGCGAGGAGCACCGGCGCCCGCGTCGAGTTCAGCTTCTCGCTGGGGATGAAGAAGTCACACTTGAAGTTCTTGCCCTCCTCCTCGCCGACATAGAACGAGCGCGGAGGCGAGAGGTGCTCGCAGTGGAGCACCGTGGTGTCCCACATCACCATGATCTCGACCGCGGGCTTGCCGTGGTCCTCGACCTCGTCCGAGTTGACGTCCGGCCCGCCCTTGATCAGCGCGTAGGTGCCGGGCGCGGCGGGCTTGTCGGGATCACCGAACGGATCGGGCGCGAGCGCCACCGGGGCGGCAGGCGCGGCGAACGGGCTGGCGGGAGCCGGCGCCGCGAACGGGTTGGCCGCGAAAGGGTTGCCCGACGGCGCGGCGAACGGGTTGGCGGCGGCGGCAGGCGCCGGCGCGGCGAACGGGTTGCCGGAGGGCGCGGCCACGGCGGGCTGGCCCTGGGGCGCGGAGGGCCGCGCGGCGGCGGCGCTGACCGCCTCGGCGACCTCGAGCACGATCACCGTGCCGCCGATCTCGATCTGGTCCCCTGCCTTGACCTTGCACTTGTTGACGTTGGCGCCGTTGACCTTGGTACCGGGCTCGTTGCCGAGGTCGATCAGCGTGATGTCGTCGGTCGACACCACCTCGATGACCGCGTGCATGCGCGACGCGAGCTCGTCATCGATGCGGAGGTGGCTCTTGGGATCCTTCCCCACCTTGACGATGTCCTGGGTGATGGTCTCGCGCCGCAGCAGCGCGTCACCCTGGTAGATACCGAACGTCAGCGAGACCTTTGCCTTTTCCATGTGCGACCTTCCTGCGGTTCTGGGTAAACGACACCCTGTCGCCGATGAGTTGTCATCGGACGAGAAAATTCCGTCATGCACCGTCGCGGCGCGGGCCGCGCGGGCGTGAAGAGGCTCAGAGGTTCTCGACGCTCTTCAACATCTCCGGCACGAACGACGTGCGCGGACGGATGAGCGTGGTGCGAACCGCGCCCGGACGAACGCGGATCGTCGCGTCGTTGGGCCCGAAGCCGCCCGCGCTGAGCGGATCGTCCGAAAACTCGTAGCCGTACCCGCCCTCTTCCTTCTTGTCCTTCGCGTCCGCTTTCTTTTGCGCGGAGGCCACGGACGAGACGAAGAACAGCGAGAGCGTGGCCAGACCGACGAGGATTTTCTTCGAGTTCATGATCCAGTCTCCTCGGAAAAAAACGATGAGATTACAGTATTAGTGTACTTCGGTCGGGCCGGGGTCGTCAACGCGAATTTTGAGGTCCGTGTCGCTTCCCGTGGGCCTGCCGACAGCGTCGGGGTGTGGATGTTCCGAAGTGTGACCCACAAAAGAGAGACGAGCGACGAATTCGGGGATTCGTCGCTCGTCGTGCCTTCAGCTCACTGCGCCTTCGGGGGCTCGCCGCCCGCCGGAGGAGGAGCGTCGCCGTCCTTCGGGCCCTCGAGCCCTCCGGGTTGATCGAGCGCGGGCGGTGCTTCCTCGGCCGCCTTGATGCCCTCGACGATGAACTTCTTCAGCGCGTCGATGTCCTCGATGCGCTCCTTCGCCTGCTTCTGTCCATCGGCGAACTCGGGCGCCGAGCCCGCCTTGGTCTGGAACTCCTTGAGCAGCGCGATCGCGGCGTCGAACACCGGGATCTTCGCCTTCTCGTCGCCGGTGATGCCCTTGACCTTGAACTCCTGGGTGAGGATCCCGAGGTTGAAGTAGGTCTCGGGGCGGTCCGGCGCGATCTCCTTCGCCTTCAACAGCTCGGCCTCCGCGTCCTTCGTGTACTGGTCGAAGTTCGAGTCGTTGATCTGACCGCGGATCGCGAGCGACAGGCCGAGCCGCACGTCATAGTCGTTGGGTCGGAGCTTGAGCGCCGCGCGGTAGGCGTCTTCGGCGGGCTTGAAGCCGCGGAACGACAGGTTGACCGCGGCGTAGTTCATGTGCGCCTCGAAGAAGCCAGAGTCGAGCTCGGACGCCAGCTTGAACGACGCGACGGCCGAGTTCATGTTGCCGAGCTCGACCTGGATGATGCCGGCCGTGTTGTGGATCGGCGCGTACTTGGGGTTCTTTCGGATGGCCTGGGAGCACACGAGCGCCGCGAGCTCGAGCTGCTGCTGGTCGATCTTCTTCTCTTTCTTGCGGCCGGCGGTGACCTTCGAGTCCTTGCGGCCGACCTTCTCCTTGGCGCGGAGGAGGTAATAGAGCGCGAGCTGGTTGAAGGCCGGCATGTAGCCGTCGTCGACCGCGAGCGCGCGCTGGATGTTCTTCTTCGCGCACTCGAGATCGTTGGCGCAGCCCTGCCACCCCGTAGACCCGCCGCGCTTCATCTCGAGCATCGCGAGGTTGACGAGCGCGTCGGGGTTCTGGAACTCGGCGTCGAGCACCGACTGTTGAAGCGCCTGGATCGTCGCCTCGAGCGTCGCGTCTCCGCCAGCCTTGTAGTCGTACAGCGCGATCTGCACCTTCGCGCGGTGGAACTTCGGGTCGGCGGCGAGCGCGTCGGAGAACGCCTTCTTCGCGTCCGCGTCCTTGTTGCAGCGCTGGTATGAGAGCCCCGCGTTGTAGAGCGCGGGCGCGAAGTCGACCTTGGTGGCCGCCTTCGACTGGTCGCTCGCCGCGCGGAACTTCTTGGCCATGTCGTCGCAGACGCCGTCGTTCCAATCGTTAGCGCGCTCGTGGCCGATGAACTCTTCGAGGGCCTTGTCGAACGCGGCCTGGGTCTTGGAGTCGACAGCGGGTCCGCCGTCGGGTCCGGTGCCCGCGCCCTTGCCCTGACCCGGGACGTTCGGCTCCTTCTTTCCGCACCCGACGAGGGCGAGCGCGGCGACGGCGACGATGATGCTGAGAGAGCTCTTCTTCATGGCTATCCTCACTTCTTCGCCGGGGCGGCGCCCTTCTTCTTGTCCTCGGAGACCGCCTCTTCTTGCTTGTCGGCCTCGAGCACGGGGTTCGGATTGACGGGCTTGCCGTTGGTGTCGAGCGGGTACGGGCGATCGTTCAGACCGCTCGAGAGGCGGTTGGGAGCTCCGCGGTACTCGTCGACCTTGTGGTATTCGTTCTTGTAGGTCTTCGACAGCCAGACCTCGCAGGTGCGCGAGTATTCGTCGAAGTACTGGTACTTGACCGAGTAGCCGAGGCAGGTCTCGAACGCCTTCTTGGCGCGGACCTTCTGCGGCTCGGAGGCGTCGTCGAGGGCCGCGTAGTAGGTCTGACGAAGCTCGACGTCGGCCTTCATCTCGGCGGGGATGGGCGCCGCGCGGAACTCGCGGACGAACTCGCCCCACATCGTGCCGACGCGGGAGCCGGCGGCGATGACCCAGCGCGGAGGCGGCGCCGGCTCGAGCATGACGATCTTGAGATACTCCTTCTCGGCGGCCTCGATCGCGGGCGCCTTCTTCTTGATCCAGTCGGCGACCTTGGTCTTGATGTGCTTCAAGACGCTCTCTTTGTCGTTCGGCCCCTTGTAGTCGGGGAACCGGATGGCATCGACCTTCTTCTTCTCCTTCTCGGCGAAGTAGAAGTAGGCCTCGCCGACCGCGGTCAGCGCCTTCGCGAGCTTGCGGAGGCCGCCGTCGGCGTCGCCGCTCGTGACCTTGTCGGCCGCGGCCTTCGGGTTGGACCAGAGAGACTTGACCTTGTTGTACTCGGTGGCCGCCGCCGAGTCGCTCTTGATGCGGACCATGACGCGCCCGAGCAGCGCGTGGGCTTGCACCTGCACGTCGAGCGGCGCGCTCTTGTCGATGAGGCTCATCGCGCCCGACAGGCGCTTGCGCGCGTTGTCCCAGTCTTCGCGCTCGACGTAGTGGGCGCCGATGGCGAACGCCACGCGCGCGGTCTCCGCGGGCTTGGACTTTCCGTACAGCTTCATGAAGTCGTCCGCGTCCTTGATGGCCTCGGTGTCCTGACCGAGGCCGAGGCGGAGGACGACCGCGTCGGAGAGAGCGGCGTCGGCCTTGTCAGCCTTGGTGAACTCCTTCGCGTAGCGCTCGTACCACTTGGCGGCCTCGTCGTAGACGGCGATCGCCTGGTAGTTGCCGCCGATCTTGTAGACGGACTTCTTGGCGAGATCGCCCTTCTCGAAGCCGTTCTTGGGATCGAGGAGGATCAGGCGCACCTGGATGCTCTTCATCACGAGGTGGGCCGACTGGTACGCCTCGGCGGCGTTCCACAGCACCTCGTCCATCTTCGCGTACTCAGGCTTCTTGCCGGCCGCGATGGGGGCCTCGCCGTACTTCTTCCAGAGCTCGAGGTAGGCGTTGCCGGCGGCCTCGTACTGGCGGGCCGAGTTGGTGGTCGCGGTCTGCGCGGCCTTCAGCAGCGCCTCGGCCTTCAGGCGGAGGATATCGATCTGGATCGACGTCAGCATCGCGCACTGATCAGGGTTCTTCGCGGCCTTGCCGCCGTCGCAGTAGAGCGTGATGAACTTGGGGACGCTGTCGCCCATCTCCTCGTAGCAGGAGGCGCGGGGAGGATCGGCGTGGGTGCCGAGGATGTTGAGCGACTCGAGGTAGAGCTGGGCAGCGTAGATGCCCGAGTCCAGGTCCGAGTGGTTCATCGCGATGTCCTTGAACGCCGCGGCGGACTCTTCCCAGTAATGCGCCTCGAAGTAGGTGCGGGCGCGCGCGTACTTGACCTCGGCGTACTGCTCCTTCGCCTTCGCGTCCTCGGGCTTCACGACGCAGAGATAGCGAGAGAAGGCCTTGACCATGCCCTTCTGCTGCGGGGTCATCTCCTTCTTGGCGAGCTCGGCCTTGGGGTCGGCCTTCGCGCCCTTCTTGTCCTTCTGACCGGGCAGGTTGCCGGTGCCCTTCTTCGCGGAGCCGCCGGCGTGCTGCTTGTCGTAGAGCTTCTGGTAGCAGAGCACCGCGGCGTACGCGGCCTCGGGCGCCTCCTTGCTCTGCGGATCCTCCTCGACGACCATGTCGAAGGCGGGGCCGCACTTCTCCCAGTCTTCCTGGAAGTAGAGCAGATCGGCCATCGCGTATTTCACCTTGAAGAGCGAGGGCCAGTCGTCCTTCACGATGCGGGGGAACTCGAACTTTGCGAACTCCTCCTTCTGGAAGTTGAGGGCGACCAGGTTGTAGAGCTCGGCCGCGAGGGCCATCGTCTTCTTGTCGCCGGTGCCGCGCTGGCCGCCAGAGCCCTGCGCCTCGATCTGCCAGGCGGCGCCCGTCTCGTAGAGCAGCTCGGCGGTGACGTTGGCGCACTTGAGCTTCGCGTCCTCGCTGTAGGAGCCGGTGCGGTACTCCTTCAGGCGCTTGACCATGTCGTCCATCTTGGCGCGGACGTTAGCCTTGTTGGATCCACCCTTCATCGCCTGCGTCGCCGAGACGATGTGCGCCTGGTACTGGCAGGTCTTCTCGCCCTTGTCGCGCTTCAGGAGATCCTCGTACAGCGAGACGGCCTCTGCGTAGTGGCCAGTGTCGATGTAGTTGAGGCCGAGCTGGTCCATCATGTCGTACGTCTGCGCGTCCGACTGATCGGCGCTCAACGGCTTGAAGAACGCGTAGGACGCCTCGGGCTTCCCGATGAGCGCGTAGACGGGGACGATGTCCTTGCGCGCGCTGTTGCCGAGGGCCGGCACGCCCGCGTTGGCGGCGAACTTCTTCGAGTACTCGATGACCTTCTTGAAGCCATCGAGGGCGAGCGCGAGCTTGTCCTGCTCGGCCATGTTCCAGTAGACGTACGCGAGCTTGTACTGTGCGTAGCCCCAGACCTTGTTGGTGGCCTGGTCGTACTCGAGCACCTTGGCGTAAGACTGGCGCGCCAGCTCCCACTTGCTGGGATCGCCCTGCGCCTCGGTGAAATAGAGCTCGCCGAACGCGAGGTAGGCGTTGGGGATGTACTTGGACTGCGGGGTGTCGCTGATGATGCGGAAGTAGACCTTGCGCGCGTCGTCGAGCATCTGACCCTGCTCGTACTCGTAGGCGAGGTAGTACAAGACCTCGTCGAACTGCGGGTACTTGTCGCCGTACTCGTCGACGACGACCTTGTAGTAGCGGATCGCGCTGGCGCGAGCGCCGTCGAGGGTCTTCTTCGCCTTCGCGGCCGCCGCGGCGTCCTTCTTGATGTCCGCCTCGGTCTTCTCGCGGAACGCTGCGTTCTCGAGCTCGACGTAGGTCTCGGCGAGGCGGCGCGCGAGCTGCGGGCGATCGGAGGCCTTCTTGCTGGTGACCTTCCAGAGCTGCTCGAGCTGGGCGATCTCGCTGATGAGGAGCTTCTGCGTCTTGTCCTTCATCGAGGCGCGGCGGATGTCGCGCTGGCCGGCGGCCATCGCCTGGTCGGGCGCGCCGGGTTTGTTATCCTTCTTGGCTTGCGCGTCGGTGGAGACCTGGGGCGGCTTCACGCCGACCTTGTCGCCCTTCGGGACGAACGAGCCCATCGTGACGCCGTCACACTTCGACAGCGAGTCCTGCGCCTCCTGGCTGACACACATCGGGCCGTCGGCCGCGAGGGACGCCGTGGAGAGGGTGCCCAGCGCGGCGCCGAGCGAGAGGGAGACCGCGAAACGAGTAGTGTTCTTCATCACCTAACCTCCCGCACTTGGAGACGACGACCTGTCGATAGAACCCGAGCTCGTCACGCCAGTACTCGCCGTTGAACGGCCAGATGACGTGCTCCTCGTCGGGCTTGACGACGCCGAACACCTTGGCGTCTTCCTGGGTGAACTTTCCGCTCTCGATCGTGGCCTCGAGCTTGGTGCGCTCGGCCGAGGTGATGTCGATGAGGATCTTCGCGGAGTCGCGGAGGTGCTCGTTGAGCTCGTCGAGGTTGCGCTGGTAGCGGTCGCGCACCTCCTTGCCGCCGTTCTTGAGGGCGACGCTCTTCGCGAGATCGAGCGCGTCGCGGACCTCGTTGCCGAGACCCGAGTCGCGGAAGCTGGCGGGCGCCTTCTTGAAGCGGCCCTCTTCTTCTTCGAGCACGCGCGCGTACTCGAGGTGCTTCAGGAGCGCGCGATCGGACAGCGCGAGCTCGACGATCGGCTTCACGTTCGCGGGGAGCGAGCGCTTCTGGCTCTTGACCTCGCGGAAGAAGGTGAACGCCTGCTCTTCCTTGCCCTCGTCGGCGAACTCTTTGAGGATGGTGTCGAGCTCTTTCTGGACGGGCTCGTACTTCTTCTTGAAGCGAGCGACGACCGTGGTCGCGTGATCGTACTGGCAGGTCGCGAAGTAGATCTGCGCCTTCAGGATCTCGGCCTCGGGGTAGAAGCTGTGGGGGAAGTAGGGCGCCTGGATCGTGTGGATGTTGCCGAGCGCGCGCGGGTAGTCACCGGCCATGAAATAGGCCCACGACTCCTCGAACAGACCGTCGAGCCAGTACTCGCTCGCGACGTCGACGCGGTTCCAGTACTTGACGGCGGCGGAGAGCTTCTTCTCGTCGATCGTCGGCTGGTTGTTCTCGTCGAGGCGGACCGACGCCGAGTAGTACGTGCGCGCCATCGACAGGTGCGCGAGATCGCGCATGCGCTGCTCGTCCTCGACACCCTCGGCGCCGTCGTCGACGGCCTGCACGATGCGCGTGAACGCCTGCACCGCCGGGACGCTCTTCTTCAGCTGGACGTAGCTGATGCCGTTGAAGAACTGCGCCTGGACGTAGTACTTGCTCTTCTTGCCGACCTTCTCGAAGAGCTGGATCGCCTCTTCGTACTGGCGGTTGCGGTATTTGTAGCGACCGAGCAGGTAATTGAGCTGCCAGAACAGATCGGTCTGCTTCGGGTTGTTGAAGCGCCCGACCTGCTCGCTCGAGTACTTGCCGATGCGCTCGACGATGTCGGCGGGCTCGGGCAGCGTGGTCGCGAGGCGGGCGAGCCACAGCAGCGTCTCGTTGAAGCGGAGGTGGTTGGGCCGGTCCGCGATCTCGCTGAAGATGCTGTAGGAGTGTTGGTAGAACTGCAGCCGATACAGCGCGACCGCGAGGTCGTACTGCGCGATCTGCTTGTTGCCCTCGTCGTCGCCCGTCTCGCCCTTGGTCACGCGGAACAGCGCGAGCGCCGCCTCCGCCCACTTCTCGCCCTCGAAGAGGCGCTTGGCCGTCGCCGCCTCCTCGGTCATCTGACCGGCCGTCACAGGGCCCGTGTCCTTCGATTTCTTGGCGTCAGGGGTGCCCTCGTCGAGATCGACCTCGACCGGCTTGCCGTCCTTTTCGTCTTTCTTTTCGGCCTTCTTGTCGTCTTTCTTGTCCTTCGGCTGGTCCTTGCCGGGCTTGGGCTTGCCCTGGGCAAGCGCCGCCGACGAGTGGGACAGGACCGCCAGCGAGGGGCCGACGGTGAGGAGGGAGGCGATCAGGCAGGCACGAGACAACCGATTTCGCATCGTCTTGTCGCTTTCGGGCGAATTCCGGGGGATCCGGGGAGGGGAGGGCCAAGCCTGGCGTAAACCAGGGCTGTAACGTTCTACTTGCGCGGAAAAACCCGAAGAATATCGGCGGGATCGCCACGCAAGCCGCGGATGGTAGGAAGGTGGCGCGCGCGCTGTCAAGGCCAAATGGCGTCGCCGAGCACGTCGAATCCAGTGCTCGAAGAGTTCTGCAGCAGCACGGTTTCGAGGGAGAATTCGTCCGATTGACGGTTGACGAACGCTTCGCGGCTCGGCTAGCGTCCGGCGTCGCCTCGCGTCTTCGATCGATCAGTCGATCGCAGACGCTCCGCCCTGGGAGCCCCTCGACGATGATGCTGCGAAAAGCCGTTGTGTTGTGCGCCTTTCTGTCCCCGTTGGCCCTGTTCGCGCAGGGGTGCCAGAGCGGCGGCGTCGGCGACCCGTGCATCCCCGAAGACGAATATTTGCCGAATTTCGGCGGCTTCGCGGCCAGCGAGGTCAACATCGAGTCGCGGTCGTTCCAGTGCGAGACGCGCGTCTGCCTCGTCAACCACTTTCGTGGTCGCGTCACCTGCCCGCTCGGTCAGTCCGACGACATGGCCAAGCAGATCGACGCGTTGCTCGCGAAGGAGGGGACGAACAGCCTGTCCGACGCCGAGAGGGATCAGCTCACGAAGTTCCGCGCCGATCCGAGCGCCTGCCGCATCCCCGGCTCGACCGGCAAGAACGCGGACATGGTGCGCACAAGCGTCGTCAGCCAGTGCGCGACGCGGACGGACAAGCTGGCCGTGTACTGCTCCTGCCGCTGCGATGGCCCCGAGAAGGACGCGAAGTACTGCGAGTGTCCCAACGGCTTCAGCTGCAAGCCGTTCAAGGAGCTCGACGTCGGCGCGGCCGTCGCGAAGGGCAGCGCGCAGCTCGGCGGCTCGTACTGCGTGAAGGACGAGGACAAGGGCTACTACGACGGCCTCTGCAAGTCCGGCAACGGAGAGTCTGCCGACGCTTGCACGGCGGCGAACAACAAGTGCGGCGTGAAGGCCAACCCCTGATTTCTTCCGCGTGACGCCGCGCGCTCGACGTGGACGCGCGGCCGAGCGGATCGTGGCCGATTGGCTGCGGGCGAGGGGTTACGAGATCATCGGCACGAACGTGCGGCTCGGCGCGCTCGAGCTCGACGTCGTGGCGCGCCACGGGGCGCTGGTCGTGGTGGTCGAGGTGCGCACGCGGGGGAGCGGGGCGTACGAGTCGGCGTTCGCGTCGGTCGGTGAGGCGAAGCGGCGGCGACTGCGCGAGGCGACCGAGCGGCTGTGGCGGACGATGTCGAGCGATCCGACGATCGAGCGCGTGCGTATCGACGTCGCTTCGGTCGATCTCGACGCGACGCCCGTGACCGTCGAGCTCTCCGAGGGGCTGCGCTGACGGTCGGCGCGCTCAGGCGAGCTCGGCCTGCATGTCGCTGCGGAGCTGCTTCAGCTTCGCGACGCAGGCGTCGTGCCCGCCGGCCTCGGCCTCTCGCACCGCCTCGTCGAGCTGCTCGATCTCCTTCGCCTGCCGCTCGCGCAGGCTCTTCACGGTGTCCTCGAACGCCTGGAAGAAGTCGACCAGCTCGTCGCCCTTGCGGAGCTTCGAGGGCATCCGGAGGTTGCCCTCGCCGAGCTCGCGGATCTGGCGCTTCATCTTGTAGATGGGGCCCGCGATCTTGTGGGTGATCATGATGCCGGCGACGCCGATCGCGGCGACCAGCGCGAGCAGCACGGAGACCAGCGTGATCATGATCGTGCGCTGCTGCGCCTCGATCTTGCCGGTGCGCGCGGCGAGGCTGGCCTTGTCGCCCTCGAGGCGCTTCTGCTCCGCGAGGAGGCGTTGCTGCTCGCCCTCGAGGCGCTTCTGCTCGCGGTCGGCCTCTTCGTTGAAGGTCTTCGCGAGCTCGGGCGAGTCGCCGTACTCTTTCTGGATCTGCATCCGCACGACGGCGGAGAGCTTCTGGCTCTCCTTCACGAGCTCCTGACCGCGCTGCACGGTCTCGGAGCCTTGCCGCACCGTCTCTTCGCCCTGCTTCACGGACAGGCGGCTCTCGGCGAGCACGTCGCCGCTCGTGCGCCACAGCAGCCCGCCGAGCGAGACCGACAGCGCGACCGCGATGGCCACGAGGTACGAGGTGTACTTGAGCTGAAACGCCGGATCGAGGAGGTAGTTCTTGAAGCTCCGCTGGTGACGTCCCGTCGGCGCGCTCGGCTTTTCCATCGCGAGGTGCAGGTTACGGTGCGCCGCTCGCGGAGCGCAACAATCCGCCCAGCCAGGCGCGTCAGAGGGTCGGCGCGACCTTCTCGAGGCTCTCGAGCGCGCGCTCGACGGCCATCTTGACCAGCTCGTCCTCGGACGCCTTGTCGGTGCCCGAGACGCCGGACTGCGTGAACGATGGGTTGAAGCCGGCGAGGATCGACGAGCCGGGGTAGGTGGTGACCGTGACCTTGATCGCGACGGTGAGCTTGTCGCCGCTGTAGACGGGCGACTCGACCGTGGTGAGCAGCTGGAAGCCCTTCAGGCGCTTGTCGCCGATGACCTTCTTCGCGGTGGCGGACGCCTCGCCCTTCGGCGCCACCGCGTAGCCGGTCATGCTGCCTAGCTTCTTCGCGGTGAGGCTCTTGACGAGCCCCTCGACCTCGCCGCGCTGGCTCTTGTTGTTCACCTTGCCTATGGACACGTAGTACTTCGAGCCCGGCGGCACGGAGGGCTTGGAGAGGGTCGAGATCGACTTTTCGATCTGGGATTTGACGCTGGCGCTCGACTCGGCCTCCTTGCGCGCCTCGAGGCACGGGACGCCCTCTTGCTTGCCGAGCTTGCCGAGCGCCGCTGCGGACGCGCCGCGCACGGCGTCGGAGGAGTCGCCCGAGAGCGCGTCGCAGAGGGGCGCGACCGCCGCCACCTGCGCGGACTTCCCGAGCGAGAGCGCGGCCTGCGTGCGCACGCGGAAATCGTCGTTCTCCTTGAGCTCCTTCGCGAGCTTCTCGACCGACTCGGCGCGTGCGAGCGGAGAGAACGAGAGCCCGACGAGCGCGACCGCGCAGGCGATCCTGGAGCCGAGACGCGGGGCCACGCTCATCGAGAGCATGATACGACACCGACGCTCCATTTCATGTTTCCTCGTTTGCGAATTCGTCCGCTGCGCGCCGCGTGGCTCGCCGTGGCCGTGTCGGCGACGGCGTGGGCGGCGAGGCTCGACGTGCGGGGCGAGGCGGTCGTCGACGTCCGGGTGGGGAGCGACGGGGACGCGCAGGAGGTCCGCGGGACGCTGCGAGACGACGTCGGACGACCGCTCGCCGATCAGCGCCTCGAGCTGTCGGTGCTGGACGGTGGGCGCGCGGTCACGCTCGCCGCGCCGAGCCCGTGCGGGACGACGCGCGCGCCGTCGCGCGCTGGGCCGGAGGCGTACGCGGTCGTGACCGACGGGCTCGGCGTGTTCTGCTTGCGCGCGACGGGGCTGCCGACGAAGGGCAGCGTACGCGTGAGGTTCGGGGGCGACGGCGCGCTCGAGGCGCGAGCGTGGGAGCAGGTCTACGACGTCGGTCGCAGCGCGCCGTCGCTCGCGTGGGATCCGCTGCCCGAGGCGCTCGACCTCGATCTTCGTTCCGCGCGCGTCGCGGTGCGCGCGACCGCTCGCGCGGGGGCCGATCGGCCGATCGAGGGGCTGTGGCTCTCGCTGACGGACGAGCGCGGCGCCGCGCTCGGCCGCGCTCGGACCGACACCGACGGGCGCGCGGCGTTCGAGGTGCCGACCGAGGCGCTCGCCGGACCCGGCGTCGGCGAGCTGGTGGTGCGCGCGGGTGACGACCCAGGGCCCCTGCGCGCGAAGGTGCTGCGCGTCGCGAAGGTCGCGCTGGTCGGGGCGGCGCCGCCCGCGCCGATCGTCCCCCACGACGGGCACACGCTCGTCATCGCGGCCGAGACGAGCCGAGGTCCAGCCGCCGCCGGCGCCGTCGAGGCGAAGATCGGCGCGGAGGTGATCGGCACGGCCGCGGTGCTCGACGGCCGCGCGCGCGTGCCGGTCATGTTCGACGTGCCTGCGGCGGGCGAGGTCGAGATCTCGTTCTCCTACCTGCCGAGCTCCTCGGGCCTGCGCGGCGGCGCGCCGCTCGCGCTGCGGGTGCCAGTGAAGCCGCCGTCGCTATGGCGCAAGGCGCCGCTCGTCCTCGTGGCCGCCGCGCTGCTGCTCGTGCTGGCGAACGGGTGGCGCAGGCGGCCACGCTCGGCGCGGAGCTCGGCGCGACCCATGCGTCAGCTGCGCTTGCCCGAGCTCGTCATGCTGCCCGACGACGGCGCGCCGGGGCTCCGCGGCGTCGTGCTCGACGCGCACGAGCGACGCCCGCTCGCCGACGTGAAGGTCACCGTGCGCGCGCGCGATTTCGACGGAGACCGCGAGATCGCCTCGACCACGACGGACGCGCGCGGCGAGTTCTCGCTGTCTATCGACGTCGTGACGTCGCGGGTGCTAACGGCCGAGGGACCCCTTCACGCCCGCGTCGAGGTGGCGATGCCAGGGCGCGGGCGCGCGCAGCTCGGTCTGCAGCTCCGGCGTCGAGCCGTGCTCGAGCGACTGATGGATTCGCTGAGGCGGGCGGGGCCGGCGTGGGGAGGCAAGCCCGAGCCGACGCCGAGCAAGGTCGCGGCGCTCGCAGACGCCCGCGCTCGCCAGGACATCGCCGCCTGGGCGCGCGCGGTCGAGGAGGCCGCGTACGGCGCCCCGACCGTCGACGCGGCCCGCGAGGCGAGCGTGCGCGCGCTCGAGCGCGAGATCGGCGCGGAGCCGAAGGCGCGCTGAGCCCTCGGCGTCGTTGGGAGACTGGCGCAGACGTGGTTGTCGAAGCGGGCGAGCGAAGGTATCTTCGTCGTCGAGTCTGCTGCATGCGATCGCTCAGTGACGTTCAGCCCGGCCAGTCGATCGGGCGATACGAATTCCTCGTCCCGATAGCCGAAGGCGGGATGGCGAGCGTCTGGGCCGCGCGGATGAAGGGCTCGCGAGGCTTCCAGAAGCACCTCGCGATCAAGATGATGCTCGGCAAGCTGTCGGACGATCCGATGTTCGAGGAGATGTTCCTCGACGAGGCGCGCATCGCGTCGAGGATCCATCACCCGAACGTCGTCGAGATCTTCGACCTCGGTGAGGAGAACGAGGTCCTCTACATCGTGATGGAGTACGTCGACGGCGAGCCGCTGTCGGCGATCTGGCGGACCTCGCTGAAGAAGCAGGGCATGCCGATCGGCATCGCGGTGCGGATCATCGCCGACGCGGCCGCGGGCCTGCACGCCGCGCACGAGCTGCTCGACGAGGACGGCGCGCCCGTCGGGCTCGTCCACCGCGACGTCTCGCCGCAGAACATCCTCGTCACCTACGACGGCAACGTAAAGAGTGTTGATTTTGGCGTCGTGCTCGCGCACGGGCGAGAGTCGGCGAAGACGAGCGTGGGGACGGTCAAGGGCAAGGCCTCGTACATGTCGCCCGAGCAGGCGATGGGGAAGTCGGTCGACCGCCGCACCGATCTCTTCGCGCTCGCGATCGTGCTCTATCAGCTGACGACTGGGCGACACCCCTTCAAGGGCGACGGCGACGTCGCGACGCTGCGCAACATCCTCGACCAGCCGTGCCCGCCGCCTTCGTCTTACGTCCCTTCGTATCCGAAGACGCTCGAGGCGGTGGTGCTGAAGGCCCTCGAGAAGGATCCCGTGCGCAGGTTCCAGACGTGCGCCGAGTTCGAGGCCGCGCTCGATCGCGTGATGCCCCCGACCGCGCCACGCGTGCGACCCGCGGATGTGGGGCGGTTCGTGCGGGAGGTGGTGGGCGAGCGCGGAGAGCGCAGGCGCGACGCGCTGAAGAGCGCCGTGAAGCTGGCGGACGAGCAGTGGGCGAACCACGCGGAGGCGCAGCGTTTGATGGCC
Organism: Myxococcota bacterium; assembly: GCA_963169165.1. Classification (GTDB taxonomy): domain Bacteria; phylum Myxococcota_A; class Polyangia; order Polyangiales; family Polyangiaceae; genus JADLFU01. Next base: position 2,411 of record CAUJFL010000188.1, on the reverse strand, counting down.
CGCCCGGTGCACGACATCGGGATGACGGGGCAGTTCAGCGCGGTGCAGGGCCTGCCGAGCGGGCTCATCCCGCTCGAGGGGCTCCCTCCTCCGTCGCGCCCGAGCATCTATCCGTCCACCGGCTCGCAGCCGTCGATCACCTCCGTCGCGTCACCGGGCGTCTACTCGAGCACGCCGCCCAGCGGGGCGACCCCCCTGCCGAAGAAGACGCCGGTCGGGGCGATCGTGGCCGGGGGGCTCGTCGTGGCGCTCGGGCTCGGCGGAGGGGTGTTCGCAGCGACCCGCGCGAAGAGCGATCCGCGCGCCGCTGCCCTGCCTGCTCGAACCCCCTCGGCGGCCGCGGTCACGAGCGCCCCGACGCCCAGCGCGTCCGCCGCTCCCGCTGCGAGCGCCGCGCCGACGCCGACCCTCAGCGCGTCGTCCGCCGCTCCCGACTCGATCGACGCGCTGCCGACCGTCGGTCATGGACCGGTCCATCCCGTCGCCGTGACGGCCGCCGAGCCGCCGCGTCCGATCGCCGAGAAGGACCCGAAGCCCGACAAAGAGACGAAGCCGGACAAGCCGCGACCGCCCTCTGGCTTCGCGCCGCCCCCGCTGCTGAAGCCCGATTTCTGACGAGAGCGGCGTGGGACCGAGCCGAGCGTGGCGGTGGGCGATCGTCGGGGTGGCGGCGTGTGCGCCGGTCGCGGCTCCTCCGCCGCGCGCCAACGTCGCGTGGCTCGAGCGTCGTGACGACGGTGCGCCGACGGTCGCCCGCTGGGTCTACGCGCCGAAGCAGCCTGCCGCGATCCTCGGCTCCGTCTCGCAGACCGACGGCGAGTGGCTGGCGTGGGGACGCGCGGGGGAGCGATGGCTCGTCCAGCGCGGCGGAGACGCCGAGGCCGCGGGTGATCTCGCCCCCGAAGATCTCGTCGGGCTGGCGCGGTCGGCGACCGGCGCGTGGCGCTTCGTGGGGCGCTCGGGCGCGCTGTACGAGGCGTCGACTCCGCTCGGCTCGTTCACGCGGGTGCTGCGGGCGTCGGGCGACGCCGGCGCGGTCTCGGCCTCGGGCTCGAACGTCGCGCGCGTCGGCGCGGACGGCGCCCTCTCCTGGTCGCGTGACGCTGGCGAGACGTGGCAGCGGGTGCGCCTCGACACGCGGTGGATCGTGGACGCGCGGGTGGACGGCGATCGAGGCGTGGTGCTCGGGCTGCCGGAGCGATTGTTCTTGACAAAAGACGCGGGTCGAACCTTCGAGCGCCTGGACGCGCCGACGGTCGGGGCCGCCTGGCTCGAAGGTCCGCACCGAGGCGTCGTGACGGCGCTGGGCTATCAACGCTCTGTCGAGCTCGGTCCCAGCGGCCCGGTGCGCGTGGTCGACGCCCGCGAGCCGCTGGCCGCGGCTCCGCTCGTGGTGCCATCCCGCGCCGTCCCCGACGGCGCCGCCCTCGCGAAGGGGAGCGGCTTCATCTGGCGCGGCGTCGTCTACGTGCCGAGCATGGCGCGGAGCGAGCCGGAAGGGCCGGCGACGCTCGGGCGCGGACGGCTCGGCGAGCGCCTCGAGCTCACGCCGCTCGCGGGGACGGAGCGCTGCGTGGCGCTCTCCGTGGTCGGCGACGATCGGGCGCTGTACGCCGCGTGCCTCGTGCCGCAGCGAGCGTCCGCGCGCGGTCGGGTGCGCGTGCTGCGGTACACCGACGTCGCGCAGCAGCCCGAGGAGCTCGTCGGCGGGCTCGAGGGAACGTCGGCGATGCGGCTGGCGCTCGGTCCGGCCGAGCAGCTGATCATCTGGGGGGCCTGCCGCCGCGCCGAGGAGCGCTGCGACCTCGAGACGCCGCTGTGGCTCGGGCAGTGGGAGACGCTGACCGAGGGCGCGGAGGTCATCGGCTCGCCGTGGGGCGCGGCGCGCGCGGTCGCGCTCGGAGGCGGGGTGCTCGACGTGAAATTCGCGGGGCGCGGCGCGACCGCGTACATGGTGGGGCGGCGCTCGAAGTCAGGAGCGCTCGGGCTCTTCGTCTCCAAGGACGCGGGCCGGACGTTCGAGCTGCGAGAGCTCCCCTCGACCCAGGGCGCGTCGGTCACCGCGGCGACCATCTCGGTGAGCGAGCCCGGCGTGCTGACGATCGCGATCGAGGGGACCGCCCCGGAGGTGGTGCTGACCGACGAGGACGGGCGCGCGCTGTCGGTCGGCGCGCCGCCGGTCCGCGGCAACGGCGTGCGCATCGGCGTGGCGGGGCGGCGCGCGCTCGCGGTCTCTTCGAGCGAGGCGTGGGAGAGCACGGACGCGGGGGTGACGTGGACCTCGCTGGGAACGGTGGGCGCGCTGAGATGCCCCGAGGGACGAACCTGCGCGCACCCGATCGGCTGCGCGCGCGAGGGCTGCGTCGTCGGCGAGCGGGTGGCGCGCGTCGGCTGGGGGGCGGAGGTCTCGG
>CAUJFL010000187.1 GCA_963169165.1 Myxococcota bacterium | reverse complement strand
CCGCGAGGCGCCCTCCGCGTCGCCGAGGGCGTCGGGCCCGGGCGAGACCGTGTCCGTGTCGCCGACCTCTCGCGCGCCGCGCGCGCCGACCGCCGACTTGCCGCGGTTCCTCGCGATCTTCAACCACAAGGGCGGCACCGGCAAGACGACGACCTCCGTCACCCTCGCGTCGGGCCTCGCGCAGCGCGGGCGCCGCGTGCTCTTGGTCGACACCGACGCACAGGGCAACGTCGGGGTCTCGCTCGGCATGAAGAGCGAGCGATCGCTGTATCACGTGTTGGTGATGGGATTGTCAGGAAAGGACGCGGTGACGACCGTGCGCCCCGGCCTCGACGTCCTGCCATCGAACGAGACGCTGGCCGCCGCCGAGCTGTACCTCGCCGGCCGCCAGAACCGCGACCGAGTGCTCGCGTCGCGACTGTCCCAGCTCGCCCAGGCTTATGACCACGTGATCGTCGACTGCTCACCGTCGCTATCACTGTTGAACCAGAACGCGCTCTGCTTCGTCGACAGCGTCCTCGTGCCGGTCGCCTGTGACTATCTGTCGCTGGTCGGGATGCGCCAGGTGATCAAGACAGTGAAGAGCGTGAACCAGCTCTTGCACCACCCGGTTCGCATCTGGGGCATCTTGCCGACGATGTACGACGCGCGCGCCAAGATCTGTCATGAGGCGGTCGACACGCTGAAGAAGCACTTCGGAGAGCGCACGCTCAGGCCGATCCGCCAGGCCATCAAGATCAAGGAGGCGCCGGCGCAGGGGCAGACGCTCTGGGAGTACGCCCCCGGCTCGACCTCCTGTGAGGACTATCAACACGCGGTCGACCGCATCCTCGGCGTGGGCGAGGCCGCGACGCTGCGGATCGCAGAGAGCGCCTGAGCTTCGAACGGAGGACAACAGCGATGAAGGGTGATGATTTTCGGGGTTCGGCGGAGGCGCTGCTCGCGGGCGACGAGGTCGAGGGTGTGCTGTCGGGGCGGTTCTATGGCGCGCCCTCGCCGTCGTCGCGCCCGCGCGCGAAGACGCTGCCCCCCAAGCCGGAGCACTACAAGGTGATCTGCATCTCGATGTACACGAAGGACCTCGAGCGGCTCGACGCGATGGTCGACGAGCTGAAGGCGCGAGGGATGACGAAAGCCAACCGGAGCGCGCTCATCCGGCAGGCGCTCGAGCAGATCGATCTCGATCGCGTGCCGCGCGGCCTCTGACGCAAGTCATGCGCACACCGCTCGGCGCGGCCGCATAGTTTGCGATCGCGCGCGCGGAGCGGTGACGGCGGACGCGCGCGGTTGTACCTGCGCGCGCATGCCACGCCCGGTCATCGAGCCGTTTCGCATCAAGGTCGTCGAGCCCATCAAGTTGACGACCGCGGCGGCGCGCCGGGAGCTGCTGGCGAGCGCCAGCTACAACCTCTTCGCGCTCCGCGCCGAGGACGTCATCATCGATCTGTTGACCGACTCCGGCACCGGCGCGATGAGCGCCGAGCAGTGGGCGGCCGTGATGCGGGGCGACGAGTCGTACGCCGGCGCCAAGAGCTACTTTCGGCTGCAAGAGGTCGTGCGCGAGCTCTCGGGGATGGAGTTCGTGTTCCCGACCCACCAGGGTCGCGCGGCCGAGCGGATCCTCTGCGCGGTCGTCCCGCTCGCGGGCAAGCTCGTGCTGTCCAACGGCCTCTTCGACACGACCCGGGCGAACCTCGAGGTGGCGGGCGCGACCGGCGTCGACCTGCCGCGGCCGGGCGCGCTCACCGCGCACGAGCCGTTCGGTGGCGACATCGATCTCGCGCGCCTCGATCAGCACCTCGCCGAGCACGAGGGGCGCGTCGCCTTCGTGGTGATGACCGTCACCAACAACACGATGGGTGGGCAGGCGGTGTCGATGGCCAACCTCCGCGCCGTCTCCGAGCGCTGCCGCCGCGCGCGCGTCCCGCTCGTGCTCGACGCGTGCCGGTTCGCGGAGAACGCGTACCGCATCCAGCGCGACGAGCCCGAAGGACGCGCCGACACGCTCGCGGCGACCGCCCGCGCGATGTTCGAGCTGGCCGACGTGTTCACGATGAGCGCGAAGAAGGACGCGATCGTCAACATGGGCGGCCTGCTCGGCGTCCGCGATCCCGCGCTCGCCGAGCGGATCAAGGTCAACCTGATCCTCACCGAGGGGTTCCCGACCTACGGAGGGCTGGCCGGGCGCGATCTCGAGGCGATGGCGCAGGGCCTCCAGGAGGTGCTCGATCCCGCCTACCTCGAGTACCGCTACGCCGTCGCGCGCTACCTCGCGAAGCGCATGGAGGACGACGGCCTCGTCGTCGTGCAGCCCGCCGCGGCGCACGCCGTCTATATCGACGCGGGCGCCGCGCTGCCGCACCTCTCTCCTGCCGAGCTGCCCGGGCAGACGCTCGCGTGCGCGCTCTACCTCGCGGGCGGAGTGCGCAGCTGCGAGATCGGAGATTTCATGTTCGGCCCGGGCGAGGGGCGGCGGCAGCTGGTGCGGCTCGCGATCCCGCGGCGCGTCTACACGCAGAGCCACATCGACTATGTCGGCGCGATCGCCGAGGACGTCGCGCGGGTGCGGCACCGCCTGCCCGCGATGCGCGTCGTGTCGGCGCCCGAGCACCTCCGGCATTTCTCCGCGACGCTCGAGCCCACGGCGCCGTTCCCCGCCTTCGACGACTAGCCCGCCTGAGCGGCGGTCTTGCCCGCGAGGCGCCCGAAGAACGTGGCGCACCCGATGGACATCCCGCTCGAGTAGCCCCCGGCCGAGCGCGGGAGGCCCGCGGTCGTGCGGCCGGCCGCGTACAGCCCGGGCACCACGACGCCGTCCGGCGTCAACACCTCTCCCGTTGGCAAGGTGTCGAGGCCGCCCATCGTGAAGCCGGGGACGACGGCCTTGTCTATCGACAGATCGATGGCCGCGAACGGCGGCTCGACCAGCGGCGCGAGGTAGTCGCGCTTCTTGTGAAACAGCGGATCGACGCCCGCCTTCGCGTGCTCGTTGTAGAAGTCGACAGTGTGCGTGAGCGAGCCGCTCGGCAGCCCGAGCGACGCCTCGAGCTCGGCTATCGTCTCGTCGGCGGCCTTCAGTTGCATCCCCGAGATCGGCCGCCCGTACGACGCGTTGTCGACGACGAGGTACGCCCGCCCGCCCGACTGTCGGAGGATGAAGTCGCCCGTGCGCCCGTGGTACGCGTCCTCGTTGACGAAGCGCTGGCCCTGCTCGTTGACGATGATGCCGTTGACCAGCTTGGAGGGCGGGTAGAACGGCATCGACACGAACCCCTCGCCCATGCAGATGGTGCCGCCGCCAGCGCCGACACCCATCAGGATGCCAGCGCCGTCGTCGCCAGGGTTGCCGATCTGGATGTTGACGTCGAGGAGCTTCGGCGCGTGCTGCGCGATCATGCGCGGGTTCATGATGAAGCCGCCAGCGGTCAGGATGACGCCGCGACGGGCGCGGACGAGCAGGGGCTCGCCGAGCACGCGGGCCACGACGCCGACCACGCGCCCGCCGTCGTCGACGATCAGCGTCTGCGCGCGCGCGTCCTCGATGACCTCTGCGCCGAGCGAGGTCGCCGACGAGATGAGCCGCTTCATGATGAGGCCGCCGGCGCTGCCGGTCGTCTTCGGTTTGTGGCCGCGCGGCGCGGGCCTGGCGACGAGGTTGAACGGCCAGCAGTCCTCGTTGCCCGAGTAGAGGAGGCAGTCGTCGGTCGGCGGCTCGGTCGTCTTCTTCGCGTAGAAGGTCGGCTTGAACTCGACGCCTTGCTCCACGAACCACGCGAAGTGCTCGAGGCTGCCGTCGGCGTACGCGCGGACCTTCGCCTCGTCGGGGTTGGGGCCGCTCGCCGCGAGCAGGTACTTGAACATTTCCTCGACGCTGTCGTCGAAGCCGCACGCTCGCTGGATCGGGGTGCCGCCGCCGAAGTAGAGGATGCCGCCCGACTGCGCCGTCGAGCCGCCGCCCTCCGAGCCGCGCTCGAGCACCAGCACCGAAGCGCCCGCGCGCCGCGCCTCGATCGCCGCCGACGCGCCCGCGCCGCCGAGCCCGACGACCACGACGTCAGCCTCGCGATCGAACCTCGAGACCTCGGAGAGGCGCCGCGGCCGCGTCGGGAGGACCTCGCCCGCCGGCTCGCGGGGGCTCGTCTCGGTGGAGGCGGTGCGTGTGTGGACCATCGCGCGCGACTAGAACATGTTTCACACCTCGCGAGAAGGCGGTTCGGAGCTCACGGCGCGGGCTCGAGCGCGGCGAGCTCGAGGGCGGCGTCGCGCGGCGCGGCTTCACGCAGATCGCTCTTCACGATCCCGTCACGCATGGTGATCACGCGCGCGGCGCACGCCGCGATGTCGGGCTCGTGGGTGACGATCAGGATCGTGATGCCCTGCTCTCGGTTCAGCGCCTGGAGCAGCGACAGCACCTCGTAGCTGGTGCGCGTGTCGAGGTTCCCGGTCGGCTCGTCGGCCAGGAGGAGCGGCGGCTCGGTCACGAGCGCGCGCGCGATCGCGACCCGCTGCTGCTGGCCACCCGAGAGCTGGTTGGGCGTGTGGTGCACGCGCTCGCCGAGCCCTACCAGCGCGAGCGACGCCATCGCGCGGCGACGACGCTCGGCGCGCCCGACCCCGCGGTAGACGAGCGGCAGCTCGACGTTCTCGAGGGCGGTCGTGCGCGGCAGCAGGTTGAACCCCTGAAAGATGAAGCCGATCAGGCGGTTGCGCACGATGGCGCGCGCGTCGTTCGAGCGAGCGCCGACGTCGAGCCCGTCGAGGCGGTAGGCGCCGCGAGTCGGCCGATCGAGGCAGCCGATGATGTTCATCATCGTGCTCTTGCCCGAGCCGCTCGTGCCGACGATCGCGGCGAGCTCGCCGTGCGCGATCGACAGCGAGACGTCTCGGAGCGCGCGGACGACCGCCGGCCCCGAGACGTAGTCCTTCTCGACGTGCTCGAGCTCGATGAGCGCGCCCATGTCAGAAGATCCTCGGGCCGCCCTTTTTTCCGGCCTTGTCGTCGGTCTCGTCGACCACGATCTTGGCGCCCTCGGGCAGCGGCTCCGAGAGCGCGGTGAACACGCCGTCGGTGACGCCGATCTTGACGACGCGCGGCTCGATCTTCTCGGCGCCGCGGGTCGCGTCGACGAGCAGGTGTACGCGGCCGGTGCCGGGCTCGAGCGGCGGCTCCGGCGGCTTGGGGATGGGCTTTCCATCCTTGTCCTTCTCGGGGGTGGGCTTGAAGCGGAGCGCGGCGTTGGGCAGCCGCGGCGCGCCCTTCGCCTCGCGCGTGCGCACGGTCACGGTCGCGGTCATGCCGGGCCGCAGCTTGCGCTCGGGGTTGTCGACCTCGACGATCGCCGTGTAGGTGACGACGCCCTGGACCGAGTTGGGCGCGTAGCGGATCTGGCTCACGCGGCCCTGGAATTTCTGCCCGAAGAACGCGTCGACCTGCGCCTCGGCGGCCATCCCCTCGGCGAGCTTGCCGACGTCGGCCTCGTCGATGTCGGCGAAGACGCGCATCTTGCGCAGATCCTCGGCGATGACGAACAACACCGGCGCCTGGAAGCTCGCGGCCACCGTCTGGCCTGGATCGATCTGGCGATCGGTGACCACGCCGTCGATGGGCGCGAAGATCTTGGTGAACGAGAGGTTCGCCTGAGAAGCGGAGACCTGCGCGTCGATCATCGCGATCTGCGCGCGGGCCTGGGCGACGTCGGCGACCGCGGCGTCGAGCTGACCCCGCGCCTGAGCGTGCTCGGCCTGCGTCGCGAGGTGCTCCGCGCGCAGCCGCGCGCGGCGCTGGAGCGCCGCCTGGGAGGG
>CAUJFL010000186.1 GCA_963169165.1 Myxococcota bacterium | reverse complement strand
GCCGCCGCTCCCCGCCACGCCGCTCTTGCCAGCCGCGCCGCCGCCCGCTCCGCCGCCGCTCCCCGCCACGCCGCTCTTGCCAGCCGCGCCGCCGCTGCCCGCCGCGCCGCTCTTGCCCGCCACGCCGCCGCCCCCAGCCACGCCGCTCTTGCCCGCCACGCCGCCGCCCCCTGCCCCGCCGCTGTTTCCCGCGGCGCCGCTCGTTCCAGCGCCGCCCGCGCCCGCGGTCTGAGCGCCGCCGCCCGCGCCGCCGGACACAGCGCTGGAGGTCTCCGAGGCCTCGCCACCACCACAGGCCACGGCGACGAGCGCCGCGAACAACGAGCTCGACCCTGCGCGGAGCATGAACGCCATCCGCGCATCGTGCCACCTCCTCGCGCCACGCGAAACCCATTCGGACGCTGTGCTCCGGGAGCAGACTTCGAGCTCCGGCGCCCGCCTCTGCCTACCGCGCGCCGTCGAGCGGCTGGTCGACAACCATCGATCACTGTACCTCGAGCTCGTGGGCGAGCCCCAACCGCGCGCCGCCATCCCGCTACTCCCCGAGCCGGCTCGCCGGCCGGATGATCGCCCGCGCCCTCCGCGCAACGATCGATCGCATGCGCGCAGGCACCCCGCCGCGCTAGCCCTCTGACTCCAACTCGAGAGGAGGAGCCCCATGCAGAAGGTGATCGGCGGAGAGGTGGTCGCGGCGATGCTGGCGCGGGAGGGAGTGGAGCGGGTCTTCGGCATCGTCGACGGGACCTACCTCGGCTTCTACGCGGCCTTCGAGAAGTATGGGATCGAGCTCGTCTCGCCGCGCCACGAGACCTCGGCCGCGCACATGGCCGGCGCCTACGCGCGCCTGACCGGCAAGCTCGGCGTCTGCATGGCAAGCAACGGGCCGGGCGTCGCGAACATCCTGCCCGGCGTCGCCGTCGAGAACGGCGAGGGCAACCGCGTCCTCTTGATCACGAGCTGCCGCCGACAAGGGATCGCGTACCCGGATCGAGGCGGCACCTTTCAGTACTTCGACCAGGTCGCGGTGACGCGGCCGATGACCAAGTGGAGCGGGACGGCGGCGACCTTCGAGCGCATCCCCGAGCTGATGCGACGAGCGTTTCGGATCTCGCACCGCGGTCGTCCAGGCGTCGTCCACGTCGACATCCCAGAGAACGTGATGAACGGCGTCTTCACCACGAAGGAGGACCTCGCCGCGTCGCCGTCGTCGTACCGGCGCACCGAGCCGCTCGCACCGAAGCTCGCCGACGTCGCGCGCGTCGCCGAGCTGCTGTCCTCCGCCGAGCGCCCGCTCTTGCACGCGGGCGGCGGCGTCGTGCACGCGCGCGCGTTCGACGCGCTCTCGCGGGTGGCGGAGCTGTGTCGCGCGCCGGTCAGCACCAGCTGGGGCGCGCGGGGCGCCGTCCCCGAGTCCCACGCGCTCGCGCTCCCGACCCCGGCGATCGAGGCGGTTCAGGCGGCGCGCGTCGGCGCGGACCTCGTGCTCGTGCTCGGGTCGCGGCTCGGCGAGACTGACTTCTGGGGCAAGCCTCCCTACTGGGGGAAGGCGAGCGAGCAGCGCTTCGTGCAAGTAGACAGCGACGAGGAGATCCTCGGGTTGAACCGCCGGACCGAGCTCTGTGTGCTCGCGGACTGCGGCGTGTTCCTCGACGCTCTCCGCGACGAGCTTGGGCGTCGCGCGCTGGCCCCCGAGCGCGCCGCTGCGCGGGACGCCTGGGTGACCGAGCTCGGCGGGCTCCGCGCGAAGGCGACGGCCGAGCGCGCGTCGATGCTCGAGAACCGCGCGGCGCCGATGCTGCCAGCGCACGTCCCGACCACGCTGCGGCGCCTCCTCGAGGATGACGCCATCGTCGTCGTCGACGGCGGCAACACCTCGGTCTGGGCGCAGTTCTTTCACGAGGTGCGGGTCCCCAACACGCTGCTCGGCACCTTCAAGCTGGGCATGCTCGGCGCCGGCGTCGCGCAGGCGCTCGGCGCGAAGGTGGCCCTCCCCGAGCGCCGCGTCGTCTGCGTGCTCGGCGACGGCGCGATGGGTTTTCACGCGCAGGAGCTGGAGACCGCCGTGCGGCACAGACTGGCGGTGACCTACGTGGTGCTGTGTGATCGACAGTGGGGCATGGTGAAGCTCACCCAGCAGCTGGGCCTCGACGGCGTCCGGCAAGTGCTGGGCGTGCGCGGCGGCCACACCATCAACACTGATCTCGAGGAGATCCGCTTCGACGAGCTCGCGCGAAGCATGGGGGCGCGCGGGGAGCGGGTGTCCTCTCCCGACGAGCTCGAGGCGGCGCTGCAGCGCGCGCTCGGCTGCGGTGGTCCCGCCGTCGTGCACGTGGACGTCGATCCGATGTTGCACCTCTTCGCGCCGGGCCTGCAGCTGTTCAAGGAGATGCACCAGGAGCCCGCGGGCGAATGACCTCGGTCCTCGTCACCGGCGCCGCGGGCTACCTCGGCGGGCTGACCGTCCGAGCGCTCTCCGCTCGCCGCGACGAGCTGTCCGCCCTGGTGGCGCTCGACGTGCGCGAGCCTCCGTCGATCGACCGCCTCCCCGGGGTGACCCATGTCACCGGCAGCGTGTGCGACGACGGGCTCGGCGCGACGCTGGCGGAGCACCGCATCGACACCGTGGTGCACCTCGCGTCGATCCTGAAGCCGCCGCGAGAGGGAGGAGAGGCCCTCGCGTACCGCGTGGACGTCGAGGGCACACGCAACGTGCTCCGTGCCGCGGTCGCCAGCGGCGTGAAGAAGCTCGTCGTCACCACCAGCGGCGCGTCGTACGGCTACCACGCCGACAACCCGCGCTGGCTCGAGGAGCACCACCCGCTCCGCGGCAACGAAGACCTGCCTTAGGGCCTGGGCAAAAATTATGGAAGTGGGACAATGTAGGCAATGTAGGATGGAAATAATCTCCCCGGGGGCCGTGTTGACGGGTGCACGATGGGCGTCGTGGACCAAGTTCGGAAGAGGTTCGAGTTGCTGAAATCGGT
>CAUJFL010000185.1 GCA_963169165.1 Myxococcota bacterium | reverse complement strand
GGACGGCGTCGGCGTGCCCGCTCGGCGCGGCGGTCGCGCTCGCGGAGGCGCTGGCGCTCGCGGTCGCGCTCGGCGTCGGCGACGCCGCGGGCGTCGAGGGCGCAGGCCGACGCAAGAGCGAGAACGCGCCAGCGAACGCGGCGAGGCCCAGCGCGGCGGCCGCCGCGACGATCACCCACCGGGGCAGCGATCTGGCGGGCCTGCGCGCGGGCAGGGCCTGCGGGCGCGCGGTGACATCGGGCGACCAGCTCGCGACCGCCTCCTCGAGCAGCTCCGACAGCGCCGCCGCCGTCGCGGGGCGTCGCTGAGGATCCTTCGCGAGCGTGGCGTCGAGCACGGCGTCGAGCTCGCGCGGGACGGCGGCGTCGGTCGCGCACTCGGAGAGCTTGGGCGGCGCCGCCTTGATGTGGCGCGCCATCACGACGACCGCGTCCTCGTCCTCGAACGGCGGTCGCCCGGAGATCATCTGGAACAGGATGATCGCGAGGGCGTAGAGATCGCTGCGCGCGTCGAGCGCCTTGCCCTGGGCCTGCTCGGGCGACATGTACCGCGGCGTGCCGAACACCGTGCCGGCCTGCGTCTCGAGCGCGTCGACCCCGGCCTCGCCGCGCAGCACCTTGGCGATCCCGAAATCGAGCACCTTCGCGGCCTCGACGGGCGCGCCGTTCGCGCCCTTGGTGCGGGTCAAGAAGATGTTGTCGGGCTTGACGTCGCGGTGGATGATCCCCTTCTCGTGGGCCTCGGACAGCGACGCGAGCACGTCGCGCGCGAGCCGGACCGCGTCGAGCACCGGCAGCTTGCCCACGCGCCTGAGGCGCTGGCCGAGCGACTCACCGTCGAGCAGCTCCATCGCGAGGAACAGCGAGCCGTCGGCCTCTTGACCGAAATCGTAGACGCGCACCGTGCTGGGCGACACGAGCACCGAGCTCGCGCGCGCCTCGCGCTCGAAGCGGGCCTTGGCCTGCGCGTCGTACACGCGATCCTGGCGCAGGATCTTCAGGGCGACGTCGCGCGCCATGCCCTCTTGTCGGGCGCGGTAGACGGTGCCCATCGAGCCGCCGCCGATCCGCGCGACCACGCTGAAGCGACCACCGATCGTGCGGCCGAGCATCGAGTCCTCGCCGCTGTCGGCGAACACGCGCGTGTCGACGAGCGCGCCGCCGTCGATGGGGCACACCTCGGGCGCCGACGCGTGCGGAAACACGGTGCGGCACTGCGGACACACGACGCCCGGCGTATGGGCCAGCGGCGGGAGGGTGTCGTCGGTGGTCGCCACGAGGCCCGGTGCTGCGCGGGTAAGGTCCGCTCGACGATCAGCGCGATGCCCATGCCGCCGCCGATGCAGAGCGTGATGAGCGCGAGCGAGCGGTCGGCGCGCTCGAGCTCGTCGACGGCGGCGCCGAGCAGCATCGCGCCCGTCGCCCCGAGCGGGTGGCCGAGCGCGATCGCGCCGCCGTTGGGGTTGACGCGCGCGAGGTCGACGTCGAGCTTTCGCGCGGTCTGGATCGGCACGATCGCGAACGCCTCGTTGATCTCCCAGACGTCGATGTCGCGCGCCGAGAGCCCGGCGAGGCGCAGCGCCTTCTGGGAGGCCGCGGCCGGCGCCGTCAGCATGATCACCGGCTCGGCGCCCGCCGTGGCCATCGCGCGCACCCTGGCGCGGGGCCTGAGGCCGTGCGCCTTCGCGTAGTCGCCCGAGGCCAGCAGCACGGCGGCGGCGCCGTCGACGATGCCGCTCGACGTGCCGGCGGTGTGTACGTGCGCGATCGAGCCCGCCTGCGGGTAGCGGGAGAGCGCCATCTGATCGAGGGTCTCGCCGCTCGCGCGCCCAGGCGCGGCGCCCATCGCCGCGAACGCGGGCTCGAGCTTCGCGAGCGCCTCGAGCGTGGTGTCGGGGCGCGGGTGCTCGTCGCGCTCGAGGGCGACCGCGCCCGAGACCGGATCGATCACGGGGAACAGGCTCTTCGAGAAGCGCCCCTCGGCGATCGCGACGCCCGCCTTCTTCTGGGACGAGAGCGCGAACTCGTCGAGCGCTCGCCGCGAGACGCCGTCGAGCGTCGCGATCAGATCGGCGCTGATGCCCTGCGGCACCATCGGCACCTTCGCCGACAGGCGCGGGTTGTTGCCGTCGAGCTTGCCGCCGTCCGAGCCCATCGGCACGCGCGACATGCTCTCGACGCCGCCGCCGATCGCCACCTCTTGCATGCCGCTCATCACGCCCATCGCGGCGAACGCGACCGCCTGCAGGCCCGAGCCGCAGTAGCGGTTGACCATCACGCCGGTGACGTCCTCCGGCCAGCCGGCGAGGACGAGCGCGTTGCGCGCGAGGCAGGCGCCGTGCTCTCCCACCTGCGAGACGCAGCCGACGACGACGTCGGCGACGTCGGCCTTCTCTACGCCGGATTTCGACGCGAGCCGGTCGAGCGTCTGGGCCATCAGCTCTTGCGGGTGGATGCCCGAGAGCGCGCCCTTTCCGGGGCGGCCGCGGCCGCGGGGCGTACGAACGGCGTCGAGGACGAACACGTCGCGCATCGACCTGCATTACCACGTACCCCCGCGCGTCGAGGCCCCTTATCATCGCCCCCGCGATGTCCGACACCATCCGGCGCCTGCGCGCCTCAGCCGCCGTGACCGCTGAGTCGCCGTCGTTCGCGAGCGCGAGGTACAGCATGGCGCGCATCCGCGTGACAGAGGACAGCGGGATGGAGGCCGCGCTCGCGCGCGCCGCGGCGATCGGCGCGAAGGTGCTCGGCGTCGCGCGGGTCGGCGTGTGGCTCTTCGAACCAGACGGTCGCTCGCTCAGGTGCGCCCACCTCCACGGCGCGGACGGCGTCCACCCGGCTCCCCGGCACCTCGACGGCGCGCGCTTCCCCGCGTACATCGACGCGCTGAAGACCCATCGCTGGCTGTCCTGCGACGACGTCTCCACCGATCCCAACGTGTTCGAGCTGCTCGGCACGTATCTCCAGCCGCTCGGGATCACCTCGATGCTCGACGCTCCGCTGTTTCGGGGGGCCGACCTGGTCGGCGTCGTCTGCCACGAGCACGTCGGAGCGCCCCGGCGCTGGACCCCCGAAGACCGCGCGTTCGCGGGGTCGGTCGCGGACTCGGTCGCGCTCATCCTCGAGCAGGAGGAGCGCGCGCGGGCCGAGGCGCTGGCGCGCGAGCGGCTCGTGCGAAGCCAGCAGGGGCACAAGATGGAAGCGCTCGGCCGGATGGCGGCGGCGATCGCCCACGACGTGAACAACCTGCTCGCCGCGATCGACGGCATGGCCGCGACGCTCGAGCGCGCGCCGTCGCCCGAGGCCGCCGCGAGGGCCGCGGCCCACATCCGCGACGTCGTCAGCCGCGGCGCGGGGCTCACCCGACAGCTGCTCACGTTCGGACGGGCCGCGCCGCCAACGCACCGCACGCTCGATCTTCGCCTGGTGCTGAGGGGGATGGAGCCCATCCTCGAGACGCTCGTGAAGGGGCAGTGCGCGCTCGAGATCGCGACCGGCGAGACGCCCTTGCTGGTACACGGCGACTCGGTCGAGGTGCAGCAGGTGCTGCTGAACCTCGCGCTGAACGCGCGCGACGCGATGGCCGACGGCGGCACGCTGCGCGTCTTCGCCGACGTGGGCCTCTCCGAGGCCGGCGACCAGCTGGCCGTCGTGACGATCGCCGACGAAGGGATCGGGATGACCGAAGAGGTGCTGTCGCGCGCGTTCGAGCCGTTCTACTCGACCAAGGACGCGAGCGAGGGCACCGGCCTCGGCCTGTCGACCGTCTACGGCATCGTGCGCAAGATGGGCGGCGTCATCGACGTCGACACGCAGCCCGGGCGCGGCACGCTCTTCACGCTCTCGTTCCCGGTCGGCTGACCCGGCGCGAATCGGCGCTGCGGCCGCGCGGCGGCGCGTGTACCATCGCGCCCCGATGATCTCGTTCAGCCACGATCCGAAGACCGCCGAAGACCAGATGCGGGCGGTCATCTTCTACCTGACCGCGTTCGGGTACATCGACGGAGACTTCGACTCGGACGAGAAGACGTTCGTCCGCGACTACATCGCGAAGCTCGTCGCCGGTCGCGCGCAGCAGGCGCTCGGCGACGACGTGGCGATGATCACCGACGTCTCCCAGCGCTGGACCAAGCACTTTCACGAGGTGCTCGACGAGGTCGACGCCTCTATCAAGGCTAACTTCGACGAGCCGGTCGCCGACGGCGAGGACGTGAAGACCTTCGTCACGGCGAAGCTGAAGCTGCGCTGCTACGAGCTGTTCAAGCAGTTCGACGAGGACAACCGCAAGCAGCTGCTCGCGACGGTCGACGAGCTGATGCACGCCGACGGCGTCGTCCACCCCAACGAGCTCAAGTTCCGCAACGACGTCGCCGAGCTGCTCGACGCGCCGATGGACCTCGACGACGCCGAGATCGAGCTCGTCGAGGCGGGCGAGGTGCTCGTCAACGCGGCGCGCAAGCTGACCGGGCAGGACATGAACCACTCGTGGTTCGAGCGTTCGGAGTGGAACTACGGCGAGGACCCCACCACCGTCACCGAGCAGACGCAGCGGGACATGGCCCTGATCGAGCGCGTGATGGCGAAGCTCGACGAGCAGCGCCAGGGCGCCCGCGGCAAGCTCGTCGGCGCGCAGGACGTCTCCGAGTTCGCGGGGCAGGACGCCTTCCTCGACGGGCACGTCTACGTCGTCCCGCCGAAGCCGGGGCGAGACTACGAGCTGCTCGTGCTCGGCGATCTGCACGGCTGCTACTCGTGCCTGAAGGCGGCGCTGCTGCAGGCCGACTTCTTTCGAAAGGTGCAGGCCCACAGCGAGGATCCCGAGCACGCGCCCGACATGAAGCTCGTGTTGCTGGGCGACTACATCGACCGCGGGCGCTTCTCTTACAACGGCATCCTGCGCACGGTGATGCACCTGTTCCTGACGGTGCCGGACAGCGTGTACATGCTGCGCGGCAACCACGAGTACTACGTGCAGGTGAACGGCCGCGTGTACGGCGGCGTGAAGCCCGCCGAGGCGATCAACAGCCTTCAAGGGCTCGCGCCCGACGCGATCTTCGAGGCTTACATGCGCTTCTTCGAGGCGCTGCCGAACATGCTGCTCTTCGAGCGGATGCTCTTCGTCCACGCGGGCATCCCCCGCGACGACACCCTCGCGAAGAAGTGGCTCGATCTCGCCTCGCTCAACGATCCCGAGATCCGCTTCCAGATGCTGTGGAGCGACCCGTCCGATGCCGAGTACATCCCGCTGGAACTTCAAAAATCAAACGCACGCTTTCCGTTCGGCAAGCGCCAGTTCAAGAGCTTCATGTCGCGGGTCGGCGCGACGACGATGGTGCGCGGCCACGAGCGCGTCGTCGAGGGCTGGAAGACCGTCTACGATCTCGACGGCACGCGCCTGCTGAACCTCTTCTCGGCGGGCGGCAGGACCAACAAGGACCTGCCCGAGTCGTCCAACTACCGCGAGGTCGTGCCGATGGCGCTGTCGATGAAGCACAAGGACGGCGTGACGCAGATGACGCCGTTCGTGATCGACTACGAGCGGTACAACGATCCGAAGTACAACGCGTTCTTCAAGGGCTGAGCGCAGGCGCGCGTCCGCGTCCGCCCCGACGAGCCCCCGTTGCGCGACACGCTCTCCGACGAAGACCTGATGGCCCGCTTCCAGGCGGGCGACCGGGCGGCGTTCGCGGCCTTGATGAAGCGGCACCTCGGGGGTGTTTACAACTTCGTCGCGCGTCATACGTCGGTAGCGATGGCAGAGGATCTCTCGCAGGAGGTGTTCCTCCGGGTCGTCGAGCGAAACTCGGCGTTCAAGCACGAGGCCAAGTTCACGACCTGGCTCTACGCCATCGCCCGAAACCTTTGCGTCGATACCTTGAGAAAGATGTCCCACCGCAGGCACCCCTCGCTCGATGAACCGCTCGCCTCGGGCGGCTCGCTCGGCGACACGGTGCGCGACGAGCACCCCTCGGCGAGCGCCGAGCGGATGGCCGAGGGGCACGAGGCCGCGGGGACGATCTCGGCGACGCTCGAGGCGATGCCCGAGGAGCAGCGCGAGGTGTTCCTGCTGCGTGAGGTCGGAGGCCTGCCGTTCGCCGAGATCGCCAAGGTGACGGGCGTGCCCGAGAACACGGTCAAGAGCCGCATGCGCTACGCGCTCGAGCGCCTGCGCGGCGGCCTCGGGGACGAGGGCGAAGGGGTCGCCTGATGGACGAGCTGACCTGCGCCCGCTTCGACGAGCTCGCGCTCGACGTCGTCTACGAAGACGGCGCGCCGGAGGATCGCCGCGCGGCCGAGGCCCACGCCGCGCGCTGCGAGCGCTGCGGCCCCGCGCTGGCGCGTCTCGCAGAGGCTCGCGAGCGCGCGAGGCTGCCCGTACTCGCGGTCCCGAACGGGCTCGAGGCGCGGGTGCTCACGACGCTGGTCGACGACGACGGCGCCGCGCGCGAGAGCAGCGGCTCCCCGTGGGGCTGGTTCGCGCGGATGATCTCGCTCGCCGGCAGCTACGCGATGCGACCCCAGGCGGCCATGGCGGTGCTGCTGATGATGATGGTGGGCTCGAGCCTGCTGCTGCTGCGCGCGCGGCCCGCGGGGCCCGGCGCGGTGCGGGTCACCAAGGAGGGCGCGCCTCACTCCGACGAAGCGGCGGCGCCGCCGCCCGCCGCCCCCGCGCCCGCCGCGGCTGCCGAGGCGCCTCCCGAGTCCGCGCGAGAAGACGCCGCCTACGCCGCCGCGATGGACGCGTTCAAGGCGAAGCGGTGGGCAGAGGCCGCGCGTGGGTTCGACATCGTGGCGAGCGGCGGCGGCGGCAACTCTGGCCTGGCGGCGCTGTACGCGGCGCGCTCGACGCGGTTCGCGTCGGGGTGCGGCGCGGCGATCTCGCGGCTCGAGGCGGTGGCGAGCCGCTACGTCGGCACGCCGGTCGCGGTCGAGGCGATGTGGGACGCGGCGCTCTGCTACCGCGAGGTGGGCAACACCGAGCACGCGCGCCAGCTGTTCACCGCGATGAAGCGCCACGCCGCCTACCGCGAGCGCGCCGAGCGCGAGCTCACGGCGCTGGACCACCGCGCCGAGACGACCTCCGACGCGCCCAGGCCCGGCGAAGGCAAGCCCGCCGCCGGCGCCGGCAAGCCCGCGGCCGCCTCGCCGAGGGCCGCGCCGGCCGCTCCGACCAAGGTGAAGATCGACGCGTACTGATCGGTTCGCCTCCCCCGCTCCACCGTGCGAAGCGGACGAGCATGAAGCTCTACACGAAGACCGGCGACGACGGCACGACCGGCCTCTTTGGCGGCGATCGCGTCGCGAAGGACTCACTGCGCGTGGACGCGTACGGCACCCTGGACGAGCTCAACGCCACGGTCGGCGTCGCCCTGGCGCTCGGCCTCGATCCGAGCGCCGCCGCCGTGCTGGCCGAGGTGTCGTCGGACCTGTTCGTCGTCGGCGCCGAGGTGGCGTGCGCGCCCGGCAAGGAGAAGAAGATGAAGATGCGCCTCGTCGACGCGGAGGACGCCGCGCGGCTCGAGCGCGCGATCGACGACGCCGAGGCCCGGCTCGCGCCGATGAAGAGCTTCGTCCTGCCGGGGGGCGCGCCCGCCGCCGCGCAGCTGCACGTCGCGCGGTGCGTCGCGAGGCGGGCGGAGCGCGCGGTGCTGGCCGCGTCGCGCGAGGCGCCGATCCGGCGCGAGGTGATCGTCTACTTGAATCGTCTGTCAGATTTGTTGTTTGCCCTGTCGCGGCTGGAGAACCAGCGGGCAGGCGTGGCCGATGTGCCGTGGGTGCCGCGCGCCTGAGCGCGGCCGTCGAGCGCCGCCGCGCGCTCCCCGTCCCCGGGGTCAGAGCTTGGAGAGGTTGAGGCCGCCCGGGTACATGTAGCTCGTGAAGCTGCCGTAACCGTAGACCACGATCCCAAATGGCAGGCTGTTGCTCGACATGCTGTGCACCTGCGATTTCGACAGCTGCACGCGCGCGACGCCCCAGCCGCTCGAGCCGACGGCGGTGAGCGGCTGCGACAGCGGCGCGCCGTCGAGCGTGATCGCCGCGGTCATCGGCGCCGTCACCGTCACGAAGTTGGAGTCGTATGAGTTGGGAGCGAGGAACGTGTACGAGTCGCGGTACTGGGCGACCGGCACACCGTTGGACTGCGCGGGATCGCCCTTGCCGGCCTGCGTCTCGCCGATCATGTACTGGGACACGTAGAAGCGATTGTTGGCGGTGAGCCGGTGGTTGCTCGAGATGACCCCGAACGATTTGGTCTCGCCCGCCGAGAGCGTGAAGCTCCCCCCGAGCGGGCCCGGCGGCTCGCAGGTCACGGTGGTGCCGTCGTCGATGCCGTGCACGCGCAGCTCGTACTGGCCGTTGGCGCCGGCGGGCGCCGCCATGATGTAGTCCTTGCCGAGCGTCTCGATCGGCAACATCGTCTCCTCGATGTGGTCGCACGCCTGCACGCCGTCGGGGATGAACCGACACGGGTGCCCGGCGAACACCGCCACGGGCTTCGTCGTCTCGACCAGCGAGCCGCTGATGTCGGCGTTGGTCGGGTTGCTCATGATCTCGAGCACGTCGCCGCGGTTGAGCTTGACCGTCGCCTTGCCGCCGGCAGAGAGCGCGGGCAGGCCGCCGCCCGCCTGGGTGTTGGTGCGGGCCGTGAAGGTCAGCGACGTGTCATCGGCGGTGCCGACGATGGCGGCGTAGTTGGGGAGCGACGCCTGGTTCCACGCGGGATAGGTGAAGACGCGATAGTTCCCGGTCAGCGCGTTGGTTGGCAGCAACAGTGATGCGTCGTTGGAGTATGAGTTGCATCCGACGCTGTTGAGCCCTGGGCAGGTCGAGTAGCCGGCGTCGGCGGGGGTCAGCGTGTACTGGAGCGCGTTGAACTGATAGGCGCTGACCGGCGTGTCGCTGCGGAGGCGATAGGCCCCGCCCGGGACGAGGCGCGTCGGGCCGACGGGGACGACGTTGGTGGCGGGGCCGAAATCGGGGCCCTTCACCTCCTTCACCCAGGGGAGCTTGATGATCTCGAGCGCCCCCGGCTGCACCGTCGCGGTCGCGACGACGGTCGCGCCGCGCGTCACCTTGACGTTGGCTGGCTTGGCGCCGGTGGGGTTGGCGACGGCCACCGCGAAATCGAAGTTGGACCACACCTGGTTGGCGATGGTGGTCGGCCAGTACTCGCAGCCGAGGTAGCTCGAGGAGAGGTTCTCGGGCGCGCACGGGCCTTCACACTTGCCAGTCTTGGGGTTGCAAGTGACCCCCACCTCGGTGTCGCAGGTCTCGGTGACGAAGCCCGAGCCGTCGGGTTTGCAATACTTGGCGACGTCGCCGTTGCAGCTGACCGTGCCGGGCTGGCACGCGACGCACCCGGCGCCCGGCACGCAGCCGGTGGGGCACGAGGTGACCTTCGTGAAGCCGCCCGCGCCGTCGCAGACCTTGGCGCTGAAGCCGTCGCAGATCGTCTGCCCCTGAGGACACGGCGCCCCCGCGGCTCCGGCTGCCCCCGAGGCGCTACCGGAGGCGCCGCCCTTGCCGGCGAGGCCGCCAGTGCCCGACGCGCCCGCCTTGCCGCCCGCGCCTCCTGTCGACGTGCCCGACGCGCCAGCCTTCGACCCGCCAGCGCCGGCCTTCGACCCGCCAGCGCCGCCAGCGCCGCCCGCGAGCCCGCCAGCGCCCGCCGCGCCCCCCTTGGAGCCGCCCTTGCCGCCCGCCTGGGTGCCGCTGATGTCTTCGCCTCCGAGCGACGAGTCGCCACCGGTGCCTCCGCAGGCCACGAAGAGGATGACAGTGACGGGCACGAGAGCGCGAGGGCGAAGGGCCATTGCGTGACATTCTACCACCTCTCGAGCGCCTGGCCCACCCGCCGCGTCACTCTTCACGCGCTGTGTCCATTCGTAGAGTCTCGCGCGCATGATCCTCGCAGGAGCTGCGCGCGCGGCCGCGCTGACGGCGACTCTGCTGGGACTGTCCTCGTCGGCCAGTGGGCGGTCGGTTGGGGGCAGAACGAGCTCGTTGGACACCGGCTACCGGACGCGTCGGATCCAGCCTACTCATGCCCCATCCGCCCCATCCACCTGGTACGGTCGGCGCTATCGGCCTGACCGGGGGCCACTGCTGCGCGTGGTTCGCGGGTCACGCCGCCCAATGCTGGGGTAAGCTCCCGTGGACTCGGTGGCTGCACGCTCGAGGGCCGCCCTGGAGCAGGAGCATGGCCGCCGACAACTTGCACACCTGCGCGATCCTCGATGACTCGACCGTATCGTGTTGGAGGAGGGGCACGGGAGGGCAGAGGGCCAACGGCTATCTCCCCACTTTCGACGCCTACCAGACCGCCGTCGGCCTCGGCTGACGCCTCGCCCCCATCACTTCCGCGAGCCCGTCGCCGCCTTCAGCTCGTCCGGCCCTGCCGCGGGCTTCGGCGCCTCGGGCGCCACCAGCGGCTTCGGCGGCGCCGCGTGCCCAGTCTTCTTCGCGGCGGGCACATGCGCCGGGCTCGCGGGCGGCGGCTCGGCGGCCGCGGCGCTGGCCGACGCCGCGGGCGGCGGCTCGACGACCGCCGCGCTCGCCGAGGCCGCCTGGGACGCGGCTGGCGACTCGACCGACGCCGACGGCGCCGTCGCCGCGGTGGCGCTCGGCGCAGGCGGCGTGCGCAACAAACCCAACCCGACGACGCCCGCGCCCAGCACGCCCAGGGCCGTCGCGCCGGCGACCGCGACGAGCAGCCCCGTGCGGCGCGGCTTGTCGGTGACAGTCGCGTGGGTCCACGTGCCGTCGGTCTTCGCGACGTCCGCGGGGTCGAGCACCGTGGGAGCGGAGGCCAGCGCGGAGGGGGCGGACGGCGCGGCTGGCGGCTGCGAGCGCAGCGCGGTCGACGCCGAGCCGCGCATCGTGTCGACGACGCGCGTGACCGACAGCCGACCTCGCTCGGAAGCGAACGGGTGCAGCGCCTGCGCGAGCGCGGCGATAGACGGCATCCGCTCGTCGACGCGCTTCTCGAGGCACCGCGACACGACGCGCTGCAACGCCTCGGGCGCGCCTGGCAGCCGCTCGCGCAGCGGGGTCGGGGCGTCGGCGGCGATCATCGCCATCAGCCCGGACACCGTCTCGGCGTCGAACGACGGGCGGCCGGTGAGCAGCTCTTGCAACACGACGCCGAGCGACCACACGTCGCTGCGCGCGTCGACCGACTTGGAGCTGCGCACCTGCTCGGGCGACATGTACAGCGGCGAGCCCATCACCGCGGTCGTCTTGGTCAGCGCCTCGGGCGACGTCGCGTCGACGAACTTGGCGATGCCGAAATCGAGCACCTTGATGAGCGGGGAGCCGTCGGCCCGGCGGGTCAGGAACAGGTTGGCGGGCTTCAGATCGCGGTGCACGAGGCCCATCGAGTGCGCCTCGGAGAGGGCCTCGCAGGCCTGCAGCAGGTAGTCGACCGCGGGCTCGATCGACAGCGCGCCGCGCTGCCGCAGCTCCTCGCCGAGATCGTGGCCCTGCAAGTACTCCATCACCATGTACGGCGCGCCCGACTCGAGCTCGCCGACGTCGAGCACACGCGCGACGTGCTCGCTCCTGATCGCGACGGCCGCCTTCGCCTCGCGCAGGAACCGGGCGACGAACTCGGCCCGCGCGAGCGCGGCGGGCAGCAAGAACTTGAGCGCCACCTGGTGCCCGAGCTGCTTGTGCGTCGCCGCGACGACGACGCCCATGCCGCCCTGGCCGAGCACCCGATCGACCCGATACTTTCCCGCGAGCACGTCGCCAGCCTTCACGGGAGCGTCGTCCGACATCCCGTCGACTCTCTCACGTCCGCTGCCGCGCCGCCACCAACGGCCCACTCCACGATCGCCGCGCGACACGCACGCTTGCGTCGCGCGAGTTCGCCAGCGCCCGAGCTCCTCTCCCACCCGCGCGCGCTCTCTCCCGCCCGCTCTCTCTCCGCGCCGTCACGTCGAAGCGAGGCGTGGAGGAGTAGGCAGTCTGGGGGGAGAGCAAGCGAGGGCACGGTTCGCCGCGCGCAGCCGCACTGGTAAGTGCGGCGAGCACGCGAACCGCGCCCCCGCGCCGCTATCGCCCCAGAATGCCTACTCCTCCCAGGGGATGGTGGTGGGGGGCATGGTCCTGTAGTCTTTGTCGATTTGTTGCGAGAGCTCGAGGAACCAGCTCTCGAGCTTGCCTCCACTGGCCCGCGGGCTGTCCGCGTAGAACGTCCCGCGAATGCACTCCGCCTCGCCGCTAGGCCCCTTGCGGCACCTGCCGTCCGCGTACACCACGATCGCCTTCGCGAGGCGCGTGGCGGAGCTGTCGAGGGTCGAGTTCATCCAGTTGCGCAAGAAGACGATCGCCGCGCCGAGATCCTCGGGCGTCTGGCCGTAGCCGTGCAGCAGGTAGATCACCGGATATCGCTGGCCCTGCTGCAGCTTGTGACCGTAGCCGGGCGGCAAGGTCACCGTCACCGGGCCCACGCGGCCTCGGGAGTCGGTGAAGGTGAACGTGCAGTTGCCGATGATCTGACACTGCGGGACGCCGGGCGCCGGGTCGGAGGGCGCCTCGTCGACGAGCGTGCGGGGCGCGTCGGGCCAGCGCTGGGCGGCAAAATACAGCGCCGAGCGCAGCCGACCGGCCAGCTCGGGGACGGTGCCGACGTGCTGGCCCGAGCCGTCGTCGAGGTCCTGCACGCTGGGATCAATCTTGCCGTAGCGCATCAGCACGCTGCCGGGCAGATCTTGCCAGACGAGCGCCTGCGGGAGGAACGCGTCGACCTTGCCGCGCTCCTGACCGGGCAAGTTGGCAAAGTCGGTGTAATAGTGGACGTCGCGGCCGCGGGCGGCGTAGCTCCCGACGAGGTGCTGGGCGTCGACCGCGAAGTTGAAGAGATCGCGCACGCCGCCGTCGGTCCACACGTCGATGCGCTTCATCGCCGCGTCGTCGAACTTGCCGCCGGGTGGCGTGGCCGTCTCGTGGATGATGGACCGTGAGTCGCGATCCCAGAACCGCTGCAGCCCGCTCGACGCGGTGAACTTGCCGTCGCCCTCGCCCACGTCGTAAGGGCTCGACTTGGTGTTGGGCACGCCGTCGAGGCCGAAGTCGTCGAACGGCTCGCCCGCCTCCCACCGCGCGTTGCCCTCGGTGCCGCCCGGGTTGTACTGCGGGTTGTAGTCGTCGCCGGCGGGGTCCTCGTTGACGCCCACCTGGTAGCCGGGCTCGTCGACGGATGCCTTGCCGTCGGGGCCCACGTCCTTCCACGGCTCGTGACCCTGGCGAATGATAGGTTCGTTTGGATCACGAACACCGTTGCCGTTGTAGTCGACGGCGAGCGCGACCTCGAGGGGCATCTCCCTGCCCTGCTCTTGCCACTGGTTGGAGTACGGAGACTTCTGCTTGTCTTGAGGGCCCCCGTCGCAGACGGTGATGACTGGCCACTTGGCCTTCGGGTTGAACTCGCGATCGTAGAAGTTGGCGAGCGTCTGGGGGTTCTTGCAGCGCTCGACCTGGCA
>CAUJFL010000184.1 GCA_963169165.1 Myxococcota bacterium | reverse complement strand
GCCGCCGCTGCCTGCCTTGCTGCCGCCGGAGCCGGCGGTGGAGCCGCCGCTGCCCGCCTTGCTGCCGCCGGAGCCGCCGCTGCCCGCCTTGCTGCCGCCGGAGCCAGCGGTGGAGCCGCCGCTGCCCGCCTTGCTGCCGCCTGCGCCGCTGCTGCCCGCCTTGCTGCCGCCTGCGCCGCTGCTGCCCGCCTTGCTGCCGCCGGAGCCGGCGGTGGAGCCGCCGCTGCCCGCCTTGCTGCCGCCGGAGCCGCTGGTGCCGGCCTTGCCTCCCCCGCTGCCTGCCTTGCCGCCGGTCGCCGCGGGGGTGTCTTCGCTGTCGTCGCTGCCGCCGCACGCGGTGACCAGCAGGGACAGCCCGAACAATGATGTGGTGAGAATGGTGAGTGAGCGCATGGTCGGACATGCGACCACCCGGCGAGGCGCTTGGCAACGATCTTCTCGGTGACGCGCTCGTTTCGGCGTGGTCTCTGGGGGTGTCGCGCGCCGACCCGTGTGATAGGCGCCGCCGCCCGCCATGATCACGCTCAACAAGCTCACGAAGCGCTACGGCCCCAAGGTGCTGTTCGAAAACGTCACGCTCACGTTCGACCCGAGCAAGCGGTACGTGCTGGTCGGCGCGAACGGCGCGGGCAAATCGACCCTCCTCCGCATCGTCTCCGGCGAGGAGGACAGCGATCAGGGCAGCGTCGAGATTCCGTCGAAGCTGAAGGTCGGCGTCCTGAAGCAGGACCACTCGATGTTCGACAAGGAGCGGATCCTCGACACCGTGCTGATGGGCAACAAGGTGCTCTGGGAGGCGATGCAGGAGAAGGAGCGCATCCTCGCGAAGGGCGAGGCGATGACCGACGACGACGGCATGCGCCTCGCCGAGCTCGAGGGCGTCGTCGCCGAGGAGGACGGCTACACCGCCGAGTCGCGCGCCGCAGAGGTGCTCGACGGCCTCGGGATCCAGGGCGCGCTGCACGAGCAGACGATGAGCTCGCTCGCGGCCGGCTACAAGCCGCGCGCGCTGCTCGCGCAGACGCTCTTCGGCGGCGCCGACGTGCTGCTGCTCGACGAGCCGACCAACCACCTCGATCTCGACGCGATCCGCTGGCTCGAGGGGTTCTTGACGAACGACTTCAAGGGGACCTTGCTGGTCGTCAGCCACGATCGCCACTTCATGAACGCGATCGCGACGCACGTCGCCGACGTCGACTACCAGACGGTCACGTTCTACACGGGCGACTACGACGATTTCGTCGAGCAGAAGACCACCGGCCGACGCCAGGCCGAGAGCGACGTCTCGAACAAGAAGAAGAAGATCGCCGAGCTGAAGGAGTTCGTCGCGAAGTTCGGCGCGAGCGCGAACCGATCGAGCCAGGCGCAGTCGCGCGTCAAGGAGATCGAGCGCCTCGAGGGCGGGCTCGAGCTGAAGCGCACGAGCGTCGTCAGGCCTTACGTGAAATTCCTGTTCGACAAGCCGTCTGGGCGCGACGTGCTGCGCGTCGAGGGGCTGTCGAAGGCGTTCGGCGACAAGAAGCTGTTCGACGGCTTCTCGATGAACCTCACGCGCGGCGAGCGCCTGGCGGTGATCGGCCCGAGCGGCGTCGGGAAGTCGACGTTGCTGAAGATGCTCGTGAAGACCGCGCTGGTCGGCCTGTCGCACGAGGGCGAGCAGCTGCACGGGATCAAGGCGCTCGCCGACTACGCGCCGGACGCCGGCAAGGTTGTCTGGGGGCACGACACGAACGTCGGCTACTTCGCGCAAGAGCACCACGAGGCGCTCGAGTCGGGGCTGACGGCGTACGCGTGGCTGCACCGCTTCGACACGCGGCGCGAGGTCGAGGAGGTCCGCGCGACGCTCGGGCGGCTGCTCTTCTCGGGCGAGGCCGGGCTGAAGCGCACCGACAGCCTCTCTGGCGGCGAGGCCGCGCGCCTCTTGCTCGCGAAGCTCATCCTGCTGAAGAACAACGTGCTCGTGATGGACGAGCCGACCAACCACCTCGACGTCGAGAGCATCGCGGCGCTCGTCGAGGCGCTCGCCGAGTTCAAGGGCACGGTGATCGTCACGAGCCACGATCGCTACTTCGTCTCGACCATCGCGACGAAGGTGCTCGAGCTGTCCGACTCGGGGCCGAACCTCTGGAACGGCACCTACGACGAGTTCCTCGAGAAGTTCGGGACCGAGTATCTGCGCCGCTGACGTGCTAGGGTGCGGCCCTGCTCGTGAAGCGCGTCGACTCCGAGAACGCCCTGTCGAACGCGCCCGCGAGCGACGGGTTCGTGCTGCGCGACAACCCGCGCGAGAGCGCCGTGTCGCTCGCGGCGATCGTCGAGCCGAAGGATCTGTCGGTCGTGTTCCAGCCGATCGTCGATCTGTCGGCCGGCGGGCGGGTCTTCGCGCACGAGGTGCTCACGCGCTGCGCGAAGCCCGAGTTCAAGAACCCGACCGATCTGTTCGCGCGGGTCGTGCAGGGACGTTGCTGCGGGCGGCTCGGGCGGATGATCCGCGAGATCTCGGTGCCGCTGTGCTCGGGCGTGCCGCTGTTCGTCAACGTACACCCTCACGAGCTCAACGAGGGGTGGCTGGTGCGCGCCGACGACCCCATCCTCTCGCACGATCACGACATCTACCTCGAGATCACCGAGTCGGTGAGCTTCTCCCACTTTCAGCTCTGCATGGACGTGCTGAAGGAGCTGCGGTCGCGCGGCGGCGTTCACCTCGTCGTCGACGATCTCGGCGCCGGCTACTCGAACCTCAAGCGGCTCGCGGATCTCGCGCCCGCGGTCGTCAAGATCGACATCCAGCTGGTCAAGGGCATCCACCTGCAACCTCGGCTGCAGCGGCTCGTGCGCGGCATCGTGCGCCTGTGCGTCGATCTCGGCGCCAAGGTCGTGGCCGAGGGGATCGAGACCCACGACGAGCTGAAGGCCGTCATCGACACCGGCGTCCACTACGGACAGGGCTACCTGTTCGCGCGACCGGCCTTCCCGATCCCCACCGTCTACTGGCCGGGCTGAGCGTTGTCGCCGCGCGACAGGCTGGTCGCGGTGGCGGTGCCCGCGCCGTTCGCGGACGCGCTCACGTACGTCGTGCCCGACTCGATGCCGACCCCGCCGGCGGGCGCGCGCGTCGCGGTCGAGGTCGCGAGGCGACGCACGGTGGGGGTCGTGGTCGCGCACGTCGACGAGGCGCCGCGCGGCGTCGACCTGAAGCCCGTGCTCGCGCAGATCGATCAGCAGCCGCTCGTGCCGCCCGAGCTGCTGCGGTTCTTGCGCGAGCTGTCGTCGTACTATCTCGCGCCGCTCGGCGAGGTGCTGCGCGCCGCCTTGCCGCCGATGGGCCGAGAGGACGCCCAGCGTGTGATCGGCGTCGTGCCCGAGCGCGAGCGCCGCGCGGCGGGGCGCGTCTCGCAGCGCGTGCGGCTGACGGGCGCGCCGATGCCCCCGACCCGCTCGGCGTCGGCGGTCGTGCTGCACGCGCACCTCGTCGCCCACGGCGAGGCGCGGCTCGCCGAGGTGGCGCGCGCGCTGCCTGGCGCCCGTGCCGCGGCGGCGAAGCTCGTGGCGCTCGGCGTCGCGGAGCTCGTGTCACGCGAGGACGAGGCGCGCCCGTCGTTCGACGATCGCGTGGCCCGCGACGCGCCGCCGCCCCTGACGCCGCCGCAAGCGCGCGCCGTCGACGCGCTCACGCGGGCGCTCGACGCGCGAGAGGGCAGCACGCACCTCGTGTTCGGCGTCACCGGGTCGGGCAAGACCGAGGTCTACCTCCGCGCGATCGCGCACGCGCTCGAGCAGCAGCGGGGCGCGCTCGTGCTCGTGCCCGAGATCGCGCTCACGCCGCAGCTGGTCGCGCGGTACCGCGCGCGCTTCGGCGATGACGTCTCGGTGCTGCACTCGGGGCTCTCCGACCGGGATCGACAGGCGATGTGGCGGCGGCTTCGGCGCGGGGACGTGCGCGCGGCGATCGGCGCGCGCTCGGCGCTGTTCGCGCCGGTGCCCGAGCTCGGCGTGGTGATCGTCGACGAGGAGCACGAGGGCTCGTTCAAGCAAGAGGAGGGCGTGCGCTACCACGCGCGCGACATGGCGATCCTGCGCGCGCACCGCGCGGGCGCCGTGTGCGTGCTCGGCTCGGCGACGCCGTCGGTCGAGTCGTTCGAGCTGACGCGCACCGGGCGCGCGCTCCTGCACGAGCTGCCGGGTCGCGCCGTCTCGAGCGCGATGCTGCCGACCGTGCAGATCGTCGACGTGCGCGCGACGCGCCCGATGCCCGATGGGCACCCGCGGATCTCGTCGGTCCTGCACAAGGCGCTCGCGGCGACGATCGCCCGCGGCGAGCAGGCGATCGTGTTCTTGAACCGGCGCGGCTTCGCGCCGTCGGTCGTGTGCGAGGCGTGCGGCGAGATCGCGTCGTGCGGCGCGTGCAGCGTGGCGCTGACGTTTCATCGTCGGCGCGGCGCGCTCGTCTGTCACTACTGCGATCACCTCGAGCCGATGCGCGCTCGCTGCCACAAATGCGGCGGCCCGTCGCTCGCGCAGCAAGGGATCGGCACCGAGCGGCTCGAGGAGGCGCTGACGGCCGCCTTGCCCGAGGCGCGGATCGCGAGGCTGGATCGCGACACCGGCGGCGGCGCGCGCTCCGAGAAGATCCTCGCGAGGCTGCGGCGCGGCGAGGTCGACGTGCTGGTCGGCACCCAGATGGTCGCGAAGGGCCACGACGTCCCCACGGTCACGCTGGTCGGGGTGGTCGACGCGGACGGGGGGCTGTCGATGCCCGATTTCCGCGCTGGCGAGCGCACGTTCCAGCTGCTCGTGCAGGTCGCGGGGCGCGCGGGGCGGGGGAGCGCGCCGGGGACGGTGATCCTGCAGACGCGCACGCCCGAGCACCCCGCGATCGCGCTCGCCGCGTCGCAGGACGTCGCGCGCTTCGTCGCGAGCGAGCGAGCGCTGCGCGCCGAGCTGCGCTACCCGCCGTTCTCGCGTCTCGCGATGGTGCGACTCGACGCGATCGAAGAGGCCGACGCGCGCGACGCGGCGTCGTCGCTCGCGCGGGAGCTCGCGACCTCGGGGCCCGTTCGAGCGGGCGCGGTGTCGGTGCTCGGTCCTGCCGCGGCGCCGCTCGCGAGGCTGCGCGGCCGGTATCGGTTCCAGCTGCTGCTGAAGGCCGCTGCCCGCCCGGCGCTCCGCGACGCCCTCCTGTCCCTCGGTCCGGCGAGGCGCGCGCTCACTCGCAAGGTGCGGCTGGTGGTCGACGTGGACCCCGTCTCGATGCTGTGACCTCGACCCCGGGGCATGGGGTTGGACAGCGCTCACGCGCACACGGTCCACGCTCCCCGCCCACGCGCCTCCCCGAGCCGAGCTGAACTTCGCTCGTCGCGGCGCCAGCTCGCGAGGACGCCTCGGCGCCGGGCACCTCTGTCGACCGCGCGCCCGTGCCCCCGACGTCGTCGACGTGGATCCCACCTCGATGCTGTGACAAAGACGGCGGCCCCACGTGAAGATCCGCGCGTCCCTCGCCGCCGCCGCGCTCGTCGGCCTGACCGCGCTCGACGCCGCGGCCGTCGAGCGGCAGTGGCAAGTCGGCGCCGGGCTCGGCTGGGCGCACGTGAAGCGCGGCGACTTCTCGGGCTCGTCGGTCGGGCCGTCGCTGCACCTCTCCTATGGTCTGACCGACATGTTCAACGTGATGGTCGAGACGAGCCACGTGCCCGTGGTGCTGAGCGGCGCGCTGCCGTCGGGCCAGCACGGCGCGGTGCCGCGCACCTTCGCGCTGCAGACGGCGACGGCGGGGATCGCGTACACGCTGGATGTCCTGCGGATCGTCCCGTACGCCGGCGTGCTCGTCGGCGGCGCGCGGATGTCAGCGGGCCAGAAGACCGTGGCCGCGTTTCGCGGCACCGAGGGCGTCGACTATCGCCCCGATCTGGTGCTGGCGCTCGGCGCCGACTACCACGTCACCCGCGAGCTCGCGGTCGGCGTCGCGCTGCGCCTGCACGAGATGCCCGGGGGCGACGAGGCGCAGAGCTCGACGCAGGCGCTCGTCCGGGCGGGCTACGTCTGGGGCTGGTGACCGAGGCGGTCCGCGTGCTAAGAGGCGCGCCCCTCCAACCGCGCGGGTCAACCCGCGCTCCCTCGAAGGACCACCATGGCTCAATCTCCCATCGCGATCGTCAAAGAGAAGTTCGGTGACAAGGCCAAGCTCGTCGCCGCCGTGACCGCGTTCACGACCGACGAGCTCTGGCTCGCGCGCACGAACACCGACAAGGGCCTCGCCCGCGTCTCCAACGCGAAGCTGCTGCGCCTGCACGCGACGTTCACGACCGTCAAAGAGAAGTTCGGCACGCGCGCGAAGCTCATCGACGCCATCCTCGACGCCGAGAAGCGCACGAAGGACGAAGGCTACAAGGCGCGCCTGTCGGCCTATCCGGTGCCGCGGCTCCACGATCACTACCTGTCGGTGACGAAGCGCAACAAGGCCGCCGCGAAGAAGCCCGCGCCCGCCGCGAAGCCCGCGAAGACGAAGGCCGCGGCGAAGAAGGGCTGAGAGCACGATGGCGCGAGGGGCGTGGTGTCGCTCGCTCCTCGCGCTCGCCGCCACGGCGCTGCTCGGCTGCGGTCCGTCGAGGCCGCCCGAGGTGCCCGCGACCGGCGGGCCGTGGCTCGCGTCGGTCGACGCCGGGCACCCGCTCGTCGGTCGGATCTGGGAGCCGGACCGGGCGGCGTTCGTGTCGAGCGACGAGCTCGTCGCGCGCGCCGCCGCCGCGAGCTACGTGCTGCTCGGCGAGAGGCACGATCACGGTGACCATCACCGCCTGCAGGCGCGGGTGCTGAGGGGGCTCGTACGCGCGCGGCGCACGCCTGCGCTCGCGGTCGAGATGGTCGACGTCGACGAGCAGCCGCTGCTCGATCGCGCGCCGGTCGAGCCCGACGCGTTCGCCACAGCGATCGGCTGGGACGCGCGCGGCTTCGCGCCGTTCTCGTCGTACCGCCCGGTGTTCGAGGCCGCGCTCGGCGACGAGCTCCGCGTGCTCGGCGCCAACCTGCCGCACGCGAAGGCCAAGGCCGTCGCGCGCGGCGGGCTCGGGGTGCTCGACGAGGAGACGCGCCGCAGGCTGTCGCTCGACGCGCCGGTGCCCGCCGACGAGGCGCGCTCACGCCAAGAAGAGATCCGCGTCTCGCACTGCGACTCGCTCCCGCCGCGCCTCTTGCCGACGATGGCGGACGCGCAGCGCGCGCGCGACGCGCAGATGGCCGAGGTGCTGGCTCAGGTGCCCGTCGCGCAGGGCGCCGTGTTGATCGCGGGCGCGGGGCACGCGCGGCGCGACCGGGGCGTGCCCGCGCACCTGGCGCGCAAGCTGCCGGGGGCGACGATCCTCTCCATCGCGTTCGTCGAGGTCGAGCACGACAAGAGCAACATCGAAGACTACGGCGCGCTGCCGTACGACGCGGTGTGGTTCACGCCCCGCCTCGACGATCTCGATCCGTGCCGCGCGTTTCGCAAGCGAAGCGCCCCGCCGCCGTGACTGGGCAACAGCGGTCGACCGTCACACTCTAGGGGGCGGGCGGCCAGGCCAGCGATCTCGCGTGCTCGGGTGAGCAGCCACACGCTTGCTTGCTCAACGCCGTCGGCGAGTTTGACATGAAGAAACTGGGCTGATGAGCGGGTCTCTCACGCAAGATGACAACGACGGTTGCAGGCCGGCGCAGCGCGCTGGCGCTCGTGAACCCCGGGGGGCCGCGCAGGCCGTCCCACAGTGCCCAGGCGAGCGTCGCGACGGCGCGCGACTCGTCGCGCGGTTCGGCAGCGACCGACGCGAGAACGTGCGAGACTCCCGCCATGCGCACCATTACCCCGTCCTTCGTCGTGCTCACCGTGGCCTCCCTCGTCGCGCTCGCGTGTGGGTCCAGCTCGCAGGACTCGCCCGGGCCTGGCGGCACGAGCGCAGGCGGCAACAGCTCGGGCGGCAACAGTTCGGCCGGCAACAATTCGGGCGGCACGAGCGCAGGCGGCGCGAGCGCAGGCGGCACGAGCTCGGGCGGCACGAGCGCGGCAGGCGCTCCGACGGGCACCGCGCCCACCATCGCCGGGTGCAAGATCTTCCCCGACGACAACCCATGGAACCAGGACGTCTCCAAGCTCCCCCTGCACCCGATGGCCGCGACGTACGCGAGCGGCATGAACCCCTCGAAGGGTGTCCACCCTGACTGGGGCAACTGGTCGACCGATCACTACGGTATCCCGTTCGTCACCGGCACCGGGGCGCCGCCGCAGAAGATGACCTGGACCGAGACGTGGGGCGCGGAAGAGAGCGACGAGCGGCCGTGCGCGGGCGGCGGCGGCGACTTCTGCTATCCGATCCCGCTCACCGCTCCGATAGAGGGGGGGCCCGGCGCCGACACCGACTCGGACCGCCACGTGCTGTACCTCGACACCGCGGGCGCCCCTTCGAATTGCACACTGTTCGAGCTCTACAACGCGCAGAACCCTGGCGCCTCCGGGTGGACCGCGATCAACGGCGCGATCTTCCCGCTCGGCACCAACGCGCTGCGAACCGAGGGCTGGACGTCGGCGGACGCCGCCGGGCTGCCGATCCTGCCGGGGCTCGTCCGCTACGACGAGGTGATGTCGGGCGAGATCCGCCACGCCATCCGCTTCACCATGAACGACACGACCAAGGGCTACGTCCACCCGGCCACGCACCACGCGGGCAAGAGCAACCCGTCGTATCCGCCGATGGGCCTGCGGATGCGCCTCAAGGCCTCGTTCGACACGAGCGCCTTCAAGGGGCCCTCTCTCGTGATCGCCACCGCCATGAAGAAGTATGGAATCATCCTCGCCGACAACGGCAGTGACTGGTTCATCAGCGGCGAGTCGAACGACGGCTGGGAGCCTCTGATGGATGACTTGCTGGGCGATCTCGGCAAGATCAAGGGCAAGGACTTCGAGGCCGTCGACACGGGGCCGACGCTGCAGTGACACCGTGGGGCTCCTCCTCGGCCCCTCGCTGACGCGCGGGGCGCCGTCGCCAGCTGCTCGGGACGGCGCTGTGTGGACCCGTGTTTCAGGGTGAGGCGTCGCTCGAGAGCGACCTCGCGCACCGCAGCCCGGCGACGACCGGCTGGCATCTACACTGTTCTGGTTCGAAAGCGGGGGTTCGACGCGCACCTCGCCACGGTCACGGTCGCGGCTGGCGAGGAGACGTCCATCGCGGCGCAGCTCGTCGAGACGAAGGTGCCGCTCACCCGACGCTGGTGGTTCTGGACCGGCGCGGCGGGGGTCGTCGCGACGGGGGTGACGGCGACCTACTTCCTCACCCGCAAGCGCCCGGAACCGGCGGCGTATGACGGGGGCTCGACCGGCTGGGTGGTCCGTTGACGCAGGGCCGCACCTGTCGCTGTTGGCTGGTGGCCTCGCCGATTCCCTCCTAGGCTGGCGCGCTCATGTCCACGCTCTCCTCACGCCTCTCCGAGGCGCAGGCGCTCGTCTCGTCGCGGCGCAAGTCCCCGCCGCGGGTCGGCGTCGTGCTCGGCTCCGGCCTCGGCGCCTTCGGCGACACGCTCTCCCACCTCACCAAGATTCCTTATATCGACATTCCTCACATGCCGCGCTCGGCGGTCGTCGGCCACGCCGGCAACCTCTGCCTCGGAGAGATCGACGGCGTCTCGGTCGCTTGTCTCCAGGGGCGCGTACACGCCTACGAGGGCCACGACGCGGACACCGTGACGTTCGGAGTGCGGCTGCTCGCGCGGCTCGGCGTCGGCGCGGTCCTGCTGACGAACGCGGCCGGCGGGATCGACGCGTCGTTCGCCGCGGGTGAGCTGATGCTGATCTGTGATCACCTCAACCTGACAGGGAAGAACCCGCTGATCGGGCCCAACGACGACGCGCTCGGGCCGCGGTTCCCCGACATGTCGACCGCCTATGATCCCGCGCTGCGCGCCGCGGCGCACGCGGCCGCGCGACGGGCCGGGATCACGCTGCGCGAGGGGGTCTACGCGGGGCTGATGGGCCCCACCTACGAGACCCCCGCCGAGGTGCGGATGCTGCGGACGCTCGGCGCCGACGCGGTCGGGATGAGCACGGTGCCCGAGGTGATCGCGCTCAGGCACCTCGGCGTGCGCGCGGGCGCGGTCAGCTGCATCACGAACCTCGCGGCCGGGATCTCGCCCGCGCCGCTCGACCACAGCGAGGTCGAGGCGACCGCGAAGCGCACGCGCGACGCGTTCGTGGCGCTGCTCACCGGGTGGATCGTCGAGACGGCGAGGGCGCTCGGGTGACGACGATCGACTGGGGCGCCCTCGAGGCAGCGGCGAAGGCCGTCCGCGCGCGCGCCCATGCGCCCTACTCGAGGTACCACGTCGGCGCGGCGGTGCTCGACGAGCAGGGGCGCGTTCACGCGGGCTGCAACGTGGAGAACGCGTCGTACGGCCTCACCATCTGCGCCGAGCGCGGCGCCGTGATGAAGATGGTCAGCGAGGGCGGCCTGCGCGTCGTCGCGGTCGTCGTCGTCACCGGCGGGAGCGAGGCGGGCTCGCCGTGTGGCGCTTGCCGACAGGTGCTGGCCGAGGTCGCGGCCGACGCGCCGGTGCGCGCGATCGCCGTCGACGAGGCGGGGCGTGAGACCGAGAGGTTCGACTCGAGCGTCGACGCGCTCCTGCCGCGCGCGTTCCGTGGCGCGCTGGTGACCGGCGCATGAGCGGCCTGCTCATCGAGGGAGGCACGATCGTCACGATCGATCCCGGCGATCGCGTGCTCGAAGGTGACGTCGCGGTCAGAGACGGCGTGATCGTCGCGCTCGGTCCCGACGCGCGCCGCGCGCTCGAGGGGCCGTTCGAGGTGCTGCGCGCCGACGGCTGCGCGGTGCTGCCGGGGTTCGTGCAGGCGCACGTCCACCTCGTCCAGGCGCTGTTCCGCGGGATGGCCGACGATCTGCCGCTGCTCGAGTGGTTGAAGCTGCGCATCTGGCCGCTCGAGGCCGCCCACGACGACGCGAGCCTGACCGCGAGCGCCGAGCTGGGGATCGCCGAGATGCTGCGCGCGGGGACGACGGCTGTCCTCGACATGGGCACGACGCACGGCCACGACGCGGTGTTCGACGCGCTCGCGCGCCTCGGGCTGCGCGCGCGCTCGGGCAAGGCGATGATGGACGTCGGCGACGGCGTGCCCGCGGGGCTCCGCGAGTCGACGGCCGACAGCCTGCGCGAGAGCGAGCGGCTCGCCCGCGCGTGGACGGGCGAGGGCGACGGGCGGCTCGGCTACGCGTTCGCGCCGCGGTTCATCCTGTCGTGCACCGAGCGGCTCATCCGCGACGCGTGCTCGCTCGCGCGCGATACCGGCGCGCTCGTCCACACCCACGCGGCCGAGCACAGGGCGGAGCGCGACGCGGTGCGCGCGATCCACGGCGACGACGATCTCTCGCTGCTCGCGCGCTGGGGCGTCACGGGGCCGACGGCGGTGCTCGCGCACGGCGTGCAGCTCGACGACGACGAGCTCGACAGGGTCGCGCGCGACGGCACGCGCCTCGTCCACTGCCCGAGCGCGAACCTGAAGCTCGGCTCGGGGATCGCGCGGGTCGCGGAGGCGCGCGCGCGCGGAGTGGTGATGGCGCTCGGCGCCGACGGCGCGCCCTGCAACAACAACATGGATCCGTGGGTCGAGGTGCGGCACGCGGCGCTGCTCGCCAAATCACGCACCGGCACGACGTCGCTGCCCGCGCGAGAGGTGCTGCGGATGGCCACGCTCGACGGCGCGCGCGCGCTCGGGTTCGAGCACCTGACCGGCAGCCTCGAGGTCGGCAAGCGCGCCGACTTGCAGGTCGTGAGGCTCGATGATCTGCACGTCGCGCCCGCGATCGACGTGGTCTCGACCCTCGTCTACGCCTGTCAGTCGCGCGACGTGCGGCACGTCGTCGTCGACGGCGCGGTGCGCGTGCGAGAGGGCGAGCTCGTCGGTCTCGACGCCCCTCGCGTCGCCGCGCAGGCCCGCGAGCACGCGCGAAGGATCGGCGCGCGCGCGGGCTTGATGTGAGATTTGTTCAAGCAGCGAGGCGCGGGGCGTCGTCGGGTCCGCGCACGACGCCGCACGCCCGCGCCACGTCGTCGCGGTAGCCGAGCCACGCCGCGAGCGCGCGCTCCATCGCGACGAGCACGCCGGGGCGCGCGTCGGCGCCGACGTGGTCCAGCAAGATCCTCCACGCCGCGGCGCGGTGGTTCCCCTCGACCTGTCTGTGCGCCTTCGTCAGCGCGAGGTGCTCGAGCGGCAGGCCATAGTGAACGACGAGCGGGTGCGCCTCGAGCGGCAAGACAGGGCGCTTCTTCGCGCTCGGCTCCACCTCGCCGCGCTCATGCGACGTCCCCTCGACGAAGATCGTCGTCACCGCCGTCGCCTCCTCCCACGAGCCGCGCTGCGTGACCTCGTCGAGCACGTCGCGGTAGACGCGGGCGCCCGGCAGCAGCGTGACACGCTCGAACTCACCGACGTCGAACCCGAGCCCGCGCGGGTACTCGAGGAACAGCTCCGGGTGAGGCCTGCCCGCCGCGATGCCGCCTGTCTCTTCTTCGTAGAGGTTCTCGGCCAGCTCGCGGCGCACCGCGGGCACCGGGCAGCCGACGTAGGCGCGGCCGACCAGCACGGGAAAATCTCGGACGTAGGTCGCGTACTCCTGCTGCAGGTGGATCACGAGCCGCGCCTTCGGCACGAGGCCGGCGAACGCGGGCCACGCCCAGTGGACCTTTCGCTCCATGAGCTCGAGCATGCGCGCCTGGAAGGTTGCCAATTCCATGTGGGGATCTTGGCGTATCGCCCGTCGCAGGGCCAAGGAACCCTCGCGGGCCGCTTGACCGCGGGACGCGACTCTTGAAACCCTGCGGCCCGTGTCCGACGGCGGCGTGCTCCGGTTCGGCCTCGCGCCGGCGACGTGGGATGCGCGGATCGACGCGCGCCTCGCGGCCTTCTCTCGCGCGCTCGCCGCGCAGATCGGGATGAGCGTGCTGCCGGTCGCGAGCTCCGACTACCGCGGGATCGTCGGAGCCGTCGCGCGCGGCGAGGTCGACGTCGCGTGGCTGCCGCCGCTCGTCGCGCTGCGCGGCGTCGTCGAGGGCTCGCTGCTGCCGCTCGCGCTGCCGCTGAGGGGCGGTGTCTCGTCGTTCTCCGCGGTGCTGTTCGCGCGGCGAGGGGCGGGGATCCGCTCGGTCGATGAGCTGCGCGGGCGACGCGTCGCGTGGGTCGATCGACAGAGCGCGTCGGGCTACCTGGTCGTGCGCGCGCACCTCGACGAGCTGGGCGTCGATCCCGACGCGCTGTTCTCGCGCGAGGTCTTCTGCGGCACCCACCCGCGCGTGGTCCACGCCGTGGCGACGGGAGACGCCGACGTCGGCGCGACCTACGCGCGCATCGACTCGGCGAACAACCTGCGGAGCGCGTCGTGGACCGAGTGCGGGGCAGAGGTCGACGTCGAGGTGGTGCTCGCCACCTCCCACGTGCCGGCCGACGTCGTCGCGATGGGGCGCCGGACGCCCGCGGGCGAGGGGAGGCTCGTCGCCGACGCGCTGATAGGCGCGCGCCCCGGCTCGCCGCTGTCGAGGGCGATCACCGAGCTGTTTCACGCCGAGGGGTTCGAGCGGCCGACGTCGACGCATTTCTCGCCGCTGGCGCGTGTGCTGCACGCGATGGGCGATCCGCGTCGATTTCCCTCGGTGCCGCCGCCGCGGTGATTCACGCTCGCGACAGATGCGACGCCGCCCCGAGATCCTCGCGCCCGCGGGTGACCGCGACGCGCTCTGCGCCGCGCTCGCGGCTGGCGCCGACGCCGTCTACTTCGGCCTGTCCGATGGCTTCAACGCGCGCGCGCGGGCGAACAATTTCTCGCTCGAGTCGCTCGCCGAGACGGTGCGGGTCGTCCACCGCGCGGGCGCGCGCGCGTATGTCACGCTGAACACGCTCGTGTTCGAGCCCGAGCTCGCGTTCGTCGAGCGGATCGTCGAGGAGGTCGCGCGCGTCGGCGCGGACGCGATCATCGTGCAGGATCCGGCCGTCGCGCTCATCGCGCGCGCCGCGTGCCCGGCGCTCGAGGTGCACGCGAGCACGCAGATGACCGTGGCGTCGGCCGACGGCGCGCGCTTCGCCGAGGCGCTCGGCGTCACGCGCGTGGTCGTGCCGCGCGAGCTCGATCTGTCCGAGCTCGGCGCGCTCGCCCGCGAGACGTCGCTCGAGCTCGAGGTCTTCGTTCACGGCGCGCTGTGCGTGTCGTGGAGCGGACAGTGCCTGACCAGCGAGGCGTGGGGCGGCCGCAGCGCCAACCGCGGACAGTGCGCGCAGGACTGCCGCATGCCTTATGATCTCGTCGTCGACGGCGCGCGCCGCGACCTCGGCGACGTGCGCTATCTGCTCTCGCCGAAGGATCTCGCGGGCGTCGCGGCGCTGCCGGAGCTCACTCGCCTCGGCGTCCACGGCCTCAAGATCGAGGGGCGCCAGAAGGGCCCGCTCTACGTCGCCACCGCGACCCGCGCCTACGCGAGGTGGGCCACCGGCGAGGTCGCCGCCGACGACGTCGCGGCCGAGCTGTCACAGCTCGAGACCGCGTACACGCGCGGCTTCTCGAGCGGCTTCTTCGGCGGGTCGGATCATCAGACGCTGGTCGAAGGACGCTTCCCGAAGCACCGCGGCGCGCTCCTGGGCCGCGTCGCCGACGTGCGCGGTGACGAGGTGCTGGTGAAGGACGATCCAGACGGTCGCCCGTGGACCGGCGCCCTCGCGCTCGACGAGCGGCCGCCCGCGCCCGACGGCGCGACGAAGGTGCGTCTGCCGATGCTGAGGGCGCGCCCCGCGACCGCGAGGCCCGGAGTTGGAGTCGTGTTCGACGCGGGTCACCCCGAGGACCCCGACGAGCCGGGCGGACCCGTGTTCTCGGTCCGCGAGGACGCGCGCGGCGTGTGGCTCGGCTTCGGCCGTCCGGGGCCTGAGCTCTCTCGCGTCGCGCCCGGGCAGCGGGTGTGGCTGACGCGAGAGCCGTCGGTCCAGCGGGAGGTCGACGCCCTGATCGCCCGTGGGCCGGCGCCGCGCATCGCGCTCACCGTCGCCGCGTCGGGCGCCGAGGGCGCGCCGCTCTCGCTCCGCGCGGAGGCCGCGGGATACGTCGCAGAGGCGCGCTCGAAGGCGCCGCTCTCGCGCGCGACCGCGGGGGGCCTCGACGAGGCGCGCTTGCGCGACAAGCTCGGGGGGCTCGGCGGCACGCCCTTCGTGCTGCGGTCCGTGTCGCTCGACGGGCTCCCGCCCGGGCTGTTCGTGCCGCCCTCCGAGCTGAAATCGCTGCGCCGCGAGCTCGTCGCGGCGCTGCTCGACGCGCTCGACGCGGGGCCCCGACGCGAGGTCGCGGCGCGCGCCGTCGCTCGCTCGCGCGCGGCGTTGCCCGAGCTCGCGGCGCTCGAGGCGGCGCCGTCGCTCGTGCCGCTGTGCCGCACCGACGCCCAGCTCGAGGGCGCGCTCGACGCAGGCGTCACCGAGGTCGAGCTCGACTGGATGGAGCACGTGGGGCTGTCACGGGCCGTCGCGCGCGCGCGCGAGGCCGGCGTCGTCGTCTCGGTCGCGACGCTGCGCGTCGGCAAGCCAGGTGACGAGCCGCTCGACGAGCACCTGCTGAAGCTGTCGCCCGACCGCGTGCTCGTGCGGCACTGGGGCGCGCTGATGCGGCTGCGCGAGCGAGGCCCCGAGCTCATCGGAGACTTCTCGCTCAACGTGACCAACTCGCTGACGGCGCGCCTGCTGCTGTCCCATGGGTTCGCGCAGGTGACCGCGGCGTTCGATCTCGACGAGGCGCAGCTGCTCGCGCTCCTCGACGCGGCGCCGCGCGGGCGCGTCGCCGTCGTTGTGCACCACCACGTGCCGACGTTTCACACCGAGCACTGCGTGTACGCGCACCTCCTCTCAGCGGGGCGCGATCACAGGTCATGCGGCCGACCGTGCGAGCACCACGCGCTCGCGCTGCGTGATCACGGCGGGCGAGACCACGCGGTGATCGTCGACGTCGCCTGCCGCAACACGGTGTTCGACGCGACGCCCCAGTCGAGCGCGCACCTGTTGCCGCGGCTGCTCGAGCGCGGCGTTCGGCGCCTTCGCGTCGAGCTGGTGAGGGAGACGCGCGAGGAGGCGCGGCGGCTGCTCGAGGCGTACCAGCGCGCCCTCGCGGGCGGAGACACCGACGGGCTCGCGGCGTCGCTCGGCGCGCGTCGCCACGTCGGCGCGGGCGCGTCGCCGATGACGCTGCTCGGGTGATGACACTCATCCAGTTGGTATTGTCAGGACAGGGAGGCGCCGATCGCCAGGTTGCTGGGACAGTGGCTCAACGCGCGGGCGGCGTACCCACAGCCGACGACGTATCGCTTTGATGTGCGAGCGCGGCCAGACGTGCGACACATCAGGAGATGAACGCGAGACAGACGATGAAGCCACGGCGCATGCGGCCCCCCTCCAGGCGGTTCGCGCCCAGTACAGCCGGCGGCTTGCTAACGGCCGCGCGGCGGGAAGCGCTATCTCATCGACGAGCTCGAACGGTCCCCGGCACAGGTCGTCCTGAAGGTGGGGGCGAAGCGCCGCGAGACGGTCAAGCTCAACGCCGTGCTGGCGACCGAAGTACGCGGTCCCAAGACGGGCTCGCTGCGATGGATGCTGCTGACGACCTCTCCAATCGAGACACTCGAGCAGGTGATCGATGTCGTCGACGGGTACACGTACCGCTGGCGCATCGAGGAGTTTCACCGCGCGTGGAAGAGCGGCGGGTGCAACGTCGAGGACACGCAACTTCGCAGCCGAGAGGCCATCCAGAAATGGGCTACGATGCACGCCGCCGTGGCCGCCCGCGCCGTCCGTCTCGCACAACTCGCTCGAACTCGCCCCAACTTGCCGGCGACCGAGGAGTTCACACAACCCGAGATCGACGCTGCCATCCTCCTGAAGAAGGGACGCACGAAGTATCGGCGAGGCTCGCAGCCCCCGCTCGGCGACATGGTCCGCATCGTCGCCGACCTCGGAGGCTACACCGGGAAGTCATCCGGTGGCCCACCCGGGCCAACGGTCGTCGCGCGCGGACTCGAACGCGTCGCGGTGGCCGCGGAGATCCTCGAATTGCTGGCACGAAAGTGATGAATGGCCAGGGTCATCAGGCCCCGCAGGAACGCGTCCCCGGTCAGCGGCGAGTAGGTGATCGTGGGGCGATCCGTGTAGCGCAGCGTGCCGCCCACCGACGCGCCCGCCACGTTGTCCGGCTGCCCTCGCGTGAGGCTGCCTCCGATCGATGGTGGTTCCGGAAAATCTGAGCGCTCCCGTTCCGGAAATTCTGAGCGGTCCCGAAAGGAGAAATCAGAATGACGCCGATGGTCGGAGCTTCGCGCGCGGAGCAGGGGAGCGAGATGCTGCCGCTGCTCGTGCGTCACAAGGTTCAGGTGCTTCTCGAG
>CAUJFL010000183.1 GCA_963169165.1 Myxococcota bacterium | reverse complement strand
CTTCGATCTCATCCTGAGCAAACTGAACGCGGCCGCGCGCGCCGCGCTGGAGGAGCTGCTGATGGACAAGCACCACGAACCGATGAGCGCACTCTGTCGTCAGTGGAAGGCCGAGGGCCGCGAAGAGGGCCGTGAGCAGGGCCGCGAAGAAAGCCGCGCGGCAGGCCTGGCGCGTTCGATCACGCTCATCCTCGAGGCGCGCGGCGTCACCGTGTCCGAGTCCGTGCGCAAGCGGCTCGGCGCCATCCACGACCTCGCGCGGCTCGACGAGCTCGTGCGCCGCGCGGCCTTGGTCGGGTCGACCCGCGCGCTGTTCGCCGCGCGGTGAGACGGCACGGCAGGGGCGCGACCGAGGGTCAGCCCGGCCAGGCCGGATGGAACGCGCCGGTCGCGTCCGCTGCGTAGGGGAGCCAGCCGAGCCCGACCGCGACGATCTCGACGTGGGTCTTCTTCGGCGTCACGGTCGCGCGCTCGAGCAGCACGCGAGCCGGATCGTGGTTCGAGGCGATCGCGGCGAGCTTGCCCTGGATCTCGGCCTCGAGCTCGGCCAGCGCGGCGCGCGCGGCCGCGAGGTCTCCCTCGGCGCGCTCGACGTCTCCCTTATCGGCGCGCGCTCTGCCGACGCCGCGCGCGGCGCTCGCTGCTCGACGCGCGTTCGCCTGGGAGACGAGCTTGTTGCCCAGCAGCGCGCCGAGCATGCCCGCGCCGACGCCCATGACCGCCGACACCGTCGACGACGACGCCTGCGCTCCCTCCTTCGCGAGGCGCGCTTCTGCCTTGCGCGCCCTCTCGGTCGCGGCGCGGATCCTCGCTGCGTACTTCTCACGGAGCTTCGCGGTCTCGTCGTCACGCGCCGCCCGCAGCGCCTCGGCGAGCCGGACGCGGAACGAGCGCTCATCCTCTCCGGGCGCCGACACGAGCCGCAGCGCCTCACACGTGAACAGCTCGACCGAGTACGCCCGCACCAGGTGCTCGATCAGCGCCCGCCGCCACGCGGCGTACCTCGAAGGATCGAGCGCCGCCGGCGGCACCGCCTGCCACAGCGCAGGGGACACGGGCGTCGACGACAGCGCCTCCGGCGGGACGCGAGCCAGCAGGTACGCCCGCTGCCAGTCGACGCCCACGACACTGGGCTCGACGCTCGCGGCGAGGGAGACGCTGGTCGAGAGGTCGACCTTCAGCTTCCTGTCGACGTGGCGCACGCGCGCGACGCCGAGCACCGCGGGCAGGTAACCGATCGTGGCAGGCGTCGTCCCCGCGAGCGGCACATACAGCTGCTGGATCTCGGGAGGCACCACAGGGTGCGCGCGCGACGGCCCCGACGCGAGCTCGTGCGTGCCCGAGCGCGCCTGGGGGGCCGGGCGCGGGAGCCGGGCGATCTCGGCGAGAGACAGCGGGCCGCGCAGGTACGACAAGCACCCGCGTGACGTGAACTTGAACGCGGGCCCGCCGCGCGCGCTGCCCAGCAAGAACTCGCGCGACGCGAGCGTCGCCAGCGCGTCGTCGTACGCGTCCTCGGCGAGCGCGCCGCCCGCGGCCTCGGCCGCCGCGCGCAGCCCCTCCATCACCTTCGCGCGATCGCGCGCCGTCTGCAGACGACCCACCAGCCAGGTCCCCGCGTTCGACAGCACCTTGTAGTCGACGTCGACGGGGTTCTGCGTCGCGACGACCACCCCCAGGCCGAACGCGCGCGCCTGCTTGAACAGGGTGAGGAACAGCGGCTTCGTCGGCGGGTTCGCGACCGGCGGCAGGTACCCCGCGACCTCGTCCATGAACAGCAGCGCGCGCAGGCCGCTGGTCCCCGGCTGCGCGCGCATCCACGCGAGCACGTTGCCGAGCAGCATCGTGACGAACGCCCGACGCGCGTCCTCGTCGAGGTGCGAGATCGTGAGCACGGCGACGCGCGGGCGCCCGTCCGGCGCGTGCAGCAGCGAGGCGACGTCGAGCGGCGCGCCCCGGGTCAGCGCCGCGGCCGACGGCGACGCGAGCAGGTTGTTCAGCGCGAGCACCAGCGAGAAGCGCTCGGACTTCGGATAGAACGACTCGAGATCCAGCACGCCGATCGACGCGAACGGCGGGGTCTGCACCGCGCGGATGAGGCCCGCGAGATCGAAGCCTCCCCCGGCCGCCCAGGCCTGCTCGAGCAGCGTCGAGACGAGGACGTGCTCGCGGCTCTGCACCGGATCCGCGTCGATCCCGGCGAGCCCGAGCAGCGCGCTCGCCGTCGTCTGCACGCGCGCGCGCATGGACTCGGGAGACGATCGGATCTCGAGCGAGGGGGCGCCGAGCGAGCCCAGGACGGACAGCGGCACTCCCGCCTCGCTGCCGGGCGTGTACACGACGACCTCGGCCGATCGCTTCAGGCGAGCGACGCGAGCGACTGGCTGCCCCGAGTCGAGCAGGCTCTTTTCCATCCGCGCGCGCTCCCGCTCCGCGTGCTCCGCGATCGACAGGCCCGCGCGACGAGCCGCGTCGGGATCGACCCAGGCCGCCAGCTGCTGCGGATCGAGTCCGTCGAACTGGAGCGCGAGGTTCGCGAGATCGCCCTTGGGGTCGATCGCGATCACCGGGACGCCGTCG
Source organism: Myxococcota bacterium (assembly GCA_963169165.1). GTDB lineage: Bacteria > Myxococcota_A > Polyangia > Polyangiales > Polyangiaceae > JADLFU01. Next base: position 622 of record CAUJFL010000183.1, on the reverse strand, counting down.
ATCGCGGCCTCTTCGAGCAGCGCGATCCCCAGGCCCGTCTTTCCGCTCCCCGTCATCCCGACGCAGACCGCGTGCGTGGTCAGGTCACCCGCTGGCAGCACGACCGGCTCGCCGCTCGGCTTCGTGCCCAGGTAGAAAAATCCGAGCTTCTCGTAGTCGATCATCGCGCCGCCACGGTAGTCGGGAGCCGTGGGGATGGTCGCGTCGATTTTTTGGGTGGTTCCCTGGACGGCGCCGCGGTCTCCATGCTACCGGCGCGCCCCCCGACCTCGCTCCCCTCGGTCCCTTCAGTCTGGACCCTGGACGCGCCGTCGGGCGCGGCGCAAATCCTCGATTTTCGCTGGACGCCGCCGGATTCCTTGCCAGAGTGCCGCTTCCTTTTCCCGAGACCGCGCATGCATGCTTCGATGAACGACCCGCGCACCTCGTCCTCGGGGAGGGAGCCGCGCTGACGTAGACGCAGTTCGCCCGTGCGGCCGCGCGGGTGCATCAGATCGGGAGCGAGAGCGACGATGAAGGGTGGTTCGACCAAAAAGGCGGGTGGCGGCAAGAGCAACGGCGGCGGCGCGTCCAGGGAGCGCCCGCAGAAGCCCACGACGACCGGCCTGAAGGCGAAGGACAC
>CAUJFL010000182.1 GCA_963169165.1 Myxococcota bacterium | reverse complement strand
CGGCCGCGCCAGCGCCGAGCACGTCTACGAGCACGGCGGCGACGCGTGCATCCTCTACGCGCTGGGCGTCGGGGCGCGCCGCGACGAGCTCGACCTGCTCTACGAAGGTCGTGGCCTGCGCGTGCTCCCCACGTTCGCGGTGGTGCCGGCCGCCCCCGCGGTCTTCGAGTGCCTGACCTCGACGGGCGTCGCGCTCGAGAGCGTCGTGCACGGCGGGCAGTCGGTCACCGTTCATCGCGACCTCGCGCCCTCGGCGACGCTGCGCACGCGGGCTCACGTCAAGGCGCTCCACGACCTCAAGCGGTTCGCGCAGGTCATCATCGGCACCGAGACCCGCGACGGCGACGCGCTGGTGGCCGAGACAGAGTGGTCGATCATCGTGCGCGACGCGGGCGGGTTCGGCGGGCCCCGCCCCGAGAAGCGCGACGAGCCCAAGGCCCCCGCCGAGCGCCCGCCCGATCTGGTCGTGGACGAGGTCACCAGCCCCGAGCAAGCGCTGCTCTACCGGTTGAGCGGCGACAAGAACCCCCTTCACGCCGATCCCGACGTGGCCGCGCAGGTCGGGTTCGCCGCGGGGCCGATCTTGCACGGCCTGTGCACCTACGGCTTCGCGCTGCGCGCCTTCATGCGCTCGCGGCCGACGCACAGAGTCACACGCTTCAGCGCCAAATTTCAGAGGCCCGTGTGGCCGGGCGACCGACTCGAGACGTCGGGGCACGAGCTCGGCGACGGCAAGGTGGTGCTGACGACGCGCGTGCCAGAGCGCGGCGAGACGGTGCTGACGGGCTGGCTCGACGCTCGCGTCGAAGGGTGATACCCGCGGCCGCCGTGACGATCCGGTCGCCGCTCTCCGCCGACGAACAGGGCGAATTTCTGCGTGGGCTGGTCGCGCGCGCGGCCGAGGCCTCGCGCCGGGGCGCGCGCCCAGTCGTGATCTTCGACCTCGACGGCACGCTGTTCGATAACCGGCCGCGCACGCTCTCGATCCTGCGAGAGCTGGGCGACACGCTCGGCGGCACGCACCCCGACGTCACGCGCGCCATCATGGATATGCGCGCGTCCGACGTCGTCTACGGCCTCACCGACAGCCTGCTCGGGCGGGGCATCGACTCGCCCGAGGTGGCGGCGCGGGCGCTGTCGTTCTGGAGGGCTCGGTTCTTCCGCGACGAGTACCTCGTCCACGACGAGCCGTTGCCGGGCGCCGCGCGGTTCGCGCGCGACTGCTGGGACGCGGGCGCGACGCTGCTCTATCTCACCGGCCGTGACCTGCCCGAGATGAGCGTGGGCAGCTGGGTGAGCCTGCGAGAGCACGGCTTCCCGATCGGGCGAGTGGGCACCGAGCTCGTCTGCAAGCCGAGCTTCGATATCCCCGACGAGGACTACAAGCGAGAGGTCGCGCCGCTCGTCGCGCGCCTCGGTGAGCCGATCGCCTCGTTCGACAACGAGCCGGCGAACTGCAACGCGTTCTTGCGCGTATACCCCAAGATGAGCTCGGTGCTGCTGGCCACGCAGCACGCGCCGAACCCGCCCCGGCTCGACGACGGCGTCACCGTGGTGCGTGACTTCACGTCGTGAGGCGCGGGGCGCGCGCGCTCGCGCTCGCATCACTGCTCTCGGCCTGCGATCGCGCGCCGACCGAGCCGCCTGTCGGCGACGTGCCGCCGAGCCCGAACGCGTCGATCATGCCGGCGCCGCTCTCGACGTCCGAGCTGCGCGCTCGCGAGGCGCCGCAGGCGCTCCGCGGCGACGAGCCGATCGCGCCCGACACGCTCGGCCCGAAGGAGACCCTCGGCGTGACGTTGACGGTCGACTGGAAACCACAGGACCTCCCGGCGCCGCCGCGCGCGCCCGAGGTGCACGCCGACGGGCTGGCGTCGCTCCGCAAGGCGACGGCCCTGCGATCGACGCTCCAGCTGACCGAGTCAGGGCGGCTCAGGCTCGTGTTCGAGGGGCGAGGGTTCCCCGTGCCCGCCGGGACCGAGCTCCGGGCAAGATCCGATCGACTCGGTCACGCGCTGGTGTTCCCGGGCGCCGACGCGTACCGCACCGCCGCGCCGGGGACGCTGCGATCGCTGTTCGGTGACCGTCGGCTCGACGCGCTCCCGCTCGTGTCGGGCCAGGTCGGCCCCAGGAAGGACGTGGCGCCGCGCCTCGGCCGCGCGGTGAGCCGCTACGTCGTCACGACGAAGCTGGGCGCGCTCACGCTGGACGTCGTGCGAACGCCCGAGCTCGCGCCCGCCAGCCAGATGTTCTGCCGCTTGCTCGTCGAGCTGGCCGGCGTCGATCCGTCGACTCCATCCTGCGAGCCCGACGCGCTTCCCATCCGCGCGCACCTCGCGTTCGCGGCGGGCGGCGTGGTGCTCGAGGTCGTCGACCTCCCCGCCAAGAAGGTCGAGCTCCCCCTCGCGGACGTCAGCGTGCCGCCGCCTGGCGCGCGCGTCTCCGACGACACGACCCCGAGGGCGGCGAGCGCGGTCGCGACCCGCGAGGAGCTGACGATGATGAGGACTCGTGACGTCGACGTGGTCGCCGCACCGGGCTCGCCCGCCGAGGGATTGCTCGTGAAGAACTCGAGCGACACGCTGCGCGCGGTGGCGGTCGACGGCGTCACGGTCGCGTGGCTCGACGCCGGCGCTCGGACGACGCTGTCGGGCCTGCGGCGAGGCCGCTACATCGCCTCTTCGCGCACGCTGCTCGGCGACGCCGGCGACCCGCCGAGGGCGATCGAGAGCCCTGGACGCCTGACGCTCGGCGAGGCGCCCACCCCCACGCCCGCCCGCTCCGCGAAGTAGCGCGGAGTCCACGGACCTCGGTGAATACGCCGAGCACGCGCCACGTCCCAAAGCGGCCGATGCCCGCCGAGCCTCTACCGAACCCAACAAGGGGCACTTTCTCGCGAATTTTGCGCGATCTCGGCGAAGAAGCGGCGTCGATTCGCCCTTGCACGTCACCGGCGAACCGTGCGAAAGATTCGCCCTCATCCGAAAAATCGCCTAGCGTCCCGCCGTTGGGACGCGGGGTGACCAGCCCGATCCCGCACTCGCCTACCTGTCCGCCCGGCCACCGCCGCTGGCGGTGACCCAAAGCCTCGACACCCCTCGCGCTCGGTGCGGTCGGCGCGCCTCGAAGACTCAACCGGATCCTCCTGCCCGTCGGCGGGAAAGCAGAAAAGAAGAAAAGGAGACATTGGAGATGCGTACTCGAAAGCTTGGACTGGCCGCGCTCGTCGCGACGCTCGGCGCCGCTGGCAGCGCCTCGGCCCAGATCGGCAACCCCTCGGCCGCCAAGGGTGACCGCGGCCTGGCCCTGCAGCAGTTCGATCCGGCGCCGTCTGGCGACCACTTCTTCCAGGTGCCCGACGCGAGCGTCGGCGCGAAGCCGTCGGTCACGCTGCTGTTCAACTACGCGCACCAGCCCCTCAAGCTGAAGGTCGACGGCGAGGAGAAGTCCAAGCCGGTCAAGTCGCAGATGTACGGCCACCTCGACGCGTCCTACGGCATCGCGAACCGCTTCTTGCTGTTCGTCGACCTCCCGATCGCGCTCGCGCAGAGCGGCGACAAGGGCGTCAACGGCGAGTCGGTCAAGGGCGGCAAGCTCGCGGACGTCCGCGGCGGCTTCCGTCTCGCGGCGTTCGGCAAGCCCGAAGCGAGCCTGTACAACGGCTTCAACCTCGCGCTGCAGCTCGACGTCTGGGTCCCGACGGGCAAAGAAGAGGACGGCACCGGCGACGGCAAGGCCCGCTTCAACCCGAAGATCGTCATCGGCGGCGAGTCGGCCGGCTTCGTCTACGCCGGTAACGTGGGCTACCTCATCCGCAAGAAGAACGATCTCGGCAGCTCCGCCGAGATCGGCCACGCGCTGACCTTCGGCTTCGCGGCCGGCGTCAAGATCGGCGAGAACCTCCAGATCGGCCCCGAGCTCTACGGCAACACCGTCATCGGCACCTCCGACGACGTGCTCGGCTCCGGCGGGCTCGTGAAGGGCAACGGCGACGCGAAGTTCCTCGGCACGCACTCGTCGCCGATCGAGGCGATCCTCGGCGCCAAGGCGCGGGTCGGCGACATCGTCCTCGGCGGCGGCGTCGGCCCCGGTCTGACCAAGACCCCCGGCGTCGGCCAGTTCCGCGCGGTGGCGAGCATCGCGCTCGTCCCGAAGATCGAGGTCGGCCCCGGCGACAAGGACGCCGACGGCATCACCGACGACAAGGACGCGTGCCCCGACGTGAAGGGCGTCGCGAGCTCCGACCCCAAGAAGAACGGCTGCCCCGCGCCGAAGGATCGTGACGGCGACGGCATCACCGACGACAAGGACGCCTGCGCCGACGTCCCCGGCGTCGCCTCGAGCGATCCCGCGAAGAACGGCTGCCCGGCCGATCGTGACGCGGACGGCGTCGCGGACGCGGTCGACGCGTGCCCCGACACCCCCGGCCAGGCCGACGCCGACCCGAAGAAGAACGGCTGCCCGCCCGACAAGGACGGCGACGGCGTGGTCGACTCGGCCGACGCGTGCGTCGACGTGCCGGGCGTGAAGAGCGACGACCCCAAGAAGAACGGCTGCCCGCCCGACAAGGACGGCGACGGCGTCCTCGACAAGGACGACGCGTGCCCCGACGTCGCCGGCGTCGCGTCGACCGACCCCAAGAAGAACGGCTGCCCCGCGCTCGCGAAGCTCGAGGGCAAGGAGATCAAGATCTCCGAGCAGGTCTTCTTCGAGACCGGCAAGTCGGTCATCAAGCCGGAGAGCGACAAGCTCCTCGGTGAGGTCGCCGCGATCCTCAAGGAGCACCCCGAGGTGCAGAAGCTCCGCATCGAGGGCCACACCGACAGCAAGGGCAACAAGGTCGCCAACAAGGCGCTCTCGCAGGCCCGCGCCGACTCGGTCAAGAAGTGGCTCGGCACCAAGGGCGGCGTCGACGTGAAGCGCCTCGAGTCGAAGGGCTTCGGTCAGGACAAGCCCATCGCGGACAACGGCACCGAAGAGGGCCGCGCGCGCAACCGCCGCGTCGAGTTCCACATCTCGAAGGAGGCCGGCGACACCGCCGCGCCGCCGGCGAAGGCTCCCCCGCCCGCTCCGAAGAAGAAGTTAGCTGACGCGTCGGCACCCCGACGCTCGCTCGACGGCCTCGCGCAGCGCTCCAATCCGGGGCGCGGCGCTCGGCTTTTGTGCGCTCACCCGTGTGTGTGTGACCTGGATCAGAGCGCGAGGACGGCGTCGGCGCGGGCGAGGGTCTCGGGCCTGTGCGACACGACGATCGTCGTGCGTCGCCCCCGCAGCGACACGAGCACCTCGAGGACCCTCCGCTCCGATTCGGCGTCGAGGCTCGCGGTGGGCTCGTCGAGCAACAGCACGGGCAGCCCGGTGCCGAGCGCGCGCGCGAGCGACACCAGCGCCCGCTCACCGCCGGACAGCGCGCGTCCTCCTCGCCCGATGGCATCCTCGGGGCTCAACGACGCGAGCGAGGCGAGGCCGAGGTCGCGCAGCCACGCGAGCCCTTCGTCTCCGAGGTTCTCCGCGACCGTCCCCGCGAACACCGGCGTGTCTTGAGGCACCCACGCGAACGGACGCGACGCGGGGCCGACCCCTACGTCCTGCAACGTCTGCCCCCCATAGGAGAGCGAGCCTTCGGCGAGCGTCAGCCCCAGCATCGCTCGGAGCAACGTGGTCTTTCCCGCACCCGCCGCTCCCGTGACGACGAGCAGCGAGCCCGGCGGCACGCGCGTGCTGACCCCGCAGAACCCGTCGAGCACCAGCTCTTCCAGGCGCCACGACCTCACGGTCCTTGAGGGAGGAGGCGCGGCCTCCGTCCAGTCGGCCAGCGTGGAGAGCGCCTCGGCGCCCGCGTCGGCCGCGCCCCTCGCGTCGGCCAGCTCCTTGACCGGCCGGTAAGCGAGCAGCGCGAGGGGCACGACGATCGCGAGCTCGGCGGCGCCCCCGACCACCCCGCGCTCGGCCAGCGCGACGGCGATCGTGATCGCCACGGCGGCGATGACCTCGTTCCCCGCCGAGAGGAGCGCGTGGGCCCGCTCGATCCTCCGTCGCGCCGAGGACGCCGCGTGCGCCGCCTGCCCGGCGAGAGACAGCGCCTCACCTCCCGAGCCATGCACGCGGAAGAGATCGAGATGCGAGACGACCTCGGAGGTCCGCAGCTCGAGGTCGGCGGCGTCGGCCATGAAGCGCGCCTCGCGCCGGCGCAGCGTGTGCCGCAACCGTGACATCGGGATCGCGAACGCCGCAAAAGAGACCACGGCGACGGTGGAGACCCGGGGAGACACCCACACACACGCGAGGACGGGCGCCGAGAGCTGCAAGAGCGCGCGGGCGCGACCAAAGAACGCGCGTCGGAGGTGAGTCTCCACCGATCTCAGCGCGACGGACACGACCTCGGCCGCGCGGGCGTCACCGCCGTTTCCCCGGCTCAGCAGGCCTGAGAGCGCGTCGTTTCGCAGGGCGTCGGCCGCCTCCCCGGCGAGGCGCCCCTCTCCGTCGGCCGCGATCACGCCGGCGCAGAGCTTGACGAGCGCGCCCGCGCACCCAAAGAAGGCGAAGCTCGAGAGCGGCGCGCCCGGCGTGACGATCCCGCGCACCAGCAGCCCGGCAGAGGCCGCCATCGCCGCCTGTCCTCCCGCGGCCAGCACGACGCCCAGGGCGGCAGACGCCGCCCGCCCAGGAGCGCGGGAGATCGACCTCCAGCCGAGCGCGTAGAGGGCGCCGACCCCTCGAGGCTCAGCGCGCCCGACCACGGACCTCGAGGCGACCCGATCGACGCGGAACAACCCGAGGCCCTCCGTTGTTGGACACCGAACCCTTCGCCTTCCACACATGATCTCGATCGTCAAGAGGCACAGTCCTTGCTGGAGCAAATGTCGCCGGAAGCGAGGCAACCAATCGCGCGCCGGTACGTACCTATCGGGCAGCGCGCTGACCGATCTGCAGAGGGCGCGTCCCTCGACGAACCGTGAATCGAGCTTACCGATGTCGAAGCCCCGAGAACTTCTGCGCAGCCGCCCCGCCCAGCGAGCCAAGCCGCCGCGCACCCGCTTTCGCCGCGCCGAAGGGCGCGACCTGGACCGCAACACGCACAGAGGAGACAGCCCCATGCCGAACCACCGTCAATCCGCCGCCGCCCGCAAGCTCCCCGCCGAGCGCGGGGCCCGTCTGCCGGACGAGCCGGCCCCGCTGCCCGCGCAGGCGATGGTGGCGCGCGACGACGAGGCCGAGCTCGAGCTGGACGACGCCGCAGAGTCCCCCGTCTCGGCGCTCCTCGAGCCCGAGCCGAAGCCCGCGCCGGCCGCGACGTCCGAGGTCTCCGGCGACACGATGCTGGCGCGGTACTTCCGCGACATGTCGCGGCACGTCGTGATGGGCCCCGACGAAGAGCTGCAGACGGCGATCGAGGTCGTCGACACCGAGGTGGCGCACTGGGTGGCGATGCTGTCGTTCTTGCCGGCGGCGTGCATCCTGCTCGACGAGCTCACCAAGAGCCTCGAGGCGATGAACGAGGACGAGCGCCCCGTCGTGCCGCAGCTCGCCGAGCTCGCGCGGCTCCTGCGCACGGCCAAGAAGCAGCGGATGAAGCTCGGCGTCGCCGAGTCGAAGCGCTACCACGACGGCTGCGTCGCGCTCGCGCTCGCGATCCGCTTGCCGGACTCCGACCGACTCTGGATGGCGAAGGCGCGCGACACGGCGGCGCGGCTCGCGGGCGTCGCCGAGCTGCAGGACGACGACGAGTCCGGGCCGCGCAGCGCGCTCGTGCTCCACCCCGGCACCGCGCGATGGCACCTGAAGGTCGAGAAGAGCTACGACCGCCAGCTCGTCGCGAAGAACCGCTTCGTGAAGGCGAACCTTCGCCTCGTGGTGAGCATCGCGCGCCGCTACAACCGCGGGCGCCTGCCGCTGATCGACCTCATCCAGGAGGGCAACATCGGCCTGATGAAGGCGGTCGAGCGCTTCGACCACACGCGCGGCTACCGCTTCTCGACGTACGCGTCGTGGTGGATCCGCCACGCGATCAGCCGCGCCCTCGCCGACAAGGGGCGCGCGGTGCGCATCCCGGTCCACATGCTCGACACGTACAACCGCGTCGCGCGCGTGACCCAGTCGTTCATCGCGCGGATGGGCCGCGAGCCGAGCGTCGCCGAGCTCGAGCAGGAGACGGGCATCCCGCAGGACAAGCTCGAGAAGGTGCGCGACTTCCACGCCGAGACGCCGTTCTCGCTGGACCGGCCCGTCGGCGACGAGGACGGCCGCAAGTTCATCGATTTTCTCACCGAAGAAGACGCGGCCTCGCCGTACGACCAGCTCGCGAGCCAGAAGTGGGGAGAAGAGATCGGTCGGCTGCTCTCGCAGCTCACGCCGATCGAGGCGCGCATCATCCGCTGGCGCTTCGGCCTCGAGAACCACGACGAGCTCACGTTGAAGGAGATCGGCGACAAGTACGATCTGTCGCGCGAGCGCATCCGCCAGCTGCAGGAGCAGGCCCTGGTCAAGATGCGCAAGCACATGCGCGACTACTGATCGAGGCGTGCCGCGGCGCGTGATCCGCGTGGGTCGCGCGCCGCATTTTTTTGTGGATCGCCTCCCCGGAGAGGCGCGCCGTCCCGTAGCATCGCGGGCCCGATGGTCGCCTCGCCGCCCGATCTCGCCGCCGCGCTCGACTCCGTCCGCTCCGAGCCGCACGAGCTCGCGACCTGGGAAGACCTCGAGGACATCGCCGCCAAGCATGAGCTGCCGGAGCAGGCGTTCGACCTGTACCGCGAGGTGCTGCTCGGCGAGGCCCCTCCGCTCGCGGTGCTCGAGCAGCTCACCCAGCGCGCGGTGAAGTTTCACGACGAGTGGTTCGACGATCCATTCCCCCTCGCCGAGCTGCTGTCTCGGCTGCTCGCCCGCGACCCATCCGCCACCTGGGCGCTCGAGCGGCTCACGCTGCTCTACACCGCCAAGGCGCGCTGGGACGAGCTGTTCGCGCTGTATGACTCGGTGCTCGCGGGCACGCAGGATCCCACGCGCAGGCGCGAGCTGCTCGACGAGGCGGCGAACGCCGCGAAGGATCTCGCCGGCCGTCCCGACCGCGCGATCACCTACTTGATGGAGCTCGCGCCGCTCCGCCCCACCGACGCGCAGCTCGCCGCGTCGCTCGAGCGACTGCTCGAGGCGCGCCACCGTCACGCCGAGCTGGTGAAGCTGTGGACCCTTCGCCTGCCGACGCTGCCGCCCGCGGCGCAGGCCAAGACGCGTCATCGCATCGCGAGCGCGTGGCTCGAGAAGCTCGGGGACCCCGCGGCCGCGCTCGAGGCCGCGCTGCCCGCGCTCGACGCGGCCGACGAGCCTGGCGTCGCGTGCGAGCTCGTGGAGCGGGTGGGCGGCGCCGAGTCGGCGAGCGTCGAGGTGCGCCTGCGCGCGCTCGACGCCGTCGCCGCGCGGCTCCAGGCGGCCGAGCGAGGCGCTGACGTCGTCCGGGTCCTCACCGCCCGCGTGCCGCTGCTCGAGCCCGCGTCGCAGGGCGCTGCGCACCGAGACGTCGCGTCGAGGCAGCTCGCGCTCGGACGAGGCGCGGAGAGCCAGGACCACGAGGCGGCGGCGCTGGCGCTCGCGCCCGGCGATCTCGACGCTCGAGCGGCGATGCTCGCGCGCGCCTCGGAGACGAGGCGCTTCGGCGAGGCGGTCGACGCGCTCGAGCGCGCGGCGCGAAACGCAGAAGACTCCTCCGTGCGACAGGCGCTGCTCACGGAGGCCGCGCGGCTGGCCGAGGGCGAGCTGGACACGCCGAGCCGAGCGACCGCGCTCTACGCGCTCGTCTTCGACGACGACGCGACCCCCGCCGCGCGGCGGATCGAGGTGGGCACGCGGCTCGACACGCTGCTCACGGCGGCAGACCGCCGCGAGGAGCTCGCGCGCGTCCTCGGCAAGCTGGCGGACCTCTCCGAGGTCGCCGATCGACCGGCGCTGTGGACGCGCAAGGCGCGGCTCCATGAGCAAGACGGCGCGCTCGACGACGCGCTCGCGACGTACCGCGCGGTCATCGGCGCGTCGCCGCGGGACCTCGACGCTCACGACGCCATCGTGCGGATCCTCGAAGCGCAGGCCGAGCACCCGGCGCTCGTCGAGGCGCTCCGTGAGCGCGCCACGCTCGGGGACGCCGACGCTCGCCGGCGTGATCTCGCGGCAGCGGCGGCGCTCGTCGCCTCGAGCGGAGATCTCCCGCGTGCGATCGACGCGTGGCGCGCGATCGAGTCGGAGCTCGGTCGGGACGACGCGAGCATCGACGCGCTCTCGATGCTCTACCTCCAGGCCGACCGGCGCGATGCTCTGGACGAGCTCCTGCAAGCGGCGGCCAAGGACGCGCGCGAACCCTCACGGCAGGCCGAGCTCTCCGCGCGGCGCGGGGATCTCGCCAGGCTGACGCCGGGCGCGGAGGCGACCGCGCTCGCGGCCTACCGCGACGCGCTCGCGGCGTACCCGGAGCACGCCGGCGCGCGCAGCGGGCTGAAGGCGCTCGCCCCGACGAGCGTGGGGGGCGAAGCCCTCGGGGCGCTCGTCGACGCCCTCGATCGCACAGGTGACAAGGCTCAAAAGGCGGCGCTGCTCGACGCGCGCCTCGGGCTCACGAACGATCCGATCGAACGCGCGGCGCTCCTGCTCGAGTCCTGCGAGATCTACGAGCAGCTCGGCGAGCCGACGAGGGCGCTCGACGCCGTGGCTCGCGCCTTCGCGCTCTCGCCGGACGACGCGTCGCTCGAGGCCGAGGCCGCGCGGCTCGGCGCGCTCGCGGGCGATCTCCCGAGGCTCGCGCGAGGCTACGTCGACGCGCTCGCCAGCGAGGGGCTCTCGCTCGACCGGCGGCACGCGCTCGCGATCTCGCTGGCCGAGCTGCGCGACCGCTCGCTCGGGGATCTCGACGGCGCGCTCGAGGCGCTCTCGATGGTGGTTCAGGCCGCTCCAGCGCACGCGAAGGCGACGCCGATGGTGGTCTCGGCGGCGTGCCGCGCCGGGCGCTACGAGGTCGCGGCAGGCGTGATCGCGCGCGCGATGGCGAGCGATCCTGGGCTCGGCGCCGCGCTCTTCGAGGTGCTCGATCGTGACGCCGCGCGCGCCGCGCTCGGCGACGTGGCAGCGCGCCTGTGCGAGGCGGGCGGAGACGAGACGCTCGGCGCCGACGTGCGCCACGCGCTGCTTCTGCACGCCGCAGAGCTGCTCCGCGACCAGGCGAACGATCGCCCGGCGGCGGAGCGCGCGCTGACCCGCGCGGCGGCTACGCGGCCCGACGACGTCGCGACGCTCCGAGCGCTGGTGGACGTGCGGCGTGACACGCCCGGGCCTGCGCTCGTCGAGGCGCTGCTCGAGCTCTCGACCCGCGAAGACGAGGCGCAGCACCTCGAAGAGGCCGCCGTCGTCGCGCAAGACGAGCTGCGAGACGACGCACGCGCCCGCGAGATCCTCGAGCGCTTGCTGACGCGGTCGGAGGCGACCTCCGCCGACGGGGCGGACGCGACTCAGATCGTGACGCGCGTGCTCGAGCGCCTCGTCTCGGCGTGCCGCGCCACCGGCGACGCCGCGGCCGCCGTCGCGCACGTGTGGCGCGCCTGCGAGCGACCCATCAGCCGCGACGCGCGGATCTCGTGGCTGTATCGCGGGGCAGAGCTGGCCGAGGCCGAGGTCGACGATCTCCCGCTCGCGATGAAGCTGCTCGGCGCGATCGTCGACGCCGATCTCGGCGAGACGCGGGCCATCGAGGCGCTCGCGGCGCTCTCGACGCGCGTGGGCGACCACGCCGGTCGCGCGGCGCTCCGGGAGCGTGAGCTCGCGGTCGCGATCGATCTCGCGCGCCGGATCGAGCTGCGGCTCGATCTCGCGCGGCTCCGCGAGCGCGAGGGCGCGGTGAGCGCCGCCGTCGACGCGTTGACGGCGAACCTCGCCGACGTCCCCGGCGAACCCCGGACCATCGACGCGCTGAAGGCGCTCCTCACCGACGATCGAGATCATCGTCGCCTCGCCGAGCTCTTGCTCGCCGAGGCCGACAAGCAGCCCGACGAGGCCGCCGCCGCCGCGCTGTACTCGGACGTGGCGCGCCTCGCCGATCAACGCCTCGGGGATCCCGCGCTCGCGATCCGCGCCTACCGACGCGTCGTGGAGCACGCGCCCGAGCCCGACGCCGTCGACGCGCTCGCGCGGCTGCTGTTGCAGGGAGGCGAGGCCGACGCCGCCGCGCGTCTGCTGACCGAGCGACTGGAGCACGCCACGAGCGGGCGCGCGGACGTCGCGCTCAGGCTGGCCGAAGCGCTGCGACGGGCGGGCAACGGCGCGCGCGCGCGGCAGGTGCTCGAGGCCGCCACCGCCGAGCACCCGACCGACCGCGATCTTCGCGGGACGCTGGCGGACATCTACCGATCGAGCAAGGCCTACGAGCCGCTCGTCGCGCTCCTGTCGTCGGCGGCGGAGGCAGAAGACGAGCCCGAGACGAGGATCGCGATGTTGCTCGAGGTCGCGGAGACCCAGCAGAAGCGCCTCTCGCGCGCCAACGAAGCGATCGCGACGCTGCGCCAGGCCGAGGCCACGTCACCTCAGAGCCGCGTCGTGCGCGCGGCGCTCGCCGACGCGCTGCGCTCCGCCGGGCAGCTGGACGAGGCGCGCGACATCCTGATGGCGCTCATCGAGGAGTTCGGCCGAAGGCGCCCCGCCGAACGCGCCGTATTGCACCTCCACCTCGCCGCCGTCTCGCGGGAACGCGGAGATCTCGACGAGGCGCTGTCGCAGCTCGACGTCGCGGCGAGCATGGACATGACCCACGCCGGCGTGCTGAGGATGCTGGGCGAGACGGCCGAAGAGAAGGGCGAGCTCGAGCGCGCGGAGCGGGCGCTGCGCTCGCTCTTGATGGTCGTGCGGCGGCAACGGCCCGAGGCGCTCGCGTCACCGTCGGCGTTCGGACAAGCGGAGACGCTGCACGCGCTCGCGCGGCTCGCGAAGAAGCAGGGGGACGAGCCGCGCGCGGCCGAGCTGCTCGAGACGGCGTTCGAGGTCGCGATGGGCGCGCCGCTCGAGGCCGCGGCGCTCGAGCGCGCGCTCTCCGCCGAGGGACGACACGATCTGCTGCTCCGGTTGCTCTCGGCGCGGCGCGCGGCAGCGGCGGGGACAGCGGACGAGGTGCCGTTCGCGCGGGCGATCGGCGAGGCGATGGCGGGGCTGGGTCGCCACTCGGAGGCGGTCGACGAGCTGCTGTCGATCCTCGCGGCCGCGGCGAGCGACGCGAACACGCTCGCCCTCTTGCGGAGCGCGGCGCGCGAGGCGCGACGATCGACGGAGGTCTGCGCGGCGCTGCGGCGACAGCTGGGCGAGTTCGAGCCGTCCGCGCGACACCCCACGTCGCTCGCGCTCGCGGAGATCCTGGCGGAAGATCTGACCGATCCCGCCGGCGCCGCGGCGGTCCTGCGCGAGGCGCTCGACGATCCCGACGCGCCGCCCGCGCTCGCCGAGGCGCTGGTGGCGCACGCGCGCGCGGCGAGCGACCACGCCTCGCTGCGGCGGGGGCTCGCGTGGCTCATCGACGCGCCGACCTCGATCGTCCCGTCGACCCGCGCGGCGACGGCGCTGCTCGCGCTCGGCGAGCTCGATCTCGGCGAGGACGAGGGGGCGGCCAGCGACGCGCTCGAGCGCGCGATCGAACGGGACTCACGCCATCACGACGCCGTCGCGCTCATGCTCTCACGCGTCGAGCGGGGCTCGGTCCTGCTGGCAGACGCGCTCGAGCGGGCGGCGCGCGCGTCAGGCGACGCCGAGCTGCTGTTCCGCGCGCTCGACGCGGCCTCGGCGCGCAAGCTCCGAGAGGGCGCCGACGCGGCGCTGCTCGACACCCTCCGAGAGGCCTCCGAGCTCTTGCCCGACGATCCGCGCGTGGCCGCCGTGCTCATCCGGGCGGTCGAGGTCGCCGAGGCGTTGCCCGACGGCGCGCGCGAGGCGGTCTGGGCGGCGTCCAGGCTCACCGCGCGCGCGCTCGCTGACGGCGCGCGCGGTGACGCGGCGCGCTTCGCGGCGATCGTCGCGCTCGAAGAGTCGACCGAGGCGGCCGAGCTCGTGCTCGAGGCAGCCTCGGCGACGCGCGCGGCGCTGCCCTCCGAGGCGAGCGCGCTGTACGAGACGTTGCTCGCGCGCGAGCCCACCGAGCGCCGCGCGTACGATGGCCTGCTC
>CAUJFL010000181.1 GCA_963169165.1 Myxococcota bacterium | reverse complement strand
TTGGCGACGGGAGAGGTTGCCTCTCCGCGCTCGCCAGGTAAAACGCCCGCCACCTTGGCGGGCGTTCGCCATTTCTCCCTCGCGGCAGGGCTCGCGCTGTCGCTCGTCGCTTGCAAGCGCGGCCCCGCCGTCGACGCCGCCGGCTCCGCGTCGGCGAGCGCAGCGCCGCCCCCCGCGCCCGCGCCGTCCGGGCCGCCGCACCGCGCGGAGACGCCGCTGGCCACGGGGCCGATCGTCGGCGCGATCGCGGGCCAGGTGAACGTGCTGCTCGAGCCTCGCGATGGCGCCCGCCGCATCGGATACCTGCGGCTCGGCGCGACGGTCGAGCGCGACGGTGACGCGGTCGGCAAGTCCGGCTGTCCCGGCGGCTGGTACAAGGTCAAGCCTCGAGGCTTCGTCTGCGTCGGCCCCGACGCGACGATCGATCCCTCGCACGCGGTGCTCCGAGCGGCAGCGCGCGTGCGCCCCGACCGAACGAGCGCGATGCCGTACCGCTACGGCTTCGTTCGCGCGGTGCTCCCGCTGTACCTCCGCCCTCCGTCGCGCGCGCAGCAGGAGAAGAGCGAGATGAGCTTGAAGGCACACCTCCAGCGCTGGCAGCAGCAGTCCGCCGAGCTCAACAAGGTCGTGCTCGGCGCCGACGACGTGGCCGTCGATTCGCGGGGGGTGCCGCTCGTGGGCAAGGCGCTCGGCGACGTGCCGAGCCCCACGACGTCGTGGGGGCAGGGGAAGCTGTTCGGCGGCGACTCCGACGACGACGCCGTCCCGTTCTGGCTCGAGGGGGGCAAGCGCTCGATCCCCAACGTCGCCGACTTCAAGGTCACCGGCACGTCCGTGTTCGCCGACCGCGCCCGTCGGCACACCGGGCTCGCGTTCATCGGGAGCTTCCAGATGGGCGAAGAGGGCTTCTCTCGGCGCTTCGGCATCACGACCGATCTGCGGCTCGCCCCCACCAGCAAGGTGAAGCCCGACACCGGCTCTCCGTGGCATGGCCTCGAGCTGGGCGACGGCAAGACCGCGCCGCCCCTGCCGTTCGGCTGGGTCCGCGTCACCGGCGTCAAGACCTACAAGCTCACCGACGGCAAGGCCAAGGAGCGCGGTCCGGTCGACAAGCGCGCGGTGCTGCTGCTCACCGGCAAGAAGGTCGCCGGTCCCGACGACTATTACTGGGAACTGAAGAACGGTCAGTACGCGCGCGCGTCGCAGATCTCCGCGGTGCTGCCGCCACCCGAGTGGCCCGAGGCCGCGAAGAAGGGCGAGAAGTGGATCGACGTCTCGATCGACAATCAAACCCTCGTGCTCTATGTCGGCCAGAGCCCGGTGTTCGCGACGCTCGTCTCGACGGGGCGCGACAAGCTCGGTGATCCCAAGACCACGCACAGCACCGTCCGCGGCGCGTTTCGTATCCAGAGCAAGCACGTCACCGCCACGATGGACTCGAACGAGGGGCTCGGCGGCTCGCAGGCCAAGGCGGCCGACCCGGCGTACGGCGTCACCAAGCGCCGCGGCGAGGGGCAGTTCTGGCTCCGTGACGTGCCCTACGTGCAATACTTCGAGAAGGGCTACGCGCTGCACGTCGCGTACTGGCACGACGTGTTCGGCCTCGCGCGCAGCCACGGCTGCATCAACCTCGCGCCGCTCGACGGAAAGTACGTGTTCGACTGGACGACGGGCGAGCCGCCTGACGGCTGGCACGGCGTGATGCTCGGCGCCGAGATGGGCCAGGGCACGGTCATCGTGGTCCGTGAGTAGGCCGAGAGATGCTCGAGATCCGTGACGCGACCGACGACGACGGAGAAGCGCTCTTGCTGGTGCTCGGCGCTGCGTTCGCCGAGTACCCCCCGTGCCTGATGGAGCGCGGCGAGTACCCCGAGCTCGCGCGGCCACGCGCCAGCTTCTGCGAGCGAGGGGGGCTCCTGTGGGTCGTCGAGGATCACCGCGGCGTCGTGGGCTGCGCGGGCGTGACGCCCAGCGCGGCGCCCGACCTCTGCGAGCTGAAGAAGGTCTATCTCCTGCCGCGCGCGCGAGGTCGCGGCGTCGCGGGGCAGCTCGTCGCGCTGGCGGAGCGGTTCGCCGTGTCGGTCGGGCGCGCGCGCATGCACCTCTACTCCGACGCGCGCTTCGTCGACGCGCACCGGCGCTACGAGCGGCTCGGTTACCGGAGGCTCGACGACGTTCGCGCGCTCGGAGATCTCAGCCAGTCGCTCGAGCTGCACTTCGAGAAGCGCCTCGATTGACCCGCGGGGCGGCGCCGCGCAAGCTCGCGGCCGATGACGCAGGTCCCCTCGTGGGTGCGCGGCCGGCTGAGGTCGACGAAGGCCCTCGACTCTCTCGAGCTCGAGCGCGCGATGCTCGGCGTGTTTTGGTATTCTTACACAGAGGGAGACGTCCTTCGTCTCGCGCGCGCCGGTGGCTACCGCGTCGAGCGGCTCGAGCCGAACCGGCGGCCCTTCCATCCAGCCGAGGGGGGCTGAGTGGCGCCCTCCGCGTCGCTGCTCGATCCCGCCTTCTTGCGCGAGCTCGACGTGCTCCGTCGGAGGCTCGACGTGCGCGCGCGCAGCGGCGCCGTCGGCGAGCGGGCTACGTCGCGGCGGGGCGGCTCGGCCGAGTTTCAGGATCACCGCCCGTACGCGCCGGGCGACGATCCGCGGCGCATCGACTGGAGCGTGATGGCGCGGACGGGGGAGGCGTTCATCAAGCTCTACCGCGCCGAGGAGGACACCGTCGTCCGGCTGCTCGTCGACGCGAGCTCGTCGATGCGGTTCGGTGAGCCCGAGAAGCTCGGCGTCGCGAAGAAGCTCGCGGCGGGGCTCGGCTACATGGCCCTGCGCAAGCTCGAGCGCGCGCAGCTTTGGGTCGCGTCCGGCGAGCAGGTCCGGCCCTCCAGCCCCGTGCGCGGGCGCGCGGGCGTCGCCCCGCTGCTCGACGCGCTGTCGTCGCTCGAGGCCGACGGCACGACCGAGCTCGCGCGCGCCGTCGACACGGTCACGAGGACGAGCCACCGCGCGGGGATGCTCGCGATCTTCAGCGATTTCTTCGACCCTGGACCGCTCCTGGCCGCGCTCTCCAGGGCGCGCGCCGCGGGCCACGTCGTCTGCCTCGTGCAGATCGTCGCGCCCGACGAGGAGTCTCCGGCGCTCGAGGGGGACGTGTGCCTGGTGGACTCCGAGACCGGCGGTGAGGTCGAGCTGACCGCCGACGCCGAGGCGCTCGACGCGTACGCGGCGCGCTTCCTCGGGCTGTGTGAGGAGCTGCGTGGCTTCGCCCGGACGCGCGGCGCGACCTACGTGCGCGCCCGCACCGACGCGGCCCTCGAGGAGGTGATCCGACGCGTCGTCGACGGCGCCGCCGACGGCTGAGATCCTTGCCGAGCCTGTCGCGCGCGGGTATCGGTGTTGGTGCATGACGGTGCCGCCGCTGGGCATGGAGTGGCTGGTCGACGCGCAGGGGTGCGCGCCCGAGCGGCTGCGCGAGCCCGCGCGGCTGATGGAGCTCGCGTCGTCCGTGCTCGCCGATCTCGCGCTCGTGCCGGTCGCGCCGCCGCTCGTGCACGTGTTCCCGGGAGAGGGCGGCGTGACCGCGATGGTGCTCTTGTCCGAGTCGCACCTCACGCTGCACACCTTCCCCGAGCACGGGACGCTGACGCTCAACCTCTACTCGTGCGTCTCGCGCCCGCCGTACCCGTTCCGCGAGCGGCTGGCGCGCGACCTCGGCGCGTCGCGCGTCGACGTGCGGAGCTTCGCCCGAGGGGCGCTGCCATGAGCGCGACGCTCGCCGCCATCGTCAACACGCTCGGCACGGCCGGGGTCCGCGTGCTGGTGGGCATGCTCGCGTTCGTCGTCGCCTATGCCGTGCTCGAGCGCACGCTGCCCTTCTCGATCACGCGCGAGCTCGGCCAGAAGCGCAACCCGGCCGTGGCCGTGTTGATGCTCTCGCTGCTCATCGGCCTCGGCATCATCGTGGGCGCGGCGGCGCCGCTTTCGTCGTCGAGCGCCGCGCCGCCGGCCGGGTCCGCGTCGTCGGCCGCCGCGCCGTCGGCGCCGGCCGCGCCGTGAAGGGTGATCGGCGCGCCGTCGCGCTCTACGCGATCGTCTTCCTGATCGCGACCGCGGGGCTGGTCTACGAGCTCGTCTGCGGCGCGGTCGCGAGCTACCTGCTCGGCGACTCGGTCACCCACTTCTCGCTCGTGATCGGCGCGTACCTGTCGGCGCTCGGCGTCGGGGCGTACGCGTCGAAGCTCGTCGAGCGCGACGTCGCCGCGCGCTTCGTCGACATCGAGGCCGCGACCGCGCTCGTCGGCGGTGTCTCCGCGCCGCTGCTGTTCTTCGCCCACGGGCGGAGCGGCACCTTCTCGTTCGTGCTGTGGATCGTCGTCGGCCTCACAGGCACGCTCGTCGGGATGGAGCTGCCGCTCTTGATGCGGCTGCTGCGCGAGCGTGTGAGGTTCGAGGAGCTGGTCGCGAAGGCGCTGTTCTTCGACTACCTCGGCGCGCTGGTCGCGTCGGTGCTGTTCGCGATGGTGCTCGTGCCGCAGCTCGGGATGATCCGCACGAGCCTCCTGTTCGGCGCGGTGAACGCGACCGTCGGGATCGTGACGAGCTTCGTGCTGCGCGCGGACGGCCTCGCCCTCACCGGGCCGCGCGCGCGCTGCGCCGCCGTGCTCGTGGCGTTGATCGCGCTGTTCACCCAGGCGGATCGCCTGCTCGCGTCCGCCGAGGCGAGCCTGTACTCCGATCCGGTCGTGTTCGCGGCGCAGAGCCGCTACGCGCGCGTCGTGCTCACGACGGGTGAGGCGGGCACCTCGCTGCACCTCGACAACAACCTCCAGTTCTCCACGGTCGACGAGCACAGGTACCACGAGGCGCTCGTGCACCCTGCGGCCGCGGCGCTCGGACGCCCGCCCGTCACCGCGATGGTCGGGGGCGGCGGCGACGGCCTCGCCGCGCGTGAGCTGCTCCGTTACCCGTCGATCGAGCGCGTCGTGCTGGTCGATCTCGATCCCGGCGTGACCGAGCTCGCGCGGCGTCGCCCCGAGCTCTCACGCGCCAACGCGGGCTCGCTCGACGATCCGCGCGTGACGGTCGTGAACGCGGACGCGGCGCGGTTCGTCGAGGAGGACACGCGACGCTACGACGTGATCATCCTCGATTTCCCCGATCCGAACTCGTTGTCGCTCGGCAAGCTGTTCTCGACGCGGATGCTCCGCGCGACGGCGGCGCGACTCGCCGAGGGCGGCGCGCTCGCGGTGCAGTCGACGACGCCGTTCTACGCGCGCGACTCGTTCTCCACGGTGCTCGCGACGGCGCGCGCGGCGGGGCTCGCCGCGCTGCCGTATCACGTCTTCTTGCCGTCGTTCGGCGAGTGGGGGTTCGTGCTCGCGAAGCGCGCGCCGTTCGAGCCGCCTCGCGCGCTCGCGGTCGACGGGCTGCGCTACCTCGATGACCAGGCGCTCGCGTCGCTGTTCGTGTGGCCCGTCGACATCGCGCCCCGCCCGACGCGGCCCAACACGCTCGAGACGCAGCGGCTGGTGCGCGCCTACGAGCGCGAGATGTCGCGCTATCTTCCGTGACGCGCCGTCACCGAAACGCCCGGCACTCGTGCTTCGGCCCGCGCGTCGCGGCCTCGACGCACTTGCCGAACACGGCCTTCGCGTCGGCGCGCTTGCCCGTCTCCATCAGCGCCGTGCCCCAGTAGAGGTACGGGCTCGCGTCGGTGGGATCGGCGTCGACCGCGCGCGAGCCGAGGTCGATCGCTGCCTTGAAGTCGCTCCGCTCGAGCGCCCGAAGCGCCTTCTTGGTGAGCTCCTTCGCGGCGGCGGGATCGGCCGCGGCGCTGGCGGACGCCGCGGGCGGGCTCGCCGAGGGGGTCGCGTCGGGGGCCGCGGTCGAGGTGGTGGGGGCGGCCGACGGGATCGTCGTCGGAGCGCTGGTCGTCGGAGCGGCTGGCTCGGGCTTCGTCGGAGCGGCTGGCTCGGGCTTCATCGTCGCGCTCGGCGCTGGCGCGGCGACGCCCGCGGGCAGCGCTGTTGTGTTAGTTGTGTCGCGTGTGCGCAGCAGCGCGAGCACCGACGCCGCGGCCGCCACGACGACGATGCCGCCCACCCACTTGCGCAGGCGCTGCTGGCGTTCGCGCAGCTCGGGGGTGAGCACGATGACCTCGCGCCTGTGCGCGGCGGCCTCGAGCTCGAGCGCGATGCGGGCCTCGGCGTGCATCTTCTCGACCGCCGCCTCGGCGCCCGAGAAGAACGCGTCGTGGTGCTCGTCGTCGAGCGCGAGCTTTCGTGAGGACGGGTGCTTCGCGTCGGCCACCGCCTCGTTCGATGAAGACGCCACCTCGGCGACGGACTCTCTCGGCGGAGCCTCTTTCGAGGGCTCGCTTTCCCTGGCCTCGGCCGGAGCAGCTTGCGCGACGGGTGGCGCAGGCTCGACCGCCGGTGCGGGCGCCGGAGACTCTTCGGGCTTCGACAGAGGCGCGAGCGAGTCGGGCGCGTCCGGCGGCGCGGCCACGACCGCGGACGAACCCGCGTCGGATGACCGAGCCCCCTCGTCGTCAGAGATGATGGGCCCGGAACGCGGCGGCGCGGAGGGCCGCGCGTCGGGCGGGAGCGAGCGCCTGGATCGCTTGGTGTCTCTGGATTTTCCTTGCTTCTTCTTGCCCATGCGCCCGTTCGAGTGCGCGGACGATACTCGCCCACGGCGCTCGCGCTCGCCAAAGCGGTCTGGCTCTATTGTTCCAGCTTCACCGCCCGGCCAGCGACGGGCGTCTCGGCCGGCACGATCCAGGTCGTGATCGGCAGCGCGGGCTCGGTCGTCTTGACCTTGTCGAAGAGATCGAACGTGAGGCCCCACTCGACGCTCTCGTCGCCCGACACGACGAACGCGCTCGACGACGGACAGGCCTTCACCTGCTTCGAGACGCCGTCGTACGTCATCGTGAGGTCTGGACCCGCCATGCCCTTCGGGTACTTCAGCGCGACGCCACCCTTGATGGTCCACGACGCCGCGGTGCGATCCTTCAGCATCGTCGCGACCACGGTGCAGTCGGCGAGCTTGCCCGCGCGTCTGGCGGGCGTGACAGGGAACGTGACGTCGCGCCGATCGCGGTTCTGCGTGCGCACCGGCACGTCGGTCGCGCCCGCGGCGAACAGCGCGGCGAGCAGCGCGGTGACGTCGCCGGTCTTGGCCGCTCGGAGCGCCACGACCGGGACGCTCTTGCCCGACACCGGGAGCTTCGCGACCGCGTCTCGGAGCTTCTTGGTCGCCTCGGGGTTGCGCGCGTGGTGCGGGTCGCCGCCGATCGTGACCCCCGGCGCGTCGACGACGAGGTTCGGTAGGGACGGCTCGACCGGCTTCGACGGAGCGGGGGCCGACGTCGTCACCGCGGGCGCGGAGGCAGGCGCGGCCGACGCCTCTCTCTTGGGGGAGTCACAGCCGACCGCAACGAGGGCGAGACACGCGAGGGCCCGACGCATGCCCTCGCGTACCACAGCCGATCACTGCTTGAAATTGTTGCAGGTCGACAGGCAGGAGCCGTTGGGGCAGCCGAAGCTCAGCTCGGAGAGGCAGATGCGGCGCGTCTTGTTGGTGCCCTCGGGGACGAGCGCGCAGAAGCCCGACGCGCACTGATCGTCGGAGGTGCAGTCGGAGTTGGCGCCTCGCTTGCCGACGCACAGCGCGCCCTCGCAGAGCAGCGTCGTCTTGCACGGGTTGGAGACGGGGTCGCAGGCGCTGCCCTCTCCGCGGCCGTCGAAGCAGATCTTGTCGGCCGAGGAGCAGAAGAGGCCGGGCGCGCAGCGGCTCGACGTGCAGTCGCCGCCCTTCGTCTCGGTGCCGACGGGGCGGCACGTGCCGGTGCCCAGGTCGCAGGTCAAGCCCGCGCCGAGATCGCAGTCGAGATCGACCTTGCACGGGCCGCCCTCGCCCTTCTGCGCCGAGAACACCGGGTCGCACGCCTTGCGGATCGCCGCGTGCTCGTCGGCCTTGATGTTGGTGTCGGCGTAGGCGGCGGCGAGGGCTCCGACGCAGGCCTCGGCCTTGTCGTTGCGGTAGTTCTGCTCGAGGGTCTGGAGGCCGAAGGTCACGTCGGCGTTGCGGCTGTTGCAGTCGCTGCTCACCTTCGCGATGCAGGGCGCCTCGTCGCCCGCGCTGCAGGCGTCCCGGATGGCGGCGCTGCACTCGGCCTTGGCGACAGCCTGGCAGAACGCGGCGCTGTCGCGGTACTTGGGCTCCTCGACCTTCTTGGGCTCCTCGGAGCTGCCACAACCCGCCACCGTCGCCAGCGCGATGAACGTCGAACCAAGCCAACACAAGACCTTGCGCATGTCTCGAATCCTCCTCGGCGCCCTGGGCGCTCGTGGTCGCTTATAGCCGAACATCGGGTACGGTCTGCCTCGGAGTTCTCTTCCCCGCATGGAAAAGGGTTACATCTCGCGGGCGGGCCACGCCCGCCTCACCGCCGAGCTCGCGCACCTCCGTCACGTCGAGCGCCCGAAGATCGTCGAGGAGGTCGCGGCCGCCGCGGCGCAGGGCGATCGCTCGGAGAACGCCGAGTACATCTACGGAAAGAAGCGCATGCGCGAGATCGATCGCCGGATGGGCTTCCTCCAGCGGCGGCTCGACGCGCTCGTCCCGATGGACGTCGACGCCCCGCGCGACACCGACAAGGCCTACTTCGGCGCGTGGGTGACGGTCGAGGACGAGGACGCGCCCCGCACGGTCCGGATCCTCGGGCCTGACGAGGTCGACGCCGACGCCGGGGTCATCAGCTATCAGTCGCCGCTCGGGCGAGCGCTGCTTGGCAAGCGACCGGGCGACGAGATCGTCGTGCGGAGCCCGTCGGGGCAGCGCGCCTTGTGCGTGACGGATGTTCAGTATGGGGCACGAAACACTTTACGAGCGGCCGGGGATCGGGAGAAGGTCCGCCCCGGATGCATCGGTACGTCCCTCGAGGGGTGCTCGGCCCCTGGCTGTCATGGCTGCCCGCGCTGGCGGTGCTCCTGTCCCTCGCGGGGTGCGGGAGAGGGGACGCGCAGGGAGACGTCCGCAAGCTCGCCGAGCACGGGCTCTCCGTGGTGACTCCGAGGGGGTGGACGGGCGGCGGCGCCGGCGGGACCTATGAGTACCGGAGCCCGGACGGCGGCGCCAAGCTGCGCATCGCCCCGCTCGAGGGCGCCGCGGTGGCCACCCTGAAAGACGCCCAGCTGCTCGCGGGCACGGGCGTCGCCCCGACGTCGCGGGACCTCCCGCCGTCTCCCACGCGCGTCGGGAAGCTCCCCGCCGCGCGGGGACGCTTCACTGGCAACGACGGCCGCGTCTATGATGTGGTCGCCGTGCAGACCTCGAGGGGGGTCGTCCTGTTTCAGACGAGCGTGACCACCGAGCGCCCCGCGTACGACGCGGAGCGCCTCTTCAACGCCGTTCGACAGTCGATCCAAGCAGAGCGCTAGGGCCGCGCGAATCAGCTGGAACAGCGAGAGACTGGCCCGAGCGAGCGGCTCGTCTCAGACGCCCTTGTACGAGAGCCACCAATCCTTGGTGTCGAACCCCTCTCCCATGCGCTTCTCGGCGGCGGCGGCCGTGACGGGCGCGGAGACGATGACCTTGTCGCCGGGCACCCAGTTGGCGGGGGTCGCCACGCCCTTCTCGGTGTTGAGCTGCAGGGCGTCGACGACGCGCAGGATCTCGTCGATGCTGCGGCCCGTGGTGAGAGGGTAGTAGACCATCGCGCGGATGTTCTGGGCGGGATCGATGAAGAAGACGCAGCGCACGGCGGCGGTGGCGCTCGCGCCGGGGTGGATCATCCCGAAGGCCTGCGACACCTTCATGTCCAGGTCCGCGACGACGGGGAAGGCGATCTTGGCGCCGAAGAGGCGCTCGATCTCGCGGATCCACGCGATGTGAGCGTAGATGCTGTCGACCGACACGCCGATGAGCTGCACGCCGCGCTTGTCGAACTCGGCCTGCTTGGCGGCGAACCCCGCGAACTCCGTGCTGCAGACGGGCGTGAAGTCGGCTGGGTGAGAGAACAGCACGACCCACTTTCCCTTGAAGTCGGAGAGCTTGATCGCGCCGTGGGTCGAGGTGGCGGTGAAGTCGGGGGCGGGCTCGTTGAGGCGGGGGAGGTTCATCGTGGTGGGCTCCTGGAGAGAGGGAACGCGCCGGGTACACCCGCGCCCCGGGTGCCGCAAGCGAGCCGCCCGCCTCAGGGGCGCGCGCCGGGGAGCTCTTGGTGGGGCAGCTCTCGGGTGCCGTCGGGGCCCACGCAGAAGCAGCCGCGCATCGGCTTGCCGCTCGGGAGCTTGTCGACCTCGGACGGCGCGAACTTGCCTCGCAGGTAGCCGGCCTGTTGGCAGCGCTGCGTGCAGACCCGGAGATCGCGCGCGTCTCCGACCGACAGCCCAGTGAAGAGCGTCATCAGGCCGAAGCCGCCGACGAACACCGAGACGCGAAAGATCCACCTGTCCCGGCGGGCGCCGGGGGCCTTCATCGGGGAGTCCTCGTCGAACACGACCGACAGTGTCTTCGTTCGATCGAGCCCGCCGTACTTTCCGATCACGACGAACAGCGCGGCGCCGGCGCCGAGCCACACGACCAGGCCGACCCAGAACAGCACCCCGAAAGGACCGAGCAGCTCCACGGCGCTTTGCGGCTTAGCACGGGCGTGCTTAGCTCGGACGGTGAAACTCCGTCGTTCGGCCCCGGCGTCCGCGCTCGCTGCTCTGATCCTGCTCGCCGCCTGCGGAGGAGGCGACGAAGCGCCAGCCACGAGCGGCGCCGGGGGCGCGGCGGGGGCGAGCGGCGCGGGCGGAAGACCCGCGGGTGCCCCAGGCTCGGACGTCACCGACCTCGCGGCGCTACCGGTCGACGCGGACGGGCCGTTCCTCGTCGGCTACCGGGTGGTCGAGCGAACCTACACCCCTCCGGGCCAGACCGGGCCCCGCAAGCTCAAGGTCCACCTCTGGTATCCGGCCGCCGAGACCAACGACGACAATCCCAACTATGGTCCGCTCCACGATCCGCTGGCGTACCGCGACGCCAAGGTCACCAAGCCCGTCGATCCAGCTGGCTTCCCCGTGGTCGTTCACTCGCACGGCTCGAGCTCGTTCGCGGGCTCGAGCCCGTTCCTGGTGCACAGGTTCGTCTCGCAGGGGTGGGTCTTCGTCGCGCCCGACCACACTGGCAACCTGCTGCTCGACCCTCCCAACACCAAGGACCGACCGATCGCGCTCTACTATGAGCGCCCGCTCGACATCAGCCAGGCGCTCGACGCGCTGGCCGAGGACGCGACGCTGGGGCCGCTGTCGCGCACTTCGAGGGTGGCCATGACTGGGCACAGCTTCGGGGGCTACACGACGTGGGTGTCGGCCGGCGCCGCGCTCGACCCCGCGGCGGTCATGAAACAGTGTGACTCGGGCAGCTACAAGGCTCCCTGCACCGACGCGGAGCGGGCCGCGTTCGCGGGAGCGCTCGCGGAGCCCCGCGTCGTGGCCGCGATCCCGATGGCCGGCGGCAACGGCGACACCGACTGGTACGGGCCCTCGGGGCAGAGCCAGGTGAAGGTGCCGCTGTTCATGATGACCGGCTCCGAGGACGGCCCCCAGTCGGCGGCCGACGCCCTGTCGCGCATCTCTGGCGTCCCGCTCACCTGGATAGACATCCAGGGCGGCTGCCACCAGACGTTCTCGCTCGGAGGCTGCAAGGACATCTCTGACTCCGACAGCTTCTCGATCGTGAGCACCTACGCGCTCGCGTTCGCGAGGGTTCACGTGCTGGGCGACGCGACCCCTCGGATCGCCAAGATCCTCGACGGGAGCGAGCTCGTCGACCCGCGCGTCACCCTGAAGAAGAAGGACTGAGCACCCACATGAGACGCCTCCTCTCTACACTGTTGCTCGCCGTGGTCGCGGGGTGCGCTTCGGACGACGGGGACGCCCCCGCGGTCGAGGCGCCCAAGGTCGCGCCCCAGCTCGCGGCGCACACCGGGCTCGCCCGGCTGACGGCCGCGCAGTACCGCAACTCGGTCGTCGACGTCTTCGGCCCCGAGGTGGTCGTCCCGACCCAGCTCGAGCCCGACGTCGCGCAGGAGGGGCTCATCGCGATCGGCGCGACGTCGACCTCGATCTCTGCGCGCGGCGTCGAGCAGTACGAGAGCGCGAGCTACAAGATCGCCGCGCAAGTGATGAAGAGCGACTCGCTGCGCGCTCGCGCCGTCCCCTGCGCGCCGACAGGTCCGACCGACGCCGACTGCGCGACGAAGCTCGCCACCTCCCTCGGGCTGTCCCTGTGGCGGCGCCCGCTCTCGGCCGAGGAGGTCGCCAGCGTCCGCGACGTCACCCTGAAGGCCGCGGCGGTGCTCGGCGACTTCTACAAGGGCGCGGAGTACGGCGTCGCGCGCCTGCTGCAGTCTCCCAGCTTCTTGTTCCGCGTGGCGCTCGGGGCGCTCGAGGACGGCGTCCGACGCTATCCTTCGTACGAGCTCGCCGCGCGCGTCTCCTACTTTCTGTGGGACACGACGCCCGACAGCGAGCTGCTGGGCGCCGCGGCCAACGGCGCGCTGACGACCGACGCCGGGCTCCGCGAGCAGGCCGAGCGCATGCTGGCCTCTCCGCGGGCGCGGGCGGGGCTGAGGGCGTTCGTCACCCAGTGGCTCGGGCTCGGTGACCTCGACCAGCTCTCCAAGGATCCGAAGCTCTTCACTTACTACTCGCCCGAGCTGGGCCCGGCCGCCCGCGAGGAGACGCTGCGCCTGTTCGAGCGCGTCGCGTTCGACGAGAAGAGTGATTTTCGTGAGGTGTTCACGACCCTCCGCACCTCGGTGAACCCCAAGCTCGCGTCGATGTATCAGGTGCCCGCGCCGACCCGTGATGGGTTTGGTGAGGTCGAGCTGCCGTTCGACGGGCCGCGCGCCGGCCTCCTCGGGCACATCAGCCTCCTCGCCCAGTACGCGCACCCGGTGTCGTCGTCGGCCACCCTCCGCGGCAAGTTCATCCGCACCAGGTTGCTGTGCGGAGACATCCCGCCGCCTCCAGTCAACGTCAACACCGCGCTGCCCGAGCCCTCGGGCACCACGCGAACGCTGCGCGAGCGGGTCGCCGAGCACCTCGTCGATCCCGGCTGCCGCGCGTGCCACACGCGGATGGACCCGCTCGGGCTCGGCCTCGAGAACTTCGACGGGATAGGGCGCTACCGCCGTGAGGACAACGGCGCGGTGATCGATCCCCGGGGTGACGTCGACGGGGCGGCCTTCGCCGACGCGAGGGGGCTGGGGCAGGCGCTGCGGGACGATCCGCGCACCACCCGCTGCGTCTCGCAGTACATGTACCGCTACGCGACCGGGTTCTACGAGGCCTACGAGGAGAACCCGACCATCGACGCCGTCGACTACTCGTTTCGCGCCTCGGGCCACAGGCTCGATCGGTTGATGCTCGCCATCGTGCTGTCACCAGGCTTTCGCCTCTCGGGAGATCCACAGTGAAGAAGCTCACCATCCCCCGTCGCGCGGTGCTGCGCGGTGTCCTTGGCGGGGCGGCCGTGGCGATCGGGCTGCCGCTGCTCGACGTGTTCCTCGACTCTTCGGGCGCGGCCCACGCCGACGGGAGCCCGCTGCCCAAGCGATTTGGCATCTTCTTCTGGGGGAACGGCGTGCTGCCGCCGCAGTGGAACCCCGCGACCACGGGCGCGGGCGACGCGTGGCAGCTCTCGCCGATCCTGCTGCCGCTCGAGCGACACAAGCAGAAGCTCAGCGTCGTCTCGGGGATGCAAGTGAAGACTGGCAACACGGTCCCCCACAAGTCTGGCCCCGCGGGGCTGTTGTCAGGGACCACCGTGCAGCAGGGAGGCGACGAGTCCTTCGGCGGCCCGACCATCGACCAGACCATCGCCGAGCAGCTGGGCGCGCCGACGCGCTTTCGCACCGTAGAGACGGCGGCCTCCCGCGGCACGGCCACCCTGTCGTATACGGGGGTCCACGCGTCGAACCCCGCCGAGTTCTCGCCGAAGGGGCTGTTCGATCGCCTGTTCGGTGACGGCTTCGTCGAGCCGGGCGCCGGGGCCAAGGTCGACCCGAAGATCGCCCTCCGGCGCAGCGTGCTCGACGCGGTCGGAGACGACGTGGGGCGCCTCTCGACGCGCCTCGGCATGGTCGACCGCGTGAGGCTCGACAAGCACCTCACCGGCATCCGTCAGCTCGAGCAGCAGCTGCAGCGCCTCGAGGAGAACCCGCCGAACCTCGCCGCGTGCAAGGCGCCCGGCGCGCCGAAGGACGACTATCCAGACGTCGACGGGCGGCAGCCGCTCGCCGAGGTCTCGCGCGCGATGGCCGGGATCCTCGCGATGTCGCTCGCGTGCGATCAGACCCGCGTGTTCTCGCACTGGTTCAGCTACCCGGTGAACAACCTGCTGTATCCGGGCGCCTCGGCCGGCCACCACCAGCTGACGCACGACGAGCCGGGTGACCAGCCGCAGGTCGCGAAGATCCTCGGCTACGTGATGACCGAGCTGGCGGCGTTCCTCGACGCGTTCGACTCGGTGTCAGAGGGCGAGGGGACGCTGCTCGATCACTCTGTCATCCTGGCGACCAGCGACGTCTCGTACGGTCGCACGCACTCGCTCGACGACTATCCGATCGTCCTCGCCGGCTCGTGCGGCGGGAAGCTGAAGACGGGCCTCCACTATCGCAGCCCCGCCAGCGAGAACGCGAGCAAGGTCATCGTGTCGCTCGCGCGGGCGATGGATGTGTCGATCGCGAGCTTCGGCAACGGAGACGCGAAGACCAGCGACGGCCTCTCGGCCATCGAGGCGGGCTGATGGTCAGGGCGAGAGGCGCGACGTGGCTCGCGGCGCTCGCGCTCGCGGGCTGCGTCGGCGGCGAGGTCGACGAGCCGGCCGGTCCGAGCGGGCCCGCAGCCACCGACACGCGCACGCGCGCGTACGTCGTGACGACGCTCGGGTTCACGCGGCAGACGAAGCCCGGGGTGCGCGAGGGGTTCGATCTCGACGGGCGCGTCAGCGACAAGACCGACGAGGCCACCTGCTTCAAGGCCGACGCCGTCGATCCCGACGGGCGCGGCGGAATCGACAACGAGCTGTCAGGGATCATCCCGACCGTCGACGGGGTGTTTCAGGGCGCGGTCGACGGGCTCGTCCAGAGCTCGATCCGTGACGGTCAGCTCGTGCTCTCCTACGAGCTGCGCGGCGTCGATGACCTCGCGAACGATCCCGAGGTCGACTTCGTCTTTCAGGTCGGTCTGAAGGCGCACCCGAGCCTCGGCACCGACGGCGTGATCGAGGCGTACCAGACCTTCGACCCCGATCCGGCGAGCCCTCCCAACACGACCAATAAAGCTCACATCAAGGACGGCGTGTTGTATGTGGGTCCGCTGTCGCTCGCGCTGCCGATCGCGATCTTCGACGTGTCGTTCGTGCTGCACCTCCAGGACGCGCAGTTTCGCGCGACCATCGCCGACGACGGCAGCGTCGACGGGCTGATCGGCGGCGGGATCGTGATCCAGGAGCTGCTCGACGGGGTGAAGCAGGGCGCGGGCGTCGAGCAGAACCTGCCGATGATCCGGCTCGCGATGAGCGCCTCGGCGGATCTCGCGCCGGACGCCGACGGCGTGTGCCGTCAGCTGTCCGCGGCGCTGTCGTTCAGGTCGAAGCCCGCCTTCGTGCGGTGGTGAGCGGCGTCAGAAGCGATAGACGCCGCCGATCGAGAAGGCGTCGAGCTGCTGGGTCAGCTTGCCGCCGTTGACGCCGTAAGGAGAGCGGAACTCCTGATCGCTGCCGGTGACGGTCTTGCCCGCGACCAGGCCGCGGATCTTGCCGTTGCCGCCGTTGTCGACGCTCTTCACGAGCACGTGCTGGAAGCCGAGTTGGATGTCGACCGGCCCCGCGCGGAGCGTGCCGCCGACCGTGAGGCCGACGCGCTGTGAGGGGACGAAATCCATGTGCAGGTACTCTTCGCGCACCGACGAGGTCTGGAACCAGGTGCCCGCGCGGAGGGCGAGGCGGCTCGGGAGGATCACGTAGTCTCCGCCGAGGCGCAGCCCGTAAGAGTCCTTCCAGCGATGGGGCACGTCGGCGTTGGTGGGCACCTCGGCGGTGATGCCGGGGCCGTTGACCAGCGTGTTGGGGGCGAAGCGCAGCTCGAGGTCCGTGAACTGGCTGTCGTGCGACCACTCGAGATCGAGCTCGATGTCGAACACCTCTTCCTTCAGGGGATCCTTGCGTCCCGTGGGCGTCACGCCCTCCCGGCGTTTGTAGTAGCGGGCGCCGACGCGGGCTTCCATCGGCTGGGGCACCTTGGCGGTGGTCTGGCCGGCGGGGGTCGCGTTCGGGACCTTGTCGTTGGACGGCTTGGCGACGTCAGAGTTGGAGCGCGCGACGGTGATGTCGGCTTCGCCCTTGGCCTTCACCGCGTCGGACCAGTGGAACCAGGCGGCCACGTCGATCCGATCGTCGAGCGTGTACATGCTGGAGAGCACGATGCCGGGGACGAAGTAGTCCTTCAGCGTGACCGCCGCCGTCGCGTCCATGCCCGCCGAGTCGACCACGCCGTCCTTGTAGAGCTTCTGCGTGTCGCTCGATTGGCCCATCGAGACATTGCCAAATTTGAGGCTCGCGACGCCCCAGATGAAGGACGCTCCGAAGCGCAGGTTGGGCGCGACCTCGTAGCCGACGGCGATCTGCGGCCAGATGATCTTGGCGTCCTTCTCGGTGAGCACGTAGCGGCTGGCAGACGGCGCGGTCACCTTGGCGCCGTCGGAGACGCGCGTGCTCCCCGCCGTCGTCGGGAAGGTGGTCTGACCGATGGCCGACGGGCCCATCACCGCGAGGCCGACGCCGAGCTTGTCGTTGACTCGATACTGAAACGCGAGCTGCGGGTTGGGGAACAGCTTGGGATCGGAGCAGACCTTGCCGTAGCGATAGGTGACGGTGTCGGCGCCGTTGCCGACGTACGCGCCGCCGCCGTTCTCGCTCTGGCGGGTGAAGCAGGTCGTCGCCTTCCAGAGGTTCAGAGTGACCGAGGCGCCGCTGCCGTTTCGCGACAGCGCGGCCGGGTTGTAGAACGTCGCGAGCGGATCGGCCGCGCGCGCGAGCCACGCCGACGCCCGGCCGAACTGCTCCGTGCCATTGGACGGCGTCTCGAACCCGTTGGCGAGCGCGGCCGACGAGAGGGTGAGCGTCGCGAGCGCGGTCGCGATCGAGGCTGCGAGGTGGGTCTTGCGGATGGTCATGGGTCTCTAAATCCTTCACGGGGCTGGCCTTCAGCGCGGCCTTGCCGTCCTTCACGTACACGGTGAACTTCACGCGCTTGCAGCCATGGCGCGCGACGAGGGCGTCGCGGTTCTTCACCAGGGTCTGGCGGAACTTGTCGAACGTGAGGCCCTCGGTGGGCTCGCCGTTTCCGCGCTTCAGCTTCAGGAAGTCGTCGAACACCTGGGGCCACTCGGCGGTGTCGTCGTCGATGGCCTTGTGCTCGCCGGTCGCGAGGGCCATCACCTCTTGCGGGATCTTGCTGACGACGGTCGAGTCGTCCTCGGGCTCGATGGGCTGCGGGGCGCTCGGCTGCGGGGCGCTCGGGCGTCCGGGTTTCGGAGGGAGCGGGCGGCGCGGCGGGGGCTTCGGAGCCTCGGCGCTGGGCGCGCTCAGCGACATCATGTCGATCGACGCCGACGGGGCGTCGCCCGGGAAGGAGAACGCGCTCATCGACGGCTGCTGCGGGATGGGCCCGAGGACGCTCTCGAGATCGGCGGCCTTGCGCGTCCCGCCGCCCTTGACGGCGATCTTCTCGACGCCGTCGTTGATGTCGGCCGCGATCTTTCGGTACACCGAGAAGAACTTGCTCGGCGCCATCGTGTCGACCTCGCCCTTGGCGAAGCGCGCGGCCTCCTTGCGGAAGGTCGCGAGGGGGCGCGTGTGCTCGAACAGCGAGAACAGGAGGCCGAGCAGCGCGACGCCGACTCCGAGGCCGATGACGACGGGATAGCTGACCGATTTCTTGTCGAGATCGTCGCCCTTCTGCACGAACCCGAGCGGCCCGCCGAGCAGCGACGCCGCGCGCCCGACCGCGTAGCCCGCGCCGAGATCCCACGATTCGCCGGGGATGCGCGCGTACATCACGCCGAGGTTGTCGCGCAGGATACGGGCGTCGGTGCGGCCCTTGGTCTTGTAGTTCTCGTCGGCCGCGAGCCCGGACAGATCGCTCGTGATGGCGTCGAGCTGGCCCGCGTCGAAGCCCTCGGGGGCGGCCGACGAGACGCGCGTGTTGGCGGCGTAGAACGCGACGGCGGCGCCGGTGCGCTTCGAGAGCTCGCGCGCGTACGAGTCGTCGAGGACGCGCGCGCCGACGATCGCGCCGGCGGGCGGCTGCGACGGATCCGTCTCGACCGGCCGCGCGACCATCTTGTAGAGGCGCCCGTCGAGCACCCACGTGTCGTCCCGCACCCACCCGTGGAGCGCGTCGGCCACCAGCGGGTACCCGCCGAGCTCGAAGTCGACGTTGCCCGCGACCTGGTCGAACCCGATCTGCGCGACGACGCGCCCGTACTGATCGATCGCGAACAGCGAGGTGAACTGCAGCTCGGGCGGGAGCTTCGCGTTCACCGCGCGCAGGACCTTCTTGGCCTTCTCCTGCGAGTCGGCGGGGAGCTTGTCGGCCGCCTGCGTGGCCTTGCCCAGCGCCGCGCCCAGCTCGGCGTCGAGCGCGAAGTTGATCAGCGCGGACGAGCGGTTGCGCGCGTCGTCCTTCATGTACCAGGAGACGACCTGCGAGTCGCCGTTGAGGCCCTCGCTCATCGCCCGCTTGGCGGCGCGGTCGTACATCGACGTGCCGACGTACAGCGCGAACACCAGGAACGCCGTCGCGATCCCCGTCACGACGTACCAGAGGCGGGAGGCGATCACTTGCCCTTCTCCTTGGCGTCCTTCGAGTCCTTCGCTTCATCGGCGACGACGAGCGCCTCCTTGAGGTCGACGTTGCCGGTGGCGCGCACCACGACCGACAGCGGCTTGCCGGAGGGCTCTCCGTTGAAGAACGCCTTCAGCGTGTACTCGCCCTCGGGGAGGTTGCCGAACGTGAAGGAGCCGTCTCGGCCCGGATATGCGACGCCCGCCACCTTGGGGTCGACGACGATCCACGAGCGCACGCTCGGCGCGAGCTCGTCGCGCAGCTCGTACTTGCCTGGGCCGGGGGCCTTCCACTGCCGGACCGCGCCGCTCTTCATCTCGGCCGCCTGAAAGGAGCCCTGCCCTACGAGGTAAGGTTTGTGCGGAAATGGATCACGGTTCTGAAACTCGATCGACGTGCCCGGCGCGACCACCAGCGTGACGGGCGACGTGCGGCCTCCGGTGATCTTGAACGCGAGCGCGCCGTTGGACGGCGTGACGTTGTTCGCGGCGATCGCGGCGATGCAGACCTCCTTGGGCGCGTGCGCGAACAGCGAGCGGAACTCGGCCTTCACGGTGGGGGAGGGCTCACGCCACGTGTAGCGGTTCGACTTCGCGTCCTTCGCCTGGCTCCAGACAGGGTTGAGCAAGCGCTGCGCCCCCGACACCTTGCCCTTGACCGAGCCCGACAGCGCGGTCGCGGGCGCCAGCAACAGCGCCCCCGCCAGCACGGTCGGGAGCCACGAAGCGAGTCCTCCCGTTGGTCGATTCGACATGCGAGCGCCGCACGTTACACACTCGCGCAAAGGCCTGTAAACCGGGGTCGGGCAGGGCGGAATCATCCATCGCGAACGGAAGCCTCGTGCTAGTCAGGCGGCGTGGAGCGCGCGCGCGCGAGCGTCGTCTTGGCGGCAGGTCTCGCCCTGCTGATCGGCCCGTCGGTCGCGCGGGCCGACGACGCGTGGCTCGGGCCCGACAAGCGGCTGCACTTCGGAGCCTCCGCGGTGATCGCCGCCTCGGGATACGGCCTCGCGGCCACCGCGACGCAGTCACGCGGTGAGCGCGCGCTCGCGGGCGCGTCGCTGTCGCTGCTGGTCGGCGCGGCGACGGAGGGGTGGGACGCGACCGGCCGCGGAGATCCGTCGTGGCGTGACCTCGCGTGGGACGCGGTGGGCGCCGCCGTCGGCGTCACCATCGCGTGGGCGATCGATCTCACGCTCGGCTCGCGCGGGCGCGCGCGCGCGGGTCGGCCGCTCGTGCTCGGCTGGTGATGGTCGAGCTCCGCTGGCTGCAGGGGACCGTGGACGTGGTCGGGCTCGACGTCGACGCGTCGCTGCCGGCCGGCTTCGCGTGGGACCCGCGCACGCGCTCGCACCGCGCGCCCGCGTTCGGATACCCGGCGCTCGTCAGGCAGCTGACGCGCGACGGCGTGGCGTTCGACGACCGCGCGAAGGCGTACGAAGAGCTGCCGCACGGCGCGCGCGAGCTGCCCGCGCTGCGGGACTATCAGGAGGCGGCGCTCGACGCCTGGAGCGCGCGCGGCGCGGGCGTGGTCGTGCTCCCGACCGGCGCGGGCAAGACGGTCGTCGCGATCGCGGCGATCTCGAGGCGCCTTCGCGCGACGCTCGTGGTCGCCCCGACGCTCGATCTCGTGCGGCAGTGGTCGTCGCAGCTGGCGCGCGCGTTCGGCGTCGAGATCGGCGTCGTCGGCGGCGGCCACCACGACGTACGCCCGATCACGGTCACGACCTACGAGTCGGCGCACCTTCACATGGGCAACTTCGGGCACCGCTTCGGGATGCTCGTCTTCGACGAGTGTCACCACCTCCCGAGCGACGCGTACGCGCTCGCGGCGCGTATGTCGCTCGCGCCCTTTCGCCTGGGGCTCACCGCGACGCCCGAGCGCGCCGACGGTCGCGAGGCCGAGCTCGCGCGGCTCGTCGGGCCGATCGTGCACCGTCGGGACATCGCCGAGCTCTCGGGCGAGTTCCTCGCCGACTACGAGACCGTCCGCGTCGCGGTGCGGCTCACCGACGAGGAGCGCGCCACCTACGAAGAGGAGCGCGCCATCTACCGCGCGTTCGTCACGTCTCACGGCATTCGCATGGCGTCGCCGTCGGGCTGGAGCGAGTTCGTGATCCAGTCGTCACGCGGCGAGGAGGGGCGCCGCGCGATGCGCGCCTACATGACCCAGCGTCGGATGGCGTTCTCGCCGCCCTCCAAGATCGAGCACGTGGGGCGCCTGCTGGCGCGCCACGCGGGCGAGCGCGCGATCGTGTTCACCGACGCCAACGCGACCGCGTACGAGGTGTCGCGGCGATTCCTCGTCCCGGTGATCACGCACCACACCAAGGTGCGCGAGCGCGCCGAGATCCTCGACGGCTTCTCGGCCGGCACCTACGACGTCATCGCCACCTCCAAGGTGCTCAACGAGGGGGTCGACGTGCCCGACGCGAGCGTGGCCATCGTGTCGAGCGGCACCGGCTCGGTGCGCGAGCACGTGCAGCGCCTCGGCCGAATTCTGCGAAAAAAAGGCGACAAACGCGCGGTCCTGTACGAGCTCGTCTCCGAGGACACCGGCGAGACGTACACGAGCGAGCGCAGGAGGCAGCACAGTGCTTACCGCTGAGCACGCGCGCGTCCGCCGCGTGAAGGGCGAGCTGCGCCTCTCGCCCATCTCCGACGCCGTGCGCGACGAGGCGCGGGCGATCGCGGCGTCGCTGCTCGAGGTGGCGCACGCGGGGCTGGGCTCGCCGCGCGGCGAGCTCGAGGCGGCGTGGGCCGAGGTCCCGCAGGGGCCGAGCGGCAAGCGCCTGCGCGACGGGATCGAGAAGCTCGTCGTCGACGCGTGCGAGTTCGTGGCGCCCGACGGCGACGAGGCCGTCGCGCTGCGCCGCGAGGTGTTCACGCGGGCGGCCCGCGCGCGCGCGCAGGGTGACCTCGAGCGCCCGCGCGTGCTCGCCGAGGTCGGCGCGGCGCTCGGCCTCTCGGCCGACGACGTCGTCGCGCGTCTCTACGCCGACTTGCCCGATGCGCACCCGCTCGCCAAGGTCGGCTTCCAGCGCGCCGACGCCGTGGTGCGCGCCTACGAAGCGGGGCAGGCCGCCGCGGTGCTCCTGCGCGCGACGCGTGTCACGGTCGAGGTCGCGTGCGGCTCGGCCTCGGCGGTCCGCGCGCTGTTCCGCGCGCTGAAGTTTCATCGCCTGCTGTTTCGCGCCGAGGCCCTCGACGACGGTCGGTACCGCCTCACGCTCGACGGCCCCTTGTCGCTGTTCCAGTCGACCAAGCGCTACGGGCTCGCGCTCGCGCTGATGATGCCGCACGTCGCGGCGTGCGACAGCTGGTCGCTCGAGGCCGACGTCCTGTGGGGCGCGTCGCAGGAGCGGATCGTCTTTCGCGCGAGCGGTGACGGCGAGGAGGGCGGGGTCGCGCCGCCGCTGCCCGACGAGGTCGAGGCGCTACGCCGGGCCGTCTCGCGCGCGGGGCTCGGGTGGCGCGCCGAGCCCGCGCGCAAGCTGCTCTCGACCGCGGGCGGCGGCGTGATCGTCCCCGATCTCTGCCTCTCGCGCGACGACGGCGCGAAGGTCTACCTCGAGGTCCTCGGCTACTTCCGGCGCGAGACGGTCTTCCAGCGCGTCGACGCGGCGGCCGATCTGCGCGAGCGCGTGCTGTTCGCCGCGAGCGATCGGCTGCGCGTCAGCGAGGACCTGCTCGGCGACGACGCCCCGGCGTCTCTGTACGTTTACAAACAGGCGATGAGCGCGCGCGCGGTCGTCTCGCGCGCCGACGCGCTCGCCGCGCGCCCTGGCCGGGAGGGTCGGTGAGGTGACGACCTCGCTGCCGCGCGCCGCGATGGGGGTCGGCTACCGCTCGCCGCACCTCGACGCGCTCTTGGCGGACGACGCGCCTGCCGAGATCTCGTACCTCGAGATCATCTCGGAGAATTTCCTCGGCCCGGCGCCGCGCCCGCGCGAGGTGCTGGCGAGGCTCGCGGCGCGCTACCCGATCGTGCTGCACGGCGTGGGGCTCGATCTGCTCGGCGGAGAGGCGCTCGACGAGGGCTACCTCGACGCGATCAAGCGCCTCGCCGACGAGGTCGACGCGCGCTTCGTCACCGATCATCTCTGCTGGACCGGCGCCGCGGGGCACGCCCACCACGATCTGTTGCCGTTCCCGTTCACCGAGGAGACGCTCGCGTTCGCCGTCGAGCGCGCCGCGTACGTGCAGCGGCGGCTCGAGCGACCCTTCGGCCTCGAGAACGT
>CAUJFL010000180.1 GCA_963169165.1 Myxococcota bacterium | reverse complement strand
TGCGCGGTCTCGGGAAAAGGAAGCGGCACTCTGGCAAGGAATCCGGCGGCGTCCAGCGAAAATCGAGGATTTGCGCCGCGCCCGACGGCGCGTCCAGGGAGCGCCCGCAGAAGCCCACGACGACCGGCCTGAAGGCGAAGGACACGAAGGACGTCAAGGATCTGCTCGAGGGCAGCAAGTCCAAGGGGTTCCTCACGTTCGACGAGGTCAGCGATCAGCTCCCCGGCACCGAGTCGGGCAACGATCAGCTCGACGACGTGATGGGCGGCATCGGCGACGAGGACATCGAGATCGTCGACGGCGCGACGGGCGCCAAGGTCGCGCCGAAGCGCCTCGCCGAGGAGGAGGCCGAGCACAAGAAGGTCGCGATCCGCCCCGAGTCGAGCGGCGACGACGACGACTCCGGCTTCACGAAATCGAACGACCCGGTGCGCATGTACCTGCGCAAGATGGGCACGGTCTCCTTGCTCACGCGCGAGGGCGAGGTCGAGATCGCGAAGCGCATCGAGGACGGCGAGAACCGCGTGCTCTCGGCCATCCTCTCGTCGCCGATCGCGGTCCGCGAGATCATCGAGATCGGCGAGAAGCTCAAGAAGCACAAGCTCCGGGTGAAGGACATCATCCGCGACGCCGAGGAGGCCGACGAGAACAACCACTTCGACGAAGAAGAGGCCGATCGCCGCATCATCCGCCTCATCGACAAGGTCAAGCTCCGCAACAAGAAGATCGAGGATCTCCGCGCCGATCTCGACGGCGCGACGGGCCCCAAGCGCCGCAGCATCCAGGACGACGTCCAGACGACGCACGACGAGATGGTCGAGCTGCTCGGCGAGATGCGCCTCAACAAGCGCACGATCGACCGCATCGTCGGCGTCCTGAAGAAGCTCATCGAGAAGGTCGAGCGCGCCGAGGCCGCCGCGACCGAGTTCGAGCGCCGCATCGGCATGCCGAAGGACGAGCTGAAGCGCGCGCTCCGCGAGGCGAAGGGCGACTCGCGCAAGGAGCGCAACCTCGCGAAGAAGCTCGGGCTCGAGCGCGAGGAGCTCACCGACGCCGACGAGGCGATCAAGGCGGCCCAGCGGGGGCTCAAGCGCCTCGAGGAGGAGCTGCAGCTCGACATCACCGGGCTGCGCGCGACCTACCAGGCGATCCTCGCCGGCGAGCGCGCCGCCGACCGCGCGAAGGCCGAGCTCGTCGAGGCCAACCTCCGCCTCGTCGTCTCCATCGCGAAGAAGTACACGAACCGCGGCCTGCAGTTCCTCGACCTGATCCAGGAGGGCAACATCGGCCTGATGAAGGCGGTCGAGAAGTTCGAGTACAAGCGCGGCTACAAGTTCTCGACGTACGCGACGTGGTGGATCCGCCAGGCGATCACGCGCGCGATCGCCGACCAGGCGCGCACGATCCGTATCCCCGTGCACATGATCGAGACGATCAACAAGCTCGTCCGCACCTCGCGCTATCTCGTCCAGGAGTACGGCCGCGAGCCGACGCCCGAGGAGATCGCCGAGAAGATGGAGCTGCCGCTCGACAAGGTGCGCAAGGTCCTCAAGATCGCCAAGGAGCCGATCAGCCTCGAGACGCCGATCGGCGAAGAAGAGGACAGCCACCTCGGCGATTTCATCGAGGACAAGAGCGTCGTGTCGCCGAGCGAGGCCGTCATCTCGAACAACCTCGCCGAGCAGACCAGGAAGGTGCTGAAGACGCTCACGCCGCGCGAGGAGAAGGTGCTGCGGATGCGCTTCGGCATCGGCGAGAAGAGCGATCACACGCTCGAAGAGGTCGGTCAGGATTTCGAGGTCACGCGCGAGCGCATCCGCCAGATCGAGGCGAAGGCGCTGCGCAAGCTCCGTCACCCGTCTCGCTCGAAGCAGCTGAAGAGCTTCATCGAGAGCTGAGCCGCGGCGCCCGTCAGTAGTACGGGCGCAGCATCGCGTAGCAGGCCGGGCCCGTGGCGGCGACGTAGAGCCAGAGCGGGAACACCCACCGCGCCATCGCCTTGTGGCGCGCGGTCTGCCCCGCGTAGCCGCGGGCGAACGTCAGCAGGATGAGCGGCAGCGCGACGGCCGCGAGCACGACGTGCGACAGGAGCAGCAGCAGGTACACGGTGCGCAGCCCGCCCGCGGCGACGCGCTCGGCCGCGTCGACGACGCCGTCGTGATCGCTGTCGCCGAAGCGCACCTCTGGCGTCGTGAAGTGGTACGCGGCGTACGACAGCAAGAACAGCGTCGAGAGCCCCATCGCGCAGTAGATCATCGCGCGGTGGCGCGCGACGTCGCCGCGCTTGATGAACACGAGCGCCACGACCAGCGCGACCGCCGTCAGCGAGTTCAGCGCGGCGTGCACCGGCGGCAAGAACGACAGATCGAAGGGCGACGGCAGCCGCACGACGCGCATCACCGCGACGAGCGCCAGCACCGCCGCCGTCAACGCCCAGGCGCCCTTGTTCAGCCGCCGTTCGAGCGCGAGTGACACGCGGCCTCTGTAGAGGCGCGGGCGAGCCTGGGCAAGCGCGCGGATCAGTCGGAGAGCGAGCCGAGCGCCTCGAACAGCCCGCCGATCACCTCGCCCGCGATGTCGAAGATCCCCTCGGACGCGGCCTCGATCGCCGCGTCGGCGACGTCTGCCGCGAGCTCGACTGTGTCGGTGTCGAGGTTGCGCGCGCTCGCGTCGCTCGACGGAGCCGTCGCCAGCGCGGCCACCCCCGCGGCGCCGACCGCCGCCGCCCCCACGCCCGCTGCGAGGGGCGCGCGGACGCGCTTGCAGGCGCGGGCGACGGTGACGAGCTCCCGGCGGTCGTAGAACGTGCCGTGGGCCGCGCACGTGTCGATGTCGACGCCCGCGGCCTTGACGTGGACGCGGTTCATCGGGCGTGAGCACACCGGGCAGGCGATCGCCTTCGCCGTGTCGACGTCGCGGCGAGCCGCCTGGTCGAAGCCCTCGGCGAGCGCCAGCGTGTCGTCGGGGAGCAGCGACATCAGCCGCGAGGTGGCGGTGTTGTCGAGGAACGCGCCGCCGCACGAGAGGCACGCGCGGATCGTGACCGACGTCGCCGACGAGCGCCGCAGCTCCTTGCCGCAGCGCGGGCAGGCGGGCTCGCCGCTCACGAGAGCCTCCGCTCGAGCAGCGCGGACAGCTCGCTCCCGTCGCCGACCTCGTAGGGCTCGCCGTGCGAGAAGAGCAGCGTCTCGGGGCGCTCGTCGGCGAGCTTCGCCCGGATCCACTCGAGGAACACGCGTCGGTCGCGGAGCGCGAGCCACAGGAAGGTCTGACCGACACAGAGCCCGGGGCTGGTCTTCAAGCGCCGCAGCGCGAACCCCATGAAGCCCGTGAGCGGCCGCTGCACGTGAAAGAGCGCGTCGCACACGATCCACACGCGCCGCCCGCCCGCGTCGAGCGACACGAACACCTCGCCCGTCTTCACCCCTTCGCACTCGAGCAGGCGCGCGCCGCGCGGGAGGCGCTCACGCACCTCGCCGAGCGCGCCGAGGCCGCGGTGCCCCTGGCGTTCGAGCCGGGGTCGCGCGCCGCCGCTCGCGACCGCGACGGCGTCCGGGTACTTCGCGCGATACGCGGGCAGGCCCATGTGATGAAAGTGATTCGGCGCGAGCAGGAGCTCGGGGCGCCCCAGCGCGTCGAGGCCCGGGTGCGTCGCGCCGTCGACCCGCGTCGGGCTGTGGACGAGCAGCCCGCCCGACGGCAGCGCGATCGCGTACATGCTCGCTTCCCAGCCCGCCTCGTCGACGCGCGCCGCGCGGTGGACCCCGGGGACGACCTCGACGAACGGCGGCGGCGCGCGCATGCGCCCGAGCCTAGACGTTGTGAATCAGGCGGTCGACGCCCGCGCGCCGCAGACGCGCGTGACCAGGAACGTCGCGACGTCGGACGGCTTCGTGCCCGGCCCGAACCCCGCGTCGAAGCCGAGCTCGAGCGCGAGCTGATGGTCGATGCGCGGCCCGCCGAGCAGCAGCACGACCCTGTCGCGAAAGCCCTGCCGCTCGATGAGCTCGACGAGCGCGCGCGCGGTGTCCTTGTGGCAGTTGCGCTGCGTGATGACCTGGGACACGAGGATCGCGTCGGCGCCGCGCGCGCGCGCGCGCGCCGCGAGCTCCTCGTTCTCGACCTGGGCGCCGAGGTTCTGCGCGTCGAAGCCCTTGTAGCTCTCGAGCCCCTTGTCGCCCGCGTAGCCTTTGTAGTTGAGGATGGCGTCGATGCCGACGGTGTGCGCGTCCGAGCCCGTGCAGGCGCCGACGACGAGGAGCTTGCGCCCGAGCGTCTGCTTGATGCGGGCCTCGATCTCGTCGCGCGAGAGCGACTCGGTGAGGGCCTCGGGCACGTCGATCGCGGCGGCGTCGACGGCGTGGCGCGCGCGGCCGTACACGTCGACGTACGAGAAGCCGGGCGCGGCCT
>CAUJFL010000179.1 GCA_963169165.1 Myxococcota bacterium | reverse complement strand
GAAGGCGCAGGCGCGCGCCGAGGGGATGTCGACGCTGCGCGAGTCGGCCATCCAGAAGCTGCTGCAGGGCGAGACGACCTACGAAGAGGTCATCGCGGTCACCACCGCCGACGACCTCTGACCGGCCGCGAAGAAAATCGACCACGAGGCCTTGTCACGTTCAAAGTTTGATACATAGTGCATCTAACAACATGACGAGGATCGCGGGAGCGAAGGTCATCGGGGGCGAGCATCGACGTCGGGAGGCGAACGCGCAGGACGCGTTCTTCACGGCGAGTGTCCCCGGGGGCTTCGTCCTCGTCGTGTCGGACGGCTGCGGCTCGACGCGCGCGGCCGAGGTTGGCGCCGCGCTCACGGCCGAGATCGCCGGTGGATTCGCGTCCCTGCGGCTCGCGCGCGGGGATCGCGCGGGAGAGCTCGCGGCCCGCGCCGGGCGCGCGGTGGTCGAGCGGCTCGGGCGCGTCGCGGCGGTGGTGCCGCGGC
The DNA here is from genome assembly GCA_963169165.1 of Myxococcota bacterium. GTDB lineage: Bacteria > Myxococcota_A > Polyangia > Polyangiales > Polyangiaceae > JADLFU01. The sequence goes on along the minus strand of CAUJFL010000179.1, from coordinate 2,442 downwards.
CGGCCCGCGCGGCCTTCGTCGAGGACCACCTCATGGCGACGCTGCTGCTGGCGGTCGGCTCGGTCGACGAGGTGGCGATCGCGGCGTGGGGTGACGGCACCGTGTGCGTCGACGGTGAGGCTCGGGCGATCGACGAGGGCGGGGCGCCGCGCTACCTCGCGCACGCGCTCCTCGGCGACGCGGCCGCGATCGAGCCGGGGCTCACCTGGCGCGCGCGTCGGGCGCGCGTCGAGCGCCTGGCGATCGCCACCGACGGCCTGTCGCCCGCGCAGCTCGGCGGGGCGTTCGGTCGTCCGGGTCGGGGCGTCTCGAGGTGGCTCAACGCGCTCGGCGCGGCGCGCGCGCTCTCCGACGACGCGGCGGTGGCGCTCGCCGAGGAGGTGTCGTCGTGAGGGCCCTCGTGATCGACGGCGCGCGCGTCGTGGTCGGCGACCGCGAGCTGATCGGCGCCGGCGGCGAGGCCGAGGTCTTCGCGCTGCCCGAGGGCCGCGTCGCCAAGGTGTTCACGACCCCGTCGCCGCTGCACCGACAGAAGATCGAGGCCCTCCGCGCGCTGTCGTCGCGGCTCCCCGCCGAGGCGGTCGCGCCGGACGGTGTCGTCACCGACGAGCTCGGCGAGGTGCTCGGCTACACGATGCCGCGCGTCGAGGCGCCGTTCAGGCCTGCGGCCGAGCTGATGCGGCGCCCGAGCTTCGTCGCGGTCGGCTTGCCCGAGCGCGTCGCCTTGATCGTCCGCCTCGCGAGGGCCGTGCGCAGGCTGCACGCGCTCGGCGTGATCGTCGGCGATCTCTCCGACCAGAACGTCCTCGTCGAGCCCGCTCGCGGCGACGTCCGCCTGATCGATCTCGACAGCTGCCAGCTCGGCGGGCTCGCGTGCCCCGTGCAGACCGACGCGTACGTCGATCCCGCCGCGCCGCGCACGGGGACGCTCGCGCCCAGCGACGACGAGTATGCGCTGCACGTCCTCGCGACGCGCCTGTTGCTCGGCGTCCACCCGTGGGGCGGCGTCCACGCCACGCTGACGACCTCCGAGGCGCGCGCCCGAGCGCGGGTGTTCGTGGCCGACCCGGGGGTGACATACCCAACCAAGGTCGCCCAGCCCCCGCGCTCGATCGGCGCCCCGCTGCTCGCGGCGCTCGGAGAGTTCTTTCGCGCGAGCGCCCGCGTGCCGGTCGCCGAGACCGGATTCACCGCGGTCGCGCTCTCGGCCTCGCGGTGCGGCGCTTGCGGCGCGAGCGGTGTGCCGGACGCCGGGGTCTGCCCGAGCTGTGCTTGCCGCGCGGCGCTCCAGCCGACGGCGGCGATCGGCGACGACGCGCACGAGCTGGATGGACCGACCGAGTGGCTCGACGCGGTGGGCGACACCATCGCCGTGCTCGCGCGCGCTCGGGGTGGTGTCGGCGTCCACACGTGCGTGCGCGGCGTGTGGCGGACCTTGCCGCACGCACGCGCCGTCGGGCTCGTCTGCGCGCTCATCGATGACGCGCGGCTCGCGGTCGCGGACGGCGATCGGCTCGAGCTGTGGGACCTCGCCTCCTCGAGCCTCCTGTCGGTGACGACCACGACCGAGAGCTGGGGCGGAGCGATCGTCGCGCGCCTCGACGGCGCGCTGGTGCGAGCGACCGGCGCGAGGCTGGTGCTCGGCGACGAGGTGCTCGGACGCGCGGTGGATCGGCTGCTCGGCGACGTCGTGCCGGGGCAGGCGCGGGTCTTCTCGGCCGCGCCGGGCGCGACGCGCGTGATCGTCGCGACGCGGCTCGGGCGCCAGGTGATGCTGGAGCGGCTCGGTCCGCGCGAGCGAAGGGCCCTGCCGCTGACGCCGCTGTCGATGGGCGAGGCGCTGCTCGAGCTCGACGCGCTCGACGACGGCTCCTCGACGCTGTGCGCGCGGCTCACCCGAGAACGCGGCGCTACTCTCGTTCGACACGATCTGTTCGCCTCGGACGGCCACCTGGTCGCCTCTTCTCGGGTGCTCGAGGGCTCTCATCCAGCGCGCGTCGGACTCGCGGGGCGCGCGCTGCGGGGCCTCGTGCTGTTGCACCCCACGCGCGACGGCCTGGTCCGCGAGCAGCTCGTCCACGGCCGGGTCGGCGACGCGGCGGCGCTCGACGGCACCCGCGACGCCGTCGACGAAGGCTCCTTGTTGGTCGCGTGCGAGCGCGGCCTCGTCGTCGCCTCCGACCGCTCCGTCCGTCTGCTCCGACCGCGCGCTTCGACTCCCACGGCCCGAACCACCCACAACCAGAAGAAAGGCACCCCATGAACCCCCAGACCTATCAACCTAACAAAGTCGGCACCCTCTTCGCGCCGGACGTCGCGCGCGCCACCCAGGAGGGCGCGCGCCTCGGCCTGGCCCCCGCGTCGCGCGACCCGCGCAAGGTCGCGCTCGTGCTGATCGACGCGCAGATCGATTTCATCCACGCGGCGGGCGCGCTGGCGGTG
>CAUJFL010000178.1 GCA_963169165.1 Myxococcota bacterium | reverse complement strand
GGGCTCGGGCTCGGCGTCCTCGGCGCCCGCCTGGTCCGCGGGCTTCCGGGGCGCGATGCGCGCGCGCCACTTGTGCGCCGACGCGAGCACGCCAGCGTACTTGACAGTGTGAAACCGCGGCGGCGGCACGGCGGCGGCGAGGCGCGCGACGAGCGAGAGCGGGTCTATGTCGACGTATGCGTCCGGTACGGCAAGCCCCCTGGTCGACATCGCGCGCGGCGAGCGGTGATAGAAGGACCCGCGGGGAAGCTGTGGGTCGGCGTTTCCTGGGCAGCGGCGGGCGGCGCGGCCGCGCCTCAGCGTGGCGCTGCCGCTCGCTGCGCTGCCCGCGCGCACCCTGCGACCTGGGCTCGCGCGTTGTCACCGCGCCACGGCCCGCGCCGCTCGCGCTGCGCTGCCCGCGCGCATCCTGCAACGTCGCCTCGTCCGGCGCGACGAACGCCCGCGGGTCGCGGTTCGCCGCGCCCCACAGCAGCATCAGCCGGTCTCCCGCGCGCACGTCCGTGCCCGCCACCACGGTGTCGCAGGTCGCGACGCGGAAGTGCCCCTGGAACGGGCTCTCGAGGCGCAGCCCCTCCTCGACGAGCGGCGCCCGCAGCGACGCGTCGTCGCGGAGTCGCGCCGCGAGCTCGGGCGAGTCCGCGAGGAGCCGCGCGACGGTGCCGAGCAGGCTCGTCGTCGAGTCGCTCCCCGCGATCAGCAGCTGCAGCGCGATGCTCGCGGTCTCCCGCGTGCCGAGCCGCGCGTCGAACAGCGCGCCCACCACGGCAGAGGAGGTGCCCCGTCGTCGCGCGAGCTCCACGCGCGCCAGGCAGGTCGAGTAGAGCGCCAGGCTCGCGAGCGACTCGCGCCCACGGCGCGGCGAATGCAGCCCCGAGAGCAGCGAGGCGTCCGACAGCGCCTTCACGAGCGCGGCGTCGCGGGCGGGGAAGCCGAGCAGCGCGAGCGCGACGCGCGGCGGGATCGGCGCCGCGAGCGTGGCGACGAGGTCCCCTCCCCGCGCGACGAGCGCGTCGACGGCGCGTGACAGCATCGGCCTCGCGTCGGCGAGCGCCGCGGCGACGATCGGCTTCGCGAGCGTCGACAGCTTGCGGTGGAGCGTGTGCCGAGGCGGGTCCTCCGTCGCGAGGACGTCCTCGGGGCCGGCGAGCGCGACGACGCGCCGCGCGGCACGCGGCACGCGCAGCGAGCGCATCAGCGGAGCGAGCAGCCGAGACGACAGCTCGCCCGTGCGGAGCGCGGCGTCACGGACGTCGTCGTACCGCGCGACGAGCCAGAAGCCCTCGCGCGCGTGCCGCCCGAGGCCCGGCAGCTCCCTCAGCCTCGCGTACGTCGGGTACGGGTCGCGGAGCGTCTCCTCGTCGAGCGTGATCACGCGCCGCGCTTCGCGGCGGCCTTGGCCGCCGTGAGGAACGCGGGCCACTCGCCGCCGCCGTGCAGCTCGATCGCGGCGCCCGTCACGTACGCGGCGGCGTCCGACGCGAGGAAGGCGGCGACCGCGCCGACGTCGTCGGGCGTCGCCATCCGGCCCATCGGCACCGTCGCGCTGACCGCGGCGACTCCAGCGTCGTCGCCGTAGTGCAGCTCGCTCTGCTCCGTCTTCACGAGGCCGACCACGATCGCGTTCACGCGCACCTCCGGCGCCCACTCGACCGCGAGCGTCTTCGTCAGGTTCAGCAGGCCCGCCTTCGCGGCGCCGTACGCCGAGGTGCCGGGCGACGGCCGAGTGCCGCTGACGGACGCGATGTTGACGATCGCGCCGCCGGTGCCCTGCTCGCTCATCACCTTGAACACGCGCTGGCTGAGCCAGAGCGGCGCGAGCAGGTTCAGCGTGACGATCGACTGCGCGAACCTCGAGGACGCGTCCTTCGCCTCCACGTACGGCGAGCCGCCCGCGTTGTTCACCAGCACGTCGACGCGCCCGAACCGCGAGACGACCTCGGCGACCAGCGCGTCGAGCTGCTCGGGCTCGCGGACGTCGGCCTTCACGAACACGGCCGCGCGGTCGCCGTGCGTCGGCAGGTCGTCCGCCTCCTTGCGGCCGCAGACGACCACGCGGGCCCCCTCCGCGAGGAACCTCGCGGAGATGCCCCGCCCGACGCCCTTCGCGCCGCCCGTCACGATCACGACCTTGCCTTCGCTCATCCGCGCCTCCGAGCGGGTGAGTAGAACATGTTTCAGGCGGACGCCAGCAGCGCCTCGACCTCGCGCGCGGCCGCGTCGGCGCCCCCCGTCCCGGCGAACGCGTCGGCCATTCGACGCGCGGCGGGCGCGAGCCGACGGGCGTCGCGGACGGCGGCGCGCAGCCTCGGCGCCGTCAGCTTGCCGGGCGCGACGCGCGTGCCGACGCCCGCGAGCTCGACGTGGCGCGCGACGTCGAGCTGGTCGCGACCGAACGGCACGACGCACACGGGGACGCCGGCCGACAGCGCCTTCTGCGTGATGCCCATCCCGCCGTGGCAGACGACCGCGGCGGCGTGCGGGAGGATGGCGCCGTGCGACTCGTACCGCACGACGCGCGCGTTCGCCGGCGCGCGGAAAGACGCCGGATCGAGCGCGGCGGTCGTCGCGATCACGTCGACGTCCTCGGCGGCGAGCGCGTCGAGCGCGACCTCGACGAGGCGGCCGTCGTGCTGCAGCTCGGTCGAGCACGTGACGAGCACGAGCGGCCGCGCGGGCCTCGCGAGCGGCGGCGACGGCGGCTCCCAGAGCCCCGGCCCGACGAAGCGCACCTTCTCCGGCCAGCCGCCGTGCGCGTGCTCGAACGCCTCGGCGGTCAGGTACAGCACGCGCCGCGCGGTGAGCGCGAGATCGGAGAGCCCGTCGACCGGGCCGACGCCGAGCCCCGCGCGCAGCGCGTTGAGCCGCGCGACGAACGGCCGCACCGTCCGTCGCCCGACGGCGCGCACGAGCGCGTCGCGGAGCCACCCGAGCGGCCCGCGCCACGGCGCGAGCCCGAGCCCGAACGGCGGGCGCCCGGGCAGCGCGAGGTCGAGGAAGTACGGCGCGTAGACCGCGAACGGCAGCCCAGAGGACTCGGCGGCGGAGATCGCGCCCCAGCTGTTCACGTCGACGACCAGCGCGTCCGGTCGGGCGTCGGCGATCGCCGCCCGGAGATCGTCCACCTCGTGCGGCGCGCGCGCGAGCCACGTCTCCATCACCCGGCGCACCTGCCCGAGCGGGCTCGCCTCGCGCCAGTCGTCGAGCAC
>CAUJFL010000177.1 GCA_963169165.1 Myxococcota bacterium | reverse complement strand
GCAGCCGCAGCATGCTGTTGCCCGGGCTCGGAGGCACGCGCGAGCAGGCCGGAGAGAGGGCGCTCGAGCAGCTCCGTCGCCAGGCGCCCGAGGCGAGGTTCTCGGTGCTCGCGTTCGGAGAGGGGGCGGCGTCGCCCGTCGCGCCGGGGCCGCCGAGCTTCGTGCGGTCCGATCTCTCCGCGGCCGTCACGCGGCTGCTCGACGAGCCCGGCGAGCCCCCCGCGGCGCTGGTCGTGATCAGCGACGGTCGTCTCGACGAGTCTCGCGGCGATCGAGAGCTCACCGACGCGCTCGCCAAGCGGCGCATCCCGCTCTCGGCGATCGCGGTCGCGGCCGAGTCCCCGCGTGACGCGAGCGTGCTCGAGGTGTCGATGAGCGGCGCCGCGGTCGCGCACCAGGCGACGCCGCTCACGCTCGAGGTGGCGTGCGGCGGCGGCCTGTCTTGCGACGGCGTGCCGTATCACGTGCGCGAGCTGCTCGACGGCGCGGCGCCGCTCGAGCTCGCGTCTGGCGCCGTGTCGGTCGCGCGCGACAGCGCGTCGGTCGATCTGTCGATCACGCTCGAGCGCGCGGGGCCGAGGCTGATCGAGGTCGCGATCGACGCCCCGAGCGGCGACACCGTGAAGGACAACGATCGCCGGCTGTTCGTGGTCGACGTCGCGCGCGAGCGCGTGCGCCTCCTGCACGTCGCTGGGCGCCCGACCTATGACGTGAGGGCGCTGCGAAACTGGCTGAAGGCCAACGCCTCGGTCGACGTCATCGCGTTCTTCATCTTGCGCACCGATCGCAGCGAGGTCACCGCCTCCGACTCCGAGCTCGCGCTGATCCGCTTCCCGGTCGACGAGCTGTTCACGACCGAGCTGCCGACGTTCGACGCGGTCGTGCTGCAAGACTTCGACGCGGTCCCTTACATGCGCGGCGAGATGTCCAAGTATCTGAAGAACCTCGCCGAGTACGTCGAGCGCGGCGGCGGCCTCGTGATGGTCGGCGGCGCGGGCTCGTTCTCGGACGGCGGGTACGCCGGCAGCGACCTCGCGCGTGTGTTGCCGGTCGAGCTCGTGGGGCAGCGCGGCGGCCAGAACGTCGATCTCTCGCGCGCGGTGCCGCGCGTGACGGTCCAGGGCGCCGCGGCGCCGATGCTCGCGCCGGTGCGCGCGCTGCTCGGCGGCGAGCTGCCGTCGATGCCCGGGGCCAACATCGTGGGCGACGCGCGCGACGACGCGCTCGTGCTGTGGGAGCACCCGACGCGCGTGACGCAGTCGGGCAAGCCGATGCCGCTGCTGACGCTCGCCGAGCGCGGGGACGGCCGCGCGATCGCGCTCGCGGTCGACGGCGCGCACCGCCTCGGCTTCGGCGAGATCGCCGCGAAGGCGGCCGGGCGGGGGCACGGCGCGCTGTGGGACGGGTTGCTGGGCTGGCTGATGCGCGATCCACGGTTCGAACCGGCGCAGACCGAGCTCGTCGCGCCGTGCCTCACGGGTCGACCCACCAGGCTCCGCGTGGTCCCGCTGCCCGGCACGACCGGGAACGTCGAGGTCGAGCTGGTCCCAGCGACCGAGGCGCGTCGAGGCACGCGCCACGAGGTCGCGATCCCTCCCGGCGCGAGCCGCGTCGAGGTCGACCTCGGCGAGCTCGAGCCCGGCGGCTACATGGCCCGCGTGAAGGTCGGCGACGGCGGCGGCGCGACTCGCCGCGCGATCGCGTGTGAGCGCGGCGGCGACGAGTGGGCCGATCCCCGACCCGACGAGGCCCGGCTGCGCGCGCTCGCGAAGGCGACCTCGGGCGAGGTGGCGCGCGCCGATGACGTCTCCGGGCTCTCGTTGCCGGCGGCCGCCGAGGTCATCTCCGAGATGCAGATCTCGCCGCTCGCGCCGGCGTGGACGTGGACGCTGCTCGCGGCCGTCGCGCTCGGGGCGCACTGGATCGTCAGGCGTCGCGCCGGGCTCGGCTGACGCCTCGTTGACGCCGCGTGGGGCACAGGTCAAGCTTGACCAATGTCGTCGGCGATCAAGACCCTGTACGAGGCGAAGACGCAGCTGTCGTCGCTGGTCGAGCGCGCGTCGACGGGCGAGGAGTTCATCATCGCGAAGAACGGGCGACCGATGGCCAGGCTGGTGCCGCTCGCGAAGGGCCGGCCCCGACGCAGACCGGGAGGTTGGGAGGGGGAGGTCTGGACCGCGCCCGACTTCGACGAGCCGCTCCCCGACGTCGAGGCGCGCTTCGAGGGCGGGGCGCCGCGGCCGCCCCGTCGCCGGTGAGCACGCCACGTGCCTCGAAGCTTGCTGCTCGACACCCACGTCGTCCTCTGGTGGCGCGGCGACGACCGACGCCTGACGAGGCGCGCGCGGTCCGCGATCGCCTCGGCGGACGCCGTGTTCGTGAGCGCGGCGTCGGCGTGGGAGATCGGGATCAAGCTCGCGCTCGGCAAGGTCCGTCTTCCCGAGGCGTTCTCCGCTGGGGTGGACGCGTCGGGCTTCGCGCGGCTGCCGATGACCTTCGAGCACGCGGCGGCGGCCGCGGCGCTCCCGCCGCACCACCGAGATCCCTTCGACCGCATGCTCATCGCGCAGGCGCAGCTCGAGGGGCTCGAGGTGGTGTCCGCCGACGCCGTCTTCGGGCGTTACGACGTCCCGCTCGAGCTCGTCCGCTGACGGAGCGTCGCAGCCGCCGGACGCGAGGTTTGCCCACCCGGCGCGCGCGTGGCAGGGATCCCTCATGCTCAGAGGATCGTTCGCGTGGGCGCCGCTCGTCTGGCTCGCGGTGAGCGGCGGACCCGCCCCTTCGCCGCTCGTCGCCGCCACCTGCGTGCAGGTGCGCGCCGAGGCCCGCTACCGCAACCTCGGCTACGATCACGTCGTCTACCTCGACAGCAAGTGCGACAAGGACGCCGCGTGCCAGGTGTCGACCGACGTCAACCCCACGGTGACGCGCGTCGCCGCGCCCGCCAAGAAGACGACGGAGGTGGTCACGTTCATCGGCTCGCCGTCGCGCGTCTTCACGCCGAAGGTCACTTGCGAGCTGCTCCGAGCTGCCCCATGACCCGCTGGTGCGCGTCGAGCTCTGGGCCGATCTCGTCTGTCCGTTCTGTTACCTCGGTGAGCACCGGCTCGCGCGCGCGATCGCCGGGGCGCCCTCGCCGGTCACGGTCGAGCACCGCGCGTTCGAGCTCGATCCCTCGCTGCCGTCCGGGCACGAGCGGTCACAGCTCGAGATGCTGACCACCAAGTATCGGATGAGCGAGGCGCAGGTGGTGGCGATGCAGCGGCGCCTCGAGGCCACCGCCGCCGCCGACGGGTTGATGATGCGCCTCGTCGGAGGTCGGACCGGCAGCACCCGGGAGGCGCACGAGCTGCTCGCCCACGCGCGTCTCCGTGGCCGTGGGGTCGAGGCGCGCGAGCGCTTGTACCGCGCGCACTTCGTCGAGCAGCGCTCGATCTTCAGCGTCGAGGCGCTGCTGCCGCTCGCGGTCGAGGCGGGGCTCGACGCCGACGACTGCGCCGCGGCGCTCGCCTCGGGAACTCACACCGAGCAGGTGCGCGACGACGAGGCGCGCGCGCGACAGCTCGGCGTCACCGGCGTCCCGTACTTCTTGCTCGACGGGGCTCGCGTCATCGGCGGCGCGCAGCCGCTCGAGGTGTTCTCGGCCGCGCTCGCCGCGGGGTGAGCCTCGCTCAGCCCGAGAGCAGCTTCCACAGCGCGAGCAGCGCGCCGAATCCTATTCCATACAAAATCAACATGGGCAGGACGACGCTGAGCACCGCGAGGAAGATCCCGAGCGCGACGACGAGGTAGTCGCGCGCGCGGGGCTTCGCGCCGTTGCGGTGCGCCTCGATCAGCTCGAGGTTGCGGCGGTTCGATCTGAAGAACAGATCGAACACGTCGCCGCCAATCGGCACGAAGCCGAGCAGCGTGTCGACGAGGATGTTGAGCACCATCTTCGCGATGATGATCGTCGGGGTCCCCTCCTTCAGCGCGAGCAGCAACAGCGCTATCGAGCCCGCGCCGGTGAGCGCGTCGCCCGCGCCGGGGAGGAGCAGCCCGACCACCGGATCGACGCCGACGCCGAGCTTGGTGCCGGGCACCTTCAGCCCGTCGTCCATGAAGCGCACGTAGCGCTCGGCCCAGCCGGCGACCTTGGGCGCGAGGCGCGCGGGCTCGTCGCTCATCGGCCCGAGAACCTCTCGACGATCTCGGCGGGGACTCGGCGCGGTCGCCCCGATCCCGTCGAGACGAGCACCCAGAGCGTCTCGGCCTGCACCCACTCGCGGCCGTCGGGGTCGGCGAGCGTGACCATGCGCGTCGAGGTGGCCGCCGAGAAATCGGTGATCCAGGTCCTCGCGTGGACGACGTCTCCGCCCATGATCGATCGCAGATACTCGATGCGGTGGCGGCGCACCACGAACACCGCGCCGAGGGCCTGGTACGCCGCGAGATCGAGCCCGACCGCCTCGGAGTGCGCCTTCGCCGCGTCCTGGACATACCTCACCACGGCGACGTTCGACACGTGCCCCAGCGCGTCGACGTCCGCCTCGGGTGCGGTGAACGTCAGCTCGAACGTGGGCCCCGCGCGCGACGTCACGAGCCGCCGGCGCCGGCGGTGCCCGCGCCGCCCGCCGCGCCCGCCGCGCCCGTCGTCGGGACGAGCGGGACCATCCACGCGCAGTCCGTCAGCAGCTCCGGCTTCAGGATCGCCGAGCACGACGACGTCCCCGAGGCCGCCGACACGCTCGCGCACGGCGACGCGGGATCGTGCTTCGCGCAGGTGGCGGCCGCGTCGAGCGCCGCGACGCATTTGTCGACCGCGGGCTTGCCGGGATCGGCGTCGACGCTGAGGCCGTGCAGGCACTGATCGCGATAGAAGCGCTTGCAGGCCGCGACGTCGCCTCCCACGCCGCAGGTCGGCGCGAGTTCGCAGCGGCGCTGCTCGATCGTGCGGCAGCTCTCGACGCCGACCGGCTCGGTGCCGCAGCCGAGGCCGCCCGCCGCGGTGACGAGCCACGACGCGAGGACGAGGACCAGGGTGCGGCGCATGCTCGGGCCGGTAGCGCGGACGGCCCGCCGGGGGCAACTTCTCGGCGTCGACTTGTTGGCCCGCGCGCGCGGGGCGTGTCATCCACCCAGGCCGTGGCGACGGCGATGATCCTCGCGGCGGGCCTGGGGACGCGGCTCCGACCGCTCACGCTCGAGCTGCCGAAGCCGCTGCTGCCGGTCGGCGATCGACCCGCCATCGCCCACGTGGCCGACGCGCTCGCGCGCGCGGTCGACGCGCTGGTCGTCAACACGCACCACCGCGCCGAGGCGTTCGAGCGGCTCTCGCTCGCCTTGCCACATACGGCGTTGCACGAACCTGACATCCTCGGGACCGCGGGAGGCGTCGCGAACGCGCGACCCTGGCTCGGGGCAGGGGACGTGCTCGTGTGGAACGGAGACATCGTCGCAGAGCTCGACGCGGCGGGCGTCCTCGCGACGCGCCGCGCGGCGGACGCGCTCGCGTGCTGGGTGCTCGCGCCGCGTGAGCGAGGGCAGGGGACGGTGGGCGTGTCGAGCGATGGGCTCGTCGTGCGGGTGCGCGGAACGATCGTCGGAGAAGAGGCGAGCGGCGGGGATTTTCTCGGGATCTCGGCGCTGTCGGCCGAGGGGGTCGCGGCGCTCCCTCGCGAGGGTTGCCTCGTCGGAGACTTCGTCGAGCCGGCGCTGCGGCGGGGCGCGAGGATCGCCGTCGCGTGGCACGAGGGCGCCTGGGACGACATCGGGACGCTCGCTTCTTACGCGTCGGCGAACGCGCGCTGGCTGG
>CAUJFL010000176.1 GCA_963169165.1 Myxococcota bacterium | reverse complement strand
CAGCCGCTTCGATTCGACACCCAGGTCACGCGCGCTTTTCTGCAAGAAATACTTCGCCAGCAGCGGAATGTCCTCGCGCCGCTCGCGCAGGGCCGGCAGCCGCAGACGGATGACGTTCAACCGGTGAAACAGATCTTCACGGAACAGTCCCTGCCTGACCCTCGCCTCGAGATCCTGATGGGTCGCGGTGAGCAGCCGCACGTCGAACGGCACCTCGTCGGTCGTGCCGACCGGGCGCACCTTCCGCTCTTGCAGGGCGCGCAGCACCTTCACCTGGGTCGTCAGCGGCATGTCGCCGATCTCGTCGAGGAACAGCGTCCCGCCGTGGGCCCGCGCGAACAGGCCGGTGTGCGCGCGCGCGGCGTCGGTGAACGCGCCCTTCGCGTGGCCGAAGAGCTCGCTCTCGAGCAGCGTCTCGGTCAGCGCCGCGCAGTTGACCGCGACGAACGGCCCCGCGCGCCGGGCGCTCCGTTTGTGCAGCGTGTGCGCGGCGAGCTCTTTTCCGGTGCCGCTCTCGCCGGTCACGAGGACGGTCGTGTCGGTCTCGGCGACGCGGGCGATGAGGTCGTAGACCGCGCGCATCGCGGGGCTGTCCCCCTGGAGATCGTCGAACCCCGCGTCGGCGACGCCGGGCATGCGCAGCCGCGCCACCTCGCGCACGACCGAGCGGTGCGCGGCCGCGCGCCCCACGGCCAGCAGCAGGCTCTCGGGCTCGACGGGCTTGGTGACGAAGTCGTACGCGCCCGCGCGCAGCGCCGCGACCGCCGACTCGAGCCTGCCGGTGCCGGTCACGAGGATGACCGGCAGATCAGGGAAATCGCGCCCGACCTTGCCGCACAGCTCGAGCCCGCTCTCGCCGTCGAGCTGAAGGTCGGTGAGCACGACGTCGAACTCCTCGCGCTGCACGAGCGGCCACGCCTCCTCGGAGCAGGCCACCGACACGACGGCGTAGCCCGCCTGCGTCAGCACCCCGCCGACCACGCGCAGCAGGACCGGGTCATCGTCGACGAGCAGGACGCGAGCGGTCACGCGCTCGGCCCCGTCACGGCGCGTCCAGCGCGTCGCGGAGGCTCTTCACGAGCGCGTGCACGGCGCGCGCGGCGTCTGACGTGGAGCGGGCGTCCTCGATGGCCCTCACGATCGCGGTGCCCACCACGACCCCGTCCGCCCCGCTGTCGCTCGCGCCCGCCGCCCGCCGCGCCTTCTCGGGCGAGTCGACGCCGAACCCCACGACCACCGGCACGCCGTGCTCGCGCGACAGGCGCCCCGCGGCCAGCGAGGCTGCCTCGAGCGGCGCCGCGGCGCTGCCGGTGATGCCCGTGACGGACACGTAGTACGCGAAGCCCGTCGCGACCGACATCGCCGCCCTCGCGCGCGCGTCGCTGCTGGTCGGCGCGACGAGCGGGATGACGTCGAGGCCCGCGGCGGCCGCCTCACCGCGCAGCTCGCCCGCGGCCTCGACCGGCAGATCGACGACCAGCAGACCGTCGATCGACGCGTCGCGCGCCGCGGCCATCACCCGCGGCAAGCTGCGAACGAGCAGCGGGTTCGCGTACGTGAAGAGCACGAGCGGGACGTCTGTCTCGGCGCGCAGGCGCCGCGCGACGTCGAGCACCCTGGGCAGCGTCGCCCCCGCCGCGAGCGCGCGCGCCCCCGCCCGCGCGATGACCGGGCCGTCGGCGACCGGATCGGAGAAGGGCACGCCGAGCTCGAGCATGTCGGCGCCGCCGCGCACGGCCGCGAGCGCGAGCTCGACGCTCGCCTCGATCGACGGATCGCCGACGCACAGATACGCGACCAGAGCCTTCTTGTTCTGCGCGCGCAGCCGCGCGAACCGCTCGCCGATGCGACCCATCAGCGCGCCCCTCCGCTCGCCTCGAGCCACGCGCCGAGCGTGCCCAGATCCTTGTCGCCGCGCCCGGACAGGCAGACGAGCGCCGACACCGGGCGACCGCGTCGCGCTGACTCGCGGCGGCCGACCTCGGCCACCTTCGCGAACGCGTGCGCGGTCTCGAGCGCGACGAGGATGCCCATGCGCCGCGCGACGAGCGTCGCCGCCTCGACCGCCTCGCGATCGGTCGCCGCGAGGTACGTGACGCGTCCCGTGTCCCTCAGGTGCGCGTGCTCCGGTCCGACGCCGGGATAGTCGAGCCCCGCGCTGATCGAGTGCGCCTCCTGGATCTGGCCGTCGTCGTCGCACAGCACGTACGAGCGCGCGCCGTGCAGCACCCCGACGCGCCCGCGCGTCAGCGTGGCCGCGTGCCGCGCGGTGCCCACGCCGTCGCCAGCCGCCTCGACGCCGTAGAGCGCGACGTCGTCGTCGAGGAACGCGCGCATCACGCCGATCGCGTTGGAGCCGCCGCCCACGCACGCCACCACCGCGTCGGGCAGCGCGCCGCTCTCGCGCAGCATGTCGGCGCGCGCCTCGTCGCCGATGACCCGCTGCAGCTCGGCGACGAGAGACGGGTACGGGTGCGGCCCGGCCGCGCTGCCCACGCAGTACGCCGTGTGCGCGACGTGGGTCACCCAGTCGCGCAGCGCCTCGTTCATCGCGTCCTTCAGCGTGCGCGAGCCCGTCTCGACCGGCACGACGCGCGCGCCCAGCATCTTCATCCGCGCGACGTTCGGCGCCTGACGCTCGACGTCGACCGCGCCCATGAACACCTCGCACGGCACGTCGAGCAGCGCGCACGCAGTGGCCGTCGCGACGCCGTGTTGCCCCGCGCCCGTCTCGGCGATGACCCTCGCCTTGCCCATGCGCTTCGCGAGCAGCACCTGCCCGAGCGCGTTATTGATTTTGTGAGCTCCGGTGTGGCAGAGATCCTCGCGCTTCAGCCAGACGTCCGCGAGCCCGACGCCGTCGGGATCGAGCGCCGTCGCGAGCGGGCGCGCGCGGGTCAACGCGGTCGGGCGGCCCACGTAGGCTCGCAAGAGCTCGCGCAGCGTCGATTGAAACTCGTCGGTGCGGAGGATCTCGCGCACGCCCGCCTCGAGCTCGTCGAGCGCGAACATGAGGGTCTCGGCGACGAAGCGGCCGCCGTAGGCTCCGAAGGTACCGGGGAGCGTCGTCACGCGACGCGCCTTACCACGGCGCCCGACGGAGGCTCAGGCGGTACGCTCCGCGCCGGAGCGGGGGCTCGGTGAAGACCTCGCTCGCGCCGCCGTGCGCGCTCACCCGACGGCGTCGTGCGCGGCTCGCCCGCGGACCGGTGGCGCGAGGTGGCCGCCGGGTCTACGGTGGACGCGATGACCGATCCGGCGCGCGGTCGAGGACCGTTCTACGCTTCGCAGCTCCGCGCGGGCGATCCGGACGAGCTGTCCGCAGGTCACCCGGTCCGCTGCGCGCCGGGTGGCGGCCGGGGCGGCGCGTCGACGCTCCGTGGGGGCGCGGTGGTCGACAGCGATCCGTCGGCGCCTGCGGCCGGCACCGACGTCGGGTTCGAGCTCGACGCGCAGACGCTCCGCGCACCGGACGTCGCGGTCGGCGGGGTCGAGGACCGCCCGGGCTGGGCGCGCGGCGTGCCCGCGCTCGCCATCGAGTACGCCGACACCGGGCAGGACGAGCGCTCGCTCTCGGACAAGATCGACGAGCTGTTCGCGGCAGGGACGCGGTGGGTGTGGGTGGTGCGGCTCGTCGGCGACAAGCACGTCGAGGTGCACGAGCGAGGCAAGAAGGTGAAGCGCGTGGTCCCGGGGCAGCAGCTCCGCGCGCCTGGCGTGCTGTCGAACCCGGTGCCGATCGAGGCGCTGTGGGATCGAGACGCCGCGCACGACGCGACGCTGCGCAACCTCGTCAACCGCAAGGGCTTCGCGAGCTTCGAGGCGGCCCGTGAGGCAGCCCGCGAAGAGGGCCGCGAAGAGGGCGCTTGGCGCGCGAGTCAGGCGACCCTGCTCCAGGTGCTCGAGGCGCGCGGGATCGCGCTGAGCGCGCGCGACGCCGCGAGGATCCGCGCGACGACCGAGGTCACGCAGCTCTCGGCGTGGATCGGGCGGGCCGCCGTCGCGACCTCCCTGACGGACGTGTTCGGCGACCGCTGACGCTTCCAGCTCCTTCCCCCGGCCCCGCGAGAGACTCGGGCTCACGCTCGGCGGCTGGAGCAACCTTCACGCCCCGCGCGCGCGAGGACGAAGGCCGCGCCCGCGACGATCGCGAGCGACGTGGCCAAGACGAGCGGCGACGCGCGGTTGTAGGCGAGCGCGCGCGACCACTGCCCATGACCCAGCGCCGCGACGCCGCGGGTCAGCCCGCACGAAGGACAGTCACGCCCGGAGCTCGCCTTGATGGGACACGGCGGTGACAGCGCGACGCGCCCCGTGTCGAGATCGTCCGGTGACACCAGCAGCGCGACCGCCACGACGAGCGCCCCGCCCGCGCCGAGCAGGGCCGCGTACGCGCGCACGAACCAGCGAGGCACGGCCGGAGACATCGAGGCCGAGGATCGTCGACATTGACCGCGCGCGCATCCGTGAGTTTGCTCTCGCCCGTGACACGCGGACCGAGGGCCACCTTCGCGCGCGATTTTCCGCGCGACCCCGCGCTCGACGCGCTCGTCGACGCGTTCGAGGCCGGCGACTACGCCACCGTGCGCGACGAGGCGCCCCGGCTCGCCGAGCGCGCCGACGATCCCGACGTGCAGAAGGCGGCGCTCGAGCTGCGCGCGCGCCTCGAACCCGATCCGCTCGCGAAGAGCATCCTCATCGGCTCGGCGCTCCTGCTCGCTTTCCTCGTCGTGTGGTTCTACACGCACCGGGTTCATGGTCCCTGACGCCGACGCCCCCGCGCCCGACGAGAAGCCGCGCGACGAGCTGCGCTCCCGTCGACTCGGCCGCACCGGCATCCAGGTGAGCGAGATCGCCCTCGGCACGTGGGGCCTCTCGGGCGACGGCTACGGGCCCGTGGCGCAGGTCGACTTCGACGCGGTCGTCCGGCGCGCGCGCTCTCTCGGCGTGACGCTGTTCGAGACGTGCGACGCCTACGGCCACGGCAAGGCCGAGGAGACCCTGGGCCGCGTGCTCGCCGACGAGCACGAGCAGACCATCGTCGCCACGCGCATCGGCGTCGATCGCGAGTGCGATCCGCCGCGCAAGCGCTTCGACGCGGTGTACCTGGCCCGCGCGCTCGAGGCGTCGCGCGAGCGGCTGATGCGCGATCCCGACATCGTGCTGTTGCACAACCCGTCGGCGAGCACGCTCGCGCGCGCGGACGTCGCGAGGCCCCTGCTCGAGGCGCGCGAGCGCGGGCGGCTGCGCGCGTGGGGCGTCTCGGCCGGCGACGCCGAGGTCGCGCGGATGGCCATCGAGCTCGGCGCCGACGTGATCGAGCTCGCGTACAACGCGCTGTTCGACGGCGATCTCGTCGAGCTGACGCACGAGCTCGAGTCGAAGGACGTCGGCGTGCTCG
The DNA here is from genome assembly GCA_963169165.1 of Myxococcota bacterium. Lineage (GTDB taxonomy): Bacteria > Myxococcota_A > Polyangia > Polyangiales > Polyangiaceae > JADLFU01. The sequence continues at coordinate 320 of CAUJFL010000176.1, read as the reverse complement.
CGCGCAGCGTGCTCGCGCACGGGCTGCTCGCCGGGATGTGGTCGTCGACGCGCACGTTCGCGATGGATGACCACCGACGCGATCGCTGGACTCAGCCCGAGCTCGGCTCACGCATCCACCACGCCAACGCCGCCCGCTGCCTCATCAGCGACAAGGTGCACACGCTGCGCTCGGCGGCGCTGCGCTTCGTCCTCGAGAACCCGCTCGTGTCGTCGGCGGTGCTCGGTCCGCGCACGACCACGCAGCTCGAGCAGCTGGTGCGCGAGTCGCGCGGCGGCCCTCCGTACCTCGATCCAGACCGGCTGGCGCGGCTGCCGACG
>CAUJFL010000175.1 GCA_963169165.1 Myxococcota bacterium | reverse complement strand
CCCGGCTGGATGAGGACGCCAGTGGCGTCCGTGGCGATGCACTTGGCGCTGGCGAAGGCCTCGCGGCGGGCGGCCGTGACCACAGTGGCGCCCAGCGTGGCCCCAACCTGCTCCACCCAGCGACACATCGTCCCGCGGTCCTCCGCGACGGCGAGCAGCTCCCTCAGGTCGTGCTGGATCTCGTTGCGGAGTTCGGGGATAGTGGTCATAGGGCCTTCTCGTCGTGGGATTGCGGCTTAGACAACGGCATTATCCGTGACTTGAAGGCCCAGTCCATCCATTCCGCTGCGCGAAGTGCGCAATTTCGCGGGGTTCCTGTGCTGCAACGTGGTGTCTGCACCCAACGCATTTCACGGAGAGTGGAACTACACTTTCAGGCCACGTCAGTGAGGTCACATGATTTCCGTAATTGTTGCCCGGGCCCAAAGTCACCAGATTTGGTGAATTTTTGCCTTGGATTCTCGGCGATTTTCAGAAAATCGATCAATGCTCAGACCTGGCTACGGATGGCAGCCCTCGCCGTCCGATGGGTCCCCTTGCCTCGCATCGGGATGCGCACCATTGGTGGGTCCCTTCGCAAGTCAAAGCAAGACGGAAATTCACGCCCACGGAGTGCGAAGCGTGCGTCGAGTAGCCCGACGCCGAGTCGTGCATGTAGAGCGCTCGACTCCCTGGGCTCCCGAGATCCATGCTCAGCGCTCGTCGGCGTTCCTCAACCCGCCCAGATCGCGGACCCACCCATCGAGGTCCGGCACTCGGAGGGCGACCTGCTCGGTCGTGTCGCCCGCTCGCCACTCGACGGCGAGCAGCTCGACCCCCTGGGTCTTGCCCAGGAACGAGCGCGGCGTGCTGACGCCGACGATGTCGACGAGCCGGGCGCGCACGTGGTTCCCCGCGATCGCCTGGACGAACACCAGCTCGTCGTCGAACAGCGCCAGGTGGCCCGCGCCCCGCAACTGGGCCGCTCCCTTCGAGGCGAGACCGAAGCTGCTCGCGGCGCTCTCGCGGCGCGCCGTCCGGCCCGCCGCGATCTCCGTGAGGTTGGCCCGGGCCGCCGCCATGCCACGCCGTGCCCAGCGCAGGAGCAGGAACAGGAGCGCGACGCCCGCGGCGATCGAGAGGGTGATGATGAGCGCGGGCGGCATGGTCGAACAATAGCCCACGGCGGAGCATGTGGTGCACGCTCGTGCTCGCGCGCGAGGGCTGCCCGTCGGACCACGGCGCGGCGCTCGCGCGCGGCCTCGGCGGCGCAGCGAGGCCTCGTCCCTCGGTCCGCGGATGACGGCGCGCGACCTCGTCGGCGAGGGGCTGGTCATCCACGGGCTCGCGCGCCGCGCCGCGCTCGACGCGCAGTTGGCGCCGCCGCTCGAGCGGGTCGGGCTGCCGCGTGACGATCGCGCTCGCGGGCTACTCGCCGCAGCCGGGCTTCGCGTTGCTGACGTCGTTGCCGTCCGAGCAGATGTCCTCGGGGCCGTGGCCGACGTGGTCCCGAAAGAACCTCGCGAACGTGGGGCCGTGGAAGCACATCGACGTGAGCGTGTGCTGCCACGCCGACGCGGCGAACGGCGTGGTGAGAGAGGGGTTCGGCGCGATGATCAGCCGCCTCCGCTCGCTGCAGCCGGGATCGGGCGGCAGCGTCGTCGCCCACTCGCGGATGGCCGCGACGGTCGCCTCGTCGGCGTCGGCGGGTCGGTACTGGAGCGCGACCGCGCCGTGCTCGAGCGAGTGCACGACGAAGCCCTGCGGGATGGGCACGTCGTACGTCTTGAACGCGGCCCACACCGGGTAGTGCGTGCCCGACGACGGCGGGTTGGTGCCGTAGATCACCTTGGTACACGAGTCGACGTGCGTCTGGCCCTCGCTGGCGTGCGCTCGCTCGGTCACGTGGCACTCGGCGGGCGCCTGCTCGTCGGACACGCTGTCGTGAGGATCGATCTCTCCGCCGCAGGCCGCGAGCAGCGCGAGCGCGCTCCACGTCACCTTCGAGATGGCTTGCATCACGGGGCGCGGTCTAGCACCGTGCCCGCCTTGGACACAAAGCGACCGGCCGTGCCGAGGGGGGTCGCACTGATGGTTGTCACTGCGCTCGGCTTCGCGGTGATGAATGCATGCGCGAAGGAGGCCTCCGTCCGCCTCCCGTTCATCGAGGTCGCGTTCGCGCGGAGCGCCGTCGGCGCCGTGGCGCTGGCCCTCTACGCGCGCGCGCGTCGGCGCCCGCTCGCCATCCACAACAAGCGGCTGATGGCGCTGCGGGCGACGAGCGGGATCGTGGCGATGGCGCTCACCTTCTACGCGCTGTCGGTCTCGCCGCTGGGAGAGGCGTCGGCGCTGCTCAACCTGACGCCGCTCTTCGTCGCGATCCTCGGCGCGGTCTTCCTCGGCGAGCGCCCGTCGCGCGTCGTGGTCGCGGCGCTCGCGCTCGGCATGGCGGGCGCGCTGCTCGTGTTTCGACCGCACCTCGGCGCGCTGTCGCGGGGCGGCGTCGCGGCGGTGCTCGCCTCGGCGACGGCGGCGGTGTCGATGGTGTCGCTGCGGAGGCTCGGGGACACCGAGACGAGCGAGGCGGTCGTGACCTATTTCCTCGCCGCTGGCGCGCTGGTCACGGCCGCGGCGACGGCGCCGGTGCTGGTCGTGCCGACGCCGCGCGAGCTCGCGCTCCTGCTGGTGGCCGGCCTCGCCGCGACGGTCGCGCAGGTGACGATGACGCAGGCGTACGCCGCCGACGTCGCCGCGCGCGTGGGCGGGATGAACTACCTGCAGATCCTCGCGGGGCTCGCGCTCGGCGCCGCCGTGTTCGGAGAGCGACCTGGCGCCGTCGCGTGGGTTGGTATTGTTGCGATTCTCGCGGCGGGCGCGGCGTTCGTGTGGAGCGCGCGGCGGGACGACGCTCAGGGCGTCGCGAGCTTGTAGCCGAAGCCGTACACCGTGAGGATGTGCGCTGGCTTGTCGGGGTGCGCCTCGATCTTCTTGCGGAGCTTGACGATGAAGTTGTCGACGGTGCGGTTGGTCGGCGACGCGTCGAGGCCCCAGATCTTCTGCAGGATGTCCTCGCGCGACACCGGCTGACCCGCGCGGTCGCGCAGCAGCCTCAGGAGCTCGACCTCGTAGAACGACAGCTCGGCCTTCTCGCCGTCCCTCACGACGACGTGCGCCGAGAGATCGATCTCGGCCGCGCCGAGGGTGAAGCGCTCGATCTGCTCGGGGACGCGGGCGGCCCGCCGCAGGATCGCGCGCAGCCGCGCGACCAGCTCGCCGATCGAGAAGGGCTTGGTCACGTAGTCGTCGGCGCCCGCGTCGAGGCCCCGGATCTTGTCGGTCTCCTGGCTGCGGGCCGTGAGCATGATGATCGGGACGAACGAGTCCCAGCGGCGGAGCTCCTCGCACACCTGGTAGCCGTTCATGTCGGGCAGCATCAGATCGAGCAGGACGGCGTCGGGGCTGGACGCGCGCGCGGCGTGGATGCCGTCGCGCCCCTTGCCGGCGTCGACGACCTCGAAGCCCTCGAACTCGAGCGCGTCGCGGAGGCCGAGCGCGATGTGCGGCTCGTCCTCGATGATCAAGATCGTCTTCCTGGTCGCCGACATCGCCGGGGCGAAGGGGTACCGCGCCTTTCGGCGAGCGACACGAAATTCTCGCGGACACGAGCGACGTGGCGAGGATCCTCGGGTAAGGGCAGGCGGATGACCCCGAACGCCCACGCGTTTCGCGAGTACGACATCCGAGGCAAGGCCGAGCTGGATCTGACCGACGAGGTTGTTCGGGCGATCGGCCGCGCGTTCGCCACGACGCTCGGCGAGGCGCGCTCGCGGCCGCGGATCGCCGTCGTGCGGGACTGTCGCCTGTCGAGCCCGCGCCTGTTCGAAGCGCTGACGCGCGGCCTGATCGAGTCCGGGGCGGAGGTGGTCGACCTCGGGGTGGGCCCGACGCCGATGATGTACTTCGCCGCGCATCACCTGGCGACCGACGGCGGCGTGATGATCACCGGCAGCCACAACCCCGGCGACGAGAACGGCTTCAAGCTGGTGAAGGGCACGTCGCCGTTCTACGGAGAGGACATCCGCGCGCTGCTGTCGCGCATCGTCGACGAGCGGTTCGCGAGCGGGGCGGGCTCCATGAGCTCCTCGTCGGTCGACGAGGCGTACGAGCGCGCGCTGCTCGACGGCGTGCGCCTCTCTGGCGCGCCGAAGGTGGTGCTCGACGCCGGCAACGGCGCCGGCGGGCCGACCGCGCTCCGCGTGCTCCGGCGCGCCGGCGTGCCGACCGAGGCGCTGTACTGCGAGATGGACGGGCGCTTCCCGAACCACCACCCCGATCCCACGCAGCCCGAGAACCTCGAGGCGCTGGTGGCGCGCGTGCGCGAGTCGGGGGCCAGGGTCGGCCTCGCGCTCGACGGGGACGCGGATCGGCTCGGCGCGGTCGACGAACGCGGCGACATCGTGTGGGGCGACAAGCTGCTCGTCCTGTTCGCGCGCGCGATCCTGCGCGAGCGACCGGGCGCCGCGATCCTCGGCGAGGTCAAGTGCTCGCAGACCACCTACGACGACGTCGCGCGCCACGGAGGCCGGCCCATCCTGTGGAAGACCGGGCACTCGCTGATCAAGACCAAGATGCGCGAGGAGGGCGCGCTGCTCGCGGGAGAGATGAGCGGGCACCTGTTCTTCGCGGACCGGTATTTCGGCTACGACGACGCGATCTACGCGGCCCTGCGGCTCGTCGAGATCCTGGCCGAGACGGGGCAGGGGCTCCGAGCGCTGCTCGCCGATCTACCGGTCACCTTCGCGACCCCCGAGCTGCGGGTCGACTGCCCTGACGCGCAGAAGTTCGCCGTCGTCGAGGCTGTCCTCGCGCGGTATCGCCGCACGCACGACGTCGTCGACGTCGACGGCGCCCGGATCTCGTTCGGCGACGGCGCGTGGGGGCTCGTGCGCGCGTCGAACACGCAGCCGGTGCTTGTGCTGCGCTTCGAGGCGAGGACCGAGGCGCGCCGCGACCAGCTCCGCCGCGAGGTCGAGGCCGCCGTCGCCGAGGAGCGCGCGCGGCTGCGATGAGCGAGCCGTGGACGATCGCGCGGGTCGCGCGCTGGGCGACCGACGACTTTTGCGCGCGGGGCCTCGACTCGCCGCGGCTCGAGGCCGAGGTGCTGCTCGCGCACGCGCTCGGCGTCCCGAGGATCAACCTGTTCCTCGAGCTCGAGCGGCCGCTGTCGGCCGACGAGCTCGCCCGCTATCGCGCGCTCATCACCCGACGCCGCGCGCGCGAGCCGGTCGCCTACTTGATCGGCGAGCGCGAGTTCTACGGCCGCTCGTTCCGGGTCGACGCGCGCGTGCTCGTCCCGCGACCCGACACCGAGGCGCTGGTCGACGTCGCGCTGCGACGGACGGCGAGCCGCGCGCTCTACGGCAGGGCGCTCGACGTCTGCACGGGCTCGGGCTGCGTCGCCGTCACCATCGCGCGCGAGCGGCCGACGTGGCGTGTGACCGCGACCGAGCTCTCCGCCGACGCCCTGGACGTCGCGCGCGACAACGCGCACCGCCTCGGTGCCCACACGCTCGCGCTCCTCGAGGGCGACCTCTTCGCGCCCGTCGCCGGTCGCCGCTTCGAGCTCGTCACAGCGAACCCTCCTTACATCCCGGACACGGAGATCGACACGCTCGACGCCGACGTGCGCGACTTCGAGCCGCGCCTCGCGCTGTCCGGGGGCGCCGATGGGTTCCAGGTCACGCGCCGGGTCATCGCCGAGGCGGGCGAGGTGCTCGCGCCGCGCGGCGTGCTCGCGCTCGAGATCATGGCGGGTACGTCGGCCGAGGTGACCGAGCGCCTTCGAGCCGCCCGATTCGAGGACGTCGAGGTGACCCGCGACCACACCGGGCTCGAGCGGGTGGTGTCGGGTGTGTGGCCCGGGTGATCCGCCCGCGGCGCGCAGCCCGAGCGCGGGTGTGCCGTCGACGGCGTCGAGCCCCTCGAGGGCGACGCGCTCCTGCGGCGATCCACGTCGTTTGCAGTTGGCATCCAGACAGGTCGCCCAGCGGTCCGAGAGATCGTAGCCAGTCGGGTGCGACTTCTCGCAGTCGACGTAGCAAGAGACGCCCATGTTGCAAACGTCCCAGCGGTCGATGAGTTGCCAGTAGCGTCGGCTCGTCTGGGCGTCTCCGTCCTCGGACTGGTGTCTCGGCGAGAGCCCCAGGGGTTCGAGGGGACCCCGTGGGACCAGCGGAGGCAGCCGGAACCCCGCTTGCTCGACAGGCAGTCTCCGAGTTGCTCTGCTCGGCGGGCGCCGAGCGGCAGCGTGGACTGACATCCAGCGACGCACTTGGCATCGAGGCAGCAGGCTAAGCACGGGGGAGCATCCGCGCGGCACCGGATTTCATGGGTATCGGGCGGCTGAGCGGTCAGGTCTACGACATCACGACGTCCGCGGGATAGCCGGCAAATTTCCAGCGCGCGCGCCAAAGTATGGAGGCGGAATGGCTGTCGTACCATACGAGTCCCTCCCAAGGTGATGAGCGGCAACGTGGTCAAGCTGGTTGGCGTCGATGCCCGCGTGCCGCATGGTCGGCATGCGGGTCTGAACCGCATTCGCTGCGTGACAGGTGGACATTCTTTCCCGCCTGGTGCACTGATGGTCGAAGATTGTCGGTTCGAAGATTGCGAGGTGTCGAACTTCATCGTGAGGGCTAGCGTCCTCCGCGGCATCGAGGTCGTCGGGGCGCGGTGCGCGGCCTTCGTTCACTTCGAGTGATGCTTCTTCGACCGCGTGCGCCTCGCTGGCAAGATTCGTGGCAACTTCATCGTGTCGCCGTCGGCGTCGGTCGCCGACGAGGAGCGGTTCTATCGTGGCGTTGAGTGGGCGATCGATGTCCGAGACGTCGAGTTCACGGTGGGGACAGGGCTCCTGGGTGTCCCTCCAGCTCTGGTCCGGTGCACGCCCGGTCACGACTGGCTGGTCACCCGACGCTCCGCCGAGCGCGCCGGCTTCAACGCCATCATGGAGGCACCCGGCCACTGGGCGGCCGTCGTGTCGGCCCTGCTGATCAGCGGACGAGAGAGCATGATCGTCTTCGGACCACGAGGGAAGACCGCTCCCGCGAAGCGGGCGGCACAGGGCATCGCGAGATGCGTGGACATGGGCGTGATGCTGCCGATTCCGTGAGAACAGGGCGGCGATTCCCGGCCGCCCGGACGAACGCCCTGACGCCTCGCCACCGGCGGGACGAGCGCGAGCACGTCGCCGCCGCAGACCGGGTCGTCACGGCGGAGGCTGCCAGCCCGGCGTCAAGGTCTCCAACGCTGAGCTCGACTCGCTCGCCATGACCCCCGACGCGTTTCACGGAGAGTGGAACCACACTTTCAGGCGACGTCAGTGAGCTCACATGACTTCCCTATTTGTTGCCCAAGCCGCCCGGGCCCTAACCCAGCTCGACGCGGTGCCACATGTCGAGCCGGAGCTTCGCGCGGCGCGGATCCGCCTTGGTCACCACCTTCGCCGCCGCGACCCCTGCCGTGATCTCACCCTCCTGGCCGAGGCCTGGCAACACGGTCTTGCCGACCAGCAGCGTGCGCGCGATGGGGCCTCGCAGCGGCTCGGCGGCGAGCCCGTGGAACGACGGAGCGTCGACGATCACTTGATGCTCCATCGGCTCGGCGCGCACGCTCCCGCCCGTCAGCGCGAGGCGGTCGACGTCCCGACGCGCGCCGCCGGTGTAGAGCCACACCGGCAGGCCGTCGTGCGGCGAGTCGACCAGCACGATGTGGCGCTCGAGCCACGCGAGGTGCGACAGCACCGTGCCGAGGACGGCCGTGCGGGCCTCTTCTCTCGGCGTCGTGGCGGCGAGGAGCGCCTCGCACACGAGCGCCTCGTGATCCGGTCCCGCGTCGACCCTGGCCACACGCAGCAGCGGGCGGCGGACGTCGATCGTCGCGCCGGGGGCCGTGCCGAACATCAGCGACTCACGCCCGAGCGGCGTGGGCAAGCCTTCGCGCCGCGCCAGGATGGTGACGACGAACCGGCCCGGTCCGCGTGACAGGCGCGGCCACTCGCGGGTCGCCGCCTCGGAGAGGTTCTGGCCGTCGGCGCGCTCGGCGAGCTCCTCGCCGGCGCCGCCCCAGAGCAGGAACCTGCAGCCCGTCGCGGTCGCGTCGCCCTCGAGCAGGACGCCCGTGACGCCGCTCGCGTCGGTCGTCACGCGCTCGGGCCACTCGTCGAGGGCGACGGCGCCGCCCTGCGCGAGCACGCGCTCGAGCATGAACTCCTCGAGCTCGCGCGCGCCGCCGGGCAGGGTCAACGGCCCGCGCGTCGCCGCGGCGTGGAGGCGCGCGAGCGCGAACGCCGGCAGCGGTGAGGCGAGATCGCTCGCGAACGACGCCGAGCCGAGCACGACGTCGCGGTACGCGTGAAATTGCGGAAAGTCTGCCAGGAGCTCGCGCGAGTCCCGGCCCGCGAACGGCACCTCGGCGAACGCGTAGCGCGCCTTGACCCGCTCCCACATCGTCGCCGGCGGCAGCACGAGATCCTGCGACAGCGCGCCGTCGATCGCCTCGTTGATCTCGGCGAGCCGCGCGTAGAGCTCGTCGGCCACGCGGCGCACCTCCGGCAGCTCGCGGGTGAGCTCGCGCTCGAACGCCTCGAGATCGGGCGGCAGCTCGAGGCGCTTGCCCGGCGCGAGCACCGACAGCATCGGATCGAGCGCCTCGCAGCGCCGCCGGAAGAGTTGTGTCTGGGCGAGCTCGGACAGCGCCCGCTTCAGCGCGGGCGACGTCGCGCCGAGCAGCGAGAAGCAACGGCGGTAGAGCTGATGCTCGCCGAGCGAGTAGGCGGCCGGGCGCTCGCGCCCTCCGACGATCAGCACAGAGAAGTCGCGCCGCGCGAGCAGCGCCGCCGCGACGAGCCCGCCGAGCCCGCGCCCCACCACGACGACGTCGTAGAAGCGTGACTTCACTCAAACGAACCTAACACGATCCTCGAACTCGACGTCTGGCCCGCGGGCCTCGACCTCACCGATCGAGGTCGCGCGCTCGCCCGCGCCCGCGAGCCGCCGCACCGCCTCGTCGGCGAAGCCTGGGTCCACGATCACGACGAGGCCGAGCCCCATGTTGAAGGTGCGCCACATCTCGCGGCGCTCGACCGGGCCGCCGCGCTCGATCAAGGAGAAGATCGGCGGGAGCTCCCACGTGCCCTCGCGCAGCGCGACGCCCAGGCCGTCGGGGAGCACGCGCGGGACGTTGCCCGGCAGGCCGCCGCCGGTGATGTGGCTCTGCGCCCGCACGCGCCCGTCGTGGCCCGCGAGCAGCGCGGCGACCGCCTTCGCGTAGATGCGCGTGGGCGTGAGCAAGGCGTCGCCGAGCGTCTGGCCGAGCTCGGGGACGTGGGCGCCGAGGTCGAGGCCGAGCTCTCCTTGCAACACGCGCCGCGCGAGCGAGTAGCCGTTCGAGTGGAGGCCCGTCGACGCGCAGCCGATGACGACGTCTCCGGGGCGGACGCCGCGGCCGTCGATCAGGTGCGGGCGATCGATCGCGCCGACGGCGAACCCCGCGAGATCGTACTCGCCGTCCGCGTACATCCCCGGCAGCTCGGCCGTCTCGCCGCCGAGCAGCGCGCACCCCGCGAGCTCGCACCCGCGCGCGATCCCGGCGATCACGGCCTCGGCGACCTCGAGCGACAGCTTGCCGGTCGCGAAGTAGTCGAGGAAGAACAGCGGCAGCGCGCCGCACGTGACGACGTCGTTGACGCACATCGCGACGAGGTCCTCGCCGATCGTGCCGTGGGCGCCCGTCGCGAAGGCGACCTTCAGCTTGGTGCCGACGCCGTCGGTGCCGGACACGAGCACGGGATCGGTCATCCCCGGCGGGACGCGGCAGAGCCCCGCGAAGCCGCCGACGTCGCTGACGACGAACGGCGTGCGCGTGCGCCTCGCGAGCGGCTTAATGCGCTCCACCAGCTCGTCGCCGCGATCGATATCGACGCCAGCCTGTGCGTACGTGATGGGCATGGCTCGCCTTTCGCGTACCTCGGGGCGCTCTGCAACGGTCTTGCGGGGGCACGCTGGCGCTGCTCTGGTGCGCGGCATGACCGGCATCGGCCTCGTCTGGAACCCCCGCGCTGGGCAGAACCGTCGTGATCCCGACGGCGCGAGGCGCCTGCAGCGCAGGCTCGGAGATCACGGCGTCGTCGCGGCGCCGGCGTCGCTGGCCGAGCTGTCGCGCGTCGCCGAGGACTTCCGCAAGAAGGACATCCGCGTGCTCGGCATCGCGGGCGGCGACGGCACGAACCACGTCACGATGACGGGCTTCCGCGAGGTGTACGGCGACGCGCCGCTGCCGACGCTGGCGTTCCTGCGAGGTGGCACGATGAACACCGTCGCCGACGCGCTGGGGGTCCCTCGCGGCAAGCCCGAGGGGCTGCTCGACAAGCTGGTCGTTCGCTGCCTGGAGCGAGAGCTCCCGACGCAGGCGCGGCCGACGCTCGACGTCGACGGCAAGCTCGGCTTCTTGTGGGGAGTCGGCGTGCTGCCGGCGTTTCTCCAGGCGTATTACGACACCGGCGCGCCGTCGCCGTGGACGGCCGTCAAGACGCTGTCTCGCGCGGTCGGCTCGGTGCTCGTCGGAGGAGAGCTCGCCAAGCGCATGACCCGTCCGATCGAGGTGACGATGACGGTCGACGGCGAAGAGATCGGGACGCGCGCGTACATGGCGGTCGCCGCGGGCACCGTCGCCGAGCTCGGCCTGGGGTTTCGTCCGTTTCACCTCGCGCCTTCGCTCGATGATAGGTTTCACTTGCTGTCGATCCACGCGTCGCCCGCGCAGGTGGTCGCGGAGCTGCCCCGCATTCGTCGCGGGGAGCCGATGCGTGACGGCCGCTCGACCGATCGCGGCGCGCGCGTCGCGGTCGTGCGCGTGCCGGGCGATTCGATGTCGATGATGATCGACGGCGACATGTTTCACCTGCCAAAGCCCGAGGTCACGCTCCGCGTCGGGCCCACCGTGCGCGTCGTCGACCTCTGAGCGGCTGACGGCGGCCCGCGAGGGGGCTAGGATGCGAGGCCGATGTCGACCAAGCGCAAGGGTGGAGACGCGGCCGTGCCGTTCAAGTGGGCGGCGGACTGGAGCGACGACGAGTGGGTCACACCGTTCGCCGACGTCGACGGCGTACGGCCGAAGGGCTCGAGCGTCGGTGTGCTCCTCGACGACTTGTCGTTCGGCGCGCCGAACGGCTTCTACTGGTTCGACACCGCCGAGGAGCTGGCCGAGGCGCTCTGCTTCGCCCTGCCGGCCGTCTTTGGGTGGGACGAGGAAGAGGACGACGAGGACGACGAGGACGACGAGGACCACGGCCCGCCCCATTCCATCGCGGACGTCGCGCCCGACGACGGTCGCCGCGTCGCCTACGAGGGCGTGCTCGCCGCGCTTCGCCTGCCACGAACCACGAAGGGCGGTCGAGAGGCCAAGGCGCGAAAAAGGGCCCTGGCGCTGGTCACCGACCTGGCTGTGTCACTGGCGCAGTCCGAGATCTCGTGGATCGGCACGTTCGACGAGCTTCGCACCGCTGACGATCCGAGCACCATCAGCGTCCGTCGCGACCTTCGGGAAGAGCTGGCGGAGCGCGAGGAGGACGAGACTGGCGAGCCGTGCACGCCGAAGGGTGGCGAGCCGCCGATCGGCGACGACGAGCTCGACGCGGTGTTCGGGTTGCTGGCGACGAAGGGGCTGTCGGAGTGCTGAAGGCGCCGCGCGCGGTCGTGCCGAGGGCGTGACTGTCGACGCCGGACGTCGGGCCGCGTGCTCGGACTGACGCGGCCGTGGGGAGCGTGCCTGACGGGCCGAGCTCAGCGGCAGCTCGCCTCCGGGGCACGCCGTCGGCGGCGTCGCCCGACGACACCGATGAGCAAGGCGACCCAGGTGACGGTCGGTACCGGTCGGTACCCTGGGTCGCGCCGTCGCA
>CAUJFL010000174.1 GCA_963169165.1 Myxococcota bacterium | reverse complement strand
TGGGCGCACGTGTCGGCGACGGGGGCGTGCTGGTCACGGTGCAGGACCCCGGCGGCGACTTCGGGCTCGCGGGCGCGCCTGGTGCGCGCGCGTGGCTGGCGGGGCTCGCCGCGCTCGCGCGCACCGCGACGCGAGAGTGGCCACACGCTCACGTCAAGGCGATCGACTGCGAGCGCGGGGCGCGCACGCCCGAGCAGCTCGCCGACGCGATCGTCGACGAGCTGATGCACGGCGGCGCCACGCTCGAGGTGGGCCTGCGCGCCGACGGGCAGCGCCTGTCGCTCGAGAGCGTCGAGATCCCCACGCCGCCCGGCGGCGCGCCGGTGACGGCGAGCTCGGTGGTCGTCGTGTCCGGTGGCGCGCGCGGCGTGACGGCTTCGTGCGTGGTCGCGCTCGCCGAGGCCCACCACCCGCGGCTCGTGCTGCTCGGGCGCACGCCGCTGTCGGACGAACCACCCTGCGCGGCGGGGGCCGGCGACGAGGCGTCGCTGAAGCGCGCGCTGGTCGCAGAGGCCGCCCGCGCGGGGCGCCAGCCGAAGCCCGCAGAGATCGGCGCCGAGGTCTCCGCGATCCTGGCTGGTCGCGAGGTGCGCGCGACGCTCGCCGCGCTGTCGGCGGCAGGCTCGGAGGCGAGGTACGTGGCGGTCGACGTGCAAGACACGGCGGCGCTCGGGCGCGCGCTCGACGAGGTGCGCGCCGCGTGGGGCCCGATCACGGCCGTCGTCCACGCGGCGGGCGTGCTGTCCGATCGCCTGATCGTCGAGAAGACCCGGGCGCAGTTCGACCGCGTCTTCGACACGAAGGTGCTCGGGCTCCGCGCGCTGCTCGACGCGACGGCGAACGATCCGCTGACCGCGCTCGTCGCGTTCTCCTCGGTCGCGGCGCGCGCTGGTAACGCGGGCCAGGTCGACTACGCGATGGCCAACGAGGTGCTGAACGCGGTGCTCGTCGCCGAGGCGCGGCGCCGCCCAGGGCTGGTCGCGCGCGCGATCGGGTGGGGACCGTGGGAGGGCGGCATGGTGACCCCGGCGCTCGAGCGTCACTTTCGTGAGCGCGGCGTCGGGCTGATCCCGCTCGCGGCGGGCGCCCGGCGCTTCGTCGAAGAGCTCGACGGCGTGGGGCCCGACGTGATGACGGTGATCGGCGACGGGGCGGGCGAGGGCGCGCTCGGCGCGACCGGCGAGCGCGCGTCGACGCTCGGCGTGTGGGTCGACGCCTCGACCCACGGTTTCCTCGCGGATCACGCGATCTCCGGCGTGCCCGTGGTGCCCGTGGTGCTCGCGGCCGAGTGGCTGGTGCGCGCGGCGGGCGCGTGCCGACCCGATCTCGTCTGCACGTCGCTGAGAGACCTGAAGGTGCTCCGCGGGATCAAGCTCGACGGCTTCTCGTCGCGGGGCGAGTGGCTGACGGCGCGCGCGCGACAGCTCTCCAACGGCAAGGGAGCGGCGCTCGCGCTCGAGCTCCGCGGGCCTGGAGGCGCGCTGCACTACTCGGCGACCGCCGAGATGTCCGAGCGCGCGACGTCGTCACGGGCCGCCGTCGAGCCCGCGCGCCCCTCGATCCTGACCGAGGTCTATGGCGGCCCTGTGCTGTTTCATGGCCCGAGGTTCCAAGTGATCCGCGCGGTCGACGAGCTGTCCGACAGCGGCGCCAAGGCGACGCTCGCGCGCACGGCAGAGCTCGGGTGGGGCGGGGCGCGCTGGCAGACCGATCCGGGCGCGCTCGACGGCGCGCTGCAGCTCGCGCTCCTGTGGGCGGCGCGCGCGCAGGGCGGAAAATCACTCCCGATGTCGATCGCCCAGCTGCGGCTTCATGGGGGCGGGGCGCCTGATGGCTCGCTCCGCGCGACGCTGCGGCGCCGCGACGTGCGCGACGAGCGCGCGGTGTCGGACGTCACCCTCGTCGACGCGGCGGGGGCGGTGGTCGCGGAGCTGCTCGGCGTCGAGACCGTCAAGCTGCCGAGCCACACCGAGCAGGTCCAACCGAAGGCCTTAGGACGGATGAGCTTCTCGCCGATCGCGATCGTCGGTCGGGCGTGCACGTTGCCGCTCGCGCCGACGCCAGAGGCGCTGTGGTCCAACGTCGTCGCCGCCCGGAGCTGTCTCTCGCGCGCGCCGGAGGGCCGCTGGAGGTTGCCGCCACAGCTCGCGCTCGCGGCGGGCGACGACGCGCGCGACCGCGCGTGGACCGACGTCGGCGGCTATGTCACCGGCTTCGACGAGCGGTTCGACCCGGGAGGATTCGCCCTCGATCGCGCGCACGTCGCCGCGCTCGATCCGGTGTTTCGCTGGGCGATGCACACGGCGCGCGCCGCGCTCGCCTCGGCGCGCCCGACCGAGCTCGCGCGCACCGGGCTCGTGATGGGTAACCTATCGTTTCCAACAGCGGGGCTCGCGAGGTTCTCGGAAGAGGTGTGGCGCGGCGAGCCGACGAGCGTCCACCCGCACGCACGATTCTCGTCGGGGATGCCGGCGATCTTGACCGCGCGGGCGCTCGGCCTGGGCGGCGGCGCCTTCGCGCTCGACGCGGCGTGCGCTTCGTCGCTCTACGCGATCAAGCTCGCCTGCGATCGCCTCCACGACGGCGTGGTCGACGCGATGCTCGCGGGCGCGGTCAACGCGGCCGACGATCTGTTCATCCACGTCGGCTTCACCGCGCTCTCCGCGCTCAGCCGCACGGGGCAGAGCCGCCCGTTTCATCGCGACGCCGACGGCCTCGTCCCGGCCGAGGGCGCGGCGTTCGTCGTGCTGCGCCGCCTCGACGACGCAACGCGCGACGGCGAGCGCGTGCTCGGCGTGATCCGCGGGGTCGGGCTCTCCAACGACGGCCGAGGGCGCGGGCTGCTCGCCCCCGCCGAGGAGGGCCAGGCGCGCGCGATGCGACAGGCCTACGAGCTGTCCGGGCTGTCTCCCGCCGACGTCACGCTGCTCGAGTGTCACGCGACCGGCACGCCCGTCGGCGACGCGACCGAG
>CAUJFL010000173.1 GCA_963169165.1 Myxococcota bacterium | reverse complement strand
CGCACGCGCAACAGCACGTCCTCGAGCGCTTCGATCGCTTCGACGTCGAGGTGGTTCGTCGGTTCGTCGAGCACGAGCAAGTCCGGAGCGGCGACCAGCGCTCGCGCGAGCAACACGCGACGACGCCGACCCACCGACAGCGTCGTCCACTCCGCATCGGGCTCGACGCGCACGAGATCGAGCGCCGTCGCCACGCCGAGGTCGACGCGTCGCTTGGTCAGCGCGACGCGCTCGAGCGCCGCGCGCAGGCCGCTTCGGTTCAGCTCGACGACCCGCTCGGCGGCGATCACGGCGACGAGCGAGTCGGCGAGCGCGGCCGCGAGCAGCCGCTTCTGCTCGGAGATCTGCAGCTCGGCGGCCAGCTCGCTCTCCCGCGCCGTGCCCCGCGACCACCACGCGCGCGGCGCGTAGACCGGGATGGTCAGCGAGAGCGAGCCACCGTAGGTGTACGAGTTGCCGGGCACATACTGCCTGCTCGTCCCGCCCGTGCGCGGCTGGACGATCGTGCGCATCAGCGGCTGCGAGAGGTTGGCAGAGCCGCTCAGCGTCGGCAGCGAGGCGGCCTGCGCGACGCGCGCCTGCGCGTGCGCGCGCTCGAGATCGGCGAGCGCCAGGCGATAGTCGATGGAGCGAGACTTCAGCAGCGCGAGCGCGTCCTGCCAGCCCGCGATCTGCTTGGTCGCAGGGGGCGGCGGCTCGAGCAGCGGATCGTCGACCGCGGGAGGCGGCGGCAGCTCGGCCTGGAGCCCGGACGACGCGGAGGCCGACGTGACCGGCGCGACCGGCGCCGCGACCGGGGGGCGCTGGGCCACGGCGACCGCGGAGCCGAGCCCGACGAAGGACAGGGCGGCGGCCAGGTGAGAAGGGCGCATGCGGGCGAGCCTTGTCTCGGCCGCGAACGGCCTGCAACCTCACTTCTTGGCGTCGTCCTGCCACGGCGCCTTGAACGCCTGCGACGCGGCCTCGAGCAGATCTCCCGTCGTGCGCACGCCGTACATCGGGATCCCCCGCGCGCGCAGCTCGGGGTCGCCCACCGCCCAGCGGCCGTAGTCGTTGAGGCGCGCGCGCCAGTGCGGGCCGTCGCGGAAGAAGTCGACGAAGCCCAGCCAGCGCAGCCGCTCGATCGCGGGCGGGGGCTCGTTCTCGTCGTCCTCGATGCCGAACGCGCCCTCTCGCTCGAGCTTGCCCAGCGCGCGCAGCATGCGACGATCGTCGACGCCGAGCTGCGCGACGCGCTCGGCCATCTCGGTCGCGCGCGAGAGGGCGCCTGGGATCCGCGCGAGCGGGCGTGTCCTCGTCGAGGGCGCGTAGCGCTTTCCGAGCAGCTCGATCTGCAGCGGGCCCTCCGCCACGGACACCCGCGCGATCTCGGCCTCGACGTCGTCGTTGCCGACGCAGACGCTCACCTCGTCGACCGACTCGTAGCGCAGCGTGATCGTCCCGTCGGTGGGCAGCTCGAAGAACTTGCCCGCCGTCATCTCGGACTTGTCGCGGGAGACGACGCGGAAGGTGCCCAGCCCGACGGCCGCCCGGTTCATGGCGCGACGCTCGCAAACCCCGCGTCGCGAGACAAGCGCGGCGCGCACGTCGAGCGCCTTTCGACTAACCTCGCGCGCGATGCTTCGTCGCACACGCCTCTGCCTCGCCGCCGCGCTGTCGCTCCCGCTCGTCGCCGCGGGGGCGTGCTCGGCGGGGAGCACGAAATCGGGCGAGGACGGCTCGACGTTCGGAGGCGCCGCGGGCGCGGCGCAGGCGGGCGGATCGGGCAGCGGCGGCGCGGCGGGCGCGAGCGTCGCGGGCGCGGCGGGCTCGGGCGGGTTCGTGGCCGTGCCCGACGCGGGGCCATCCGACGCGCTGCCCGACGGCTGCAGCACGATCGACGCGAAGGCCACGCGGATCCCGCTCCACCTGTACCTCTTGATCGATCGCTCGTCGTCCATGTCGGGGCGATGGGACGCCGTGAAGGCGGGCGTCTCGGCGTTCCTCGGTGACAAGGCGTCCGCCGACATCGACGTCGCGATGACGCCGTTCCCCGCGGTGAACCAGACCCCCGGCAACGAGTGCAACTTCGTCCCGTACCAGGATCCCACGGTGCCGTTCGGTCTGTTGCCGGGCAACCAGGCGGCGATCGACGGCGCGCTCGCCGGGACGCAGGCGAACGGCTTCGGCTCGCCGGTGTATCCCGCGCTGCTCGGCGCCTACGCGCGCGGCGGCGACACGCTGAAGCAGAAGCCGGGCGACTCGTTCGTCGTGCTCCTCGTGACCGACGGCTCGCCCGCGCCGCAGCCCGCCACCTGCACCGGGGTCGACGCGCTGTCGCCCGACGTCATCGCGACCCTCGCCGAGAAGGCGCTCACGCTGTCGAAGGTGCGGACGTTCGTCGTCAGCTTCAGCAAGGACTCGGACGACGTCGCCTTCGCCAGCAAGGTCTCGCAGAAGGGCGGCGGCACCGCCGTGTTCGTCGACAACATCGACGTCGAGAAGAAGTTCCGCGACGCGCTCGCGGCGGTCCGCGGCGAGGGGCTCGGCTGCGAGTTCCCGATCCCGCCGCCGCCCGCGGGGATGAAGCTCGACTTCGGCCAGGTCAACGTCCGCTACACCGCGGGTGACGGCAAGGTCACCGACGTCGGCCGCTCGCCCGGCTGCCTCGCCCCGAGCGCGTGGGACTACGACGATCCCACCGCCCCCACGAAGATCAGGCTCTGCGGCGAGCTCTGCAAGGCGGTCAAGGCCGACGGGCTCGCGCAGATCGAGGCCGTGCTGGGCTGCCCGACGGTCATCGTGATCAAGTGAGCGAGGTCGCGCTCTCGCTGTCGGGCTTGACCGTCTCGTTCGCCTCCGAGCGCGGTCGGGTGCGCGCGGTCGACGACGTGGGCTTCGACCTCGTGCGAGGCGAGACGCTCGGGCTGGTCGGCGAGAGCGGCTGCGGCAAGAGCGTCACGTCGCTGTCGCTCTTGAGGCTGCTCGATCCCGACGTGGCGAGGATCGAGCGAGGCGAGGCGAGGCTCGGCGACGTCGAGCTGCTCTCGATGGGTGAGCGCGAGCTGTCGCGGATCAGGGGCGCGCGCGTCGCGATGATCTTTCAGGAGCCGATGACCAGCCTGAACCCGGTCTACACCGTGGGGGCGCAGATCGACGAGGCGATCAGGCTGCACCGCCGCGTCTCCCGGCGCCAGGCGCGCGCGCGGACGATCGAGCTGCTGTCCCGCGTGAAGATCCCGGCGCCCGAGGCCCGCGCGGACGCGTACCCGCACGAGCTGTCCGGCGGGATGCGGCAGCGGGTGATGATCGCGATGGCCCTCGCGTGCGACCCGGAGGTGCTGATCGCGGACGAGCCGACGACCGCGCTCGACGTGACGATCCAGGCCGAGATCCTCGAGCTGCTCGGCGAGCTGCAGCGCGCGATGGGCATGGCCATCCTGCTGGTCACGCACGATCTCGGGGTCGTGGCCGAGGTCGCGTCGCGCGTGGTCGTGATGTACGCGGGGCGCGTGGTCGAGCGAGGGCCGGTCGACGCGCTGTTCGCGCAGCCGCTGCATCCCTACACGGCGGGGCTGTTTCGCAGCATCCCGCCGGTCGGCGCGTCGCGAGACGGCGGCGCGCGGCGCAAGCTGCCCACGATCGAGGGCGTCGTGCCGAGCCTGCGCGAGCTGCCGCGCGGGTGCAGGTTCGAGCCGCGCTGCCCGGCGAGGCAGGCGCGCTGCGCCGCCGAGGAGCCCAGCCTCGAGGCGCGCGGGGATCGCGACGTCCGGTGTCATTTCCCGCTCGCATGACGCCGCTGCTCGAGGCCTCGCGCGTGTCGGTTCACTTCCCGGTCGGGGGCGGGTGGCTCTCGCGCGGCAGGCGGGTGGTGCGGGCGGTCGACGACGTGTCGCTGTCGGTGGCGCGCGGCGAGACGCTCGCGCTCGTCGGCGAGTCCGGGTGCGGCAAGAGCACGCTCGGCCGCGCGCTGTTGCGCCTCGTCGAGCCGACCTCGGGCGAGGTGCGCTTCGACGGGGCCGACATCTCGAGGCTCGACGGCGCGGCGCTGCGCCAGCTCCGACGCCGGATGCAGATCGTGTTTCAAGATCCATACTCGTCCCTCGATCCGCGGATGACCGTGCGCGACATCGTCGGCGAGGGGCTGGTCATCCACGGGCTCGCGCGCGGCGCCGCGCTCGACGCGCAGGTGGCGCCGCTGCTCGAGCGGGTCGGGCTGCCGCGTGACGCGATGGGGCGCCGACCTCACGCGTTCAGCGGCGGCCAGCGTCAGCGCATCGGCATCGCGCGCGCGCTCGCGCTGTCGCCCGAGCTGATCGTGTGCGACGAGCCGACGAGCGCGCTCGATGTCTCGGTGCAGGCGCAGGTGCTCAACCTGCTGGTCGAGCTGCAGCGCGAGCTCGGCCTCGCGTACCTGTTCATCAGCCACGATCTCAAGGTCGTCGAGCACCTCGCGCACCGGGTGGCGGTGATGTACCTCGGGCGCATCGTCGAGCGTGCGTCGGCCGAGGCGCTGTTCGCGAGGCGGCGGCACCCCTACTCGGACGCGCTCCTGTCGGCCGTGCCCGTCCCCGATCCCAGGGCGAAGCGCCGACGCTTGACTGTCGCGGGCGAGCCGCCGAGCCCGCTGTCGCCGCCGAGCGGGTGCGCGTTTCATCCGCGCTGCCCGCGCGCGCAGCCCGGCCGCTGCGACGTCGAGGTGCCCGCGCTGTCAGACGAAGAGCACGCGGTCGCCTGCTTCTTTCCCGCTTGAACTGAAGGAGGTGCCCCGATGACGCGATTCAACCACCCTTCTGCGGTTGTTCAGGTGTGTTGAACGATCTGCAGCCATCGCAAATCCGAGCAGCAGCGGATGCCCTGTCGATCAGGGTAGCGTCCCTCGTTCCCACCGGTCTCGGAGCACGCGCGTGGGCCCTCCGGTCCGCTCGCGCCATACCGCCGGCAGAGGGTCGACGTCGCGTTCCCTGCCGGGAGCTGCTCCACGCGGCTGGCGCACTCGTCCGCGATGACCCTCAGCCACCCGGTGACGCTGGCGACCTGGTCGAACGGCGGGCCGGACCCGACGCACTCGGCAGGCGGAGAGCGCTGGTCCAGGTCCTCCGCGGTCCCAGCGCAGGGCGGCTGTGCTGCCATGTCGAGCTGGATGGCGTCCTCAGCCGGACGCTGTCCATGTCCCACTCGAGGATCTCTGGCAGGCCGACATCACACGGTGGCGGTTCGGGACGGTCGACAGGTTGCCCGACGGCAGCGGGGGACCACAGCTCCACGGGCGGCGGACCCCATCGCCGACGGGTGCAGACACCACGTTGCAGCACAGGAATCCCGCGAAATTGCGCATTTCGCGCAGCGGAATGGATGGACTGGGCCTTCAAGTCATGGATAGTGCCGTTGTCTAAGCCGCAATCCCACGACGAGGAGGCCCTATGACCACTATCCCCGAGCTCCGCAACGAGATCCAGCACGACCTGAAGGAGCTGCTCGCCCTCGCGGAGGGCACGTCGCCGCAGACGGCGACGGAGGTGGAAGGAGCGCTGTGGACCGGGATGCTCGGGCTCGGGGCCTCGCTGATGGCGCTCTTCTTCGCGCACCAGGCGGCGCGGTGGCCGGTGGGCCGACGGTACGCGGTGGGAGAAGTGGCTCACGAGGTCGAGGGGGTGGACTTCGCGGAGGTTGGCACGAAGTTCGGGAAGGTCGTGGTGGGGCGACCCGTCGGGCGC
>CAUJFL010000172.1 GCA_963169165.1 Myxococcota bacterium | reverse complement strand
CGGCGGCGCTCGCGAGCGACGCCGGCGCGGAGCTCGAGCTCGAGCGGACCGACGGCGCGTCCGGCGCGCTCGAGCTCGCGCGCGTGCTCGCACCGGACGTCGTGCTGCTCGACGCGGACGTATCGAGCGCCCTCGCGCTCGCCGAGGCGCTGGTCGACGATCCGCTCACGGAGCCGGTGCCGATCGTGGTGATCGGGCGCTTCGAGCAGCCAGAGAGCGCGTCGCGCTGGCTCGCGCTCGGCGCGGCGCGGGTGCTGCCGAAGCCCTCGTCGCCCGACAGCCTGCGCGAGGCGTGCGCCGCCGCGGTGCGCGCGATCCGACGCGACGTGCGACCCGAGGCGCTCGGAGACCTGAGCGTCGACGAGCTCGCGTCGCGCCTGTCGGAGGAGCTGCGTCGCGCGCTGTCCGACGCGGTGTCGAGCGACGCCCGCGGCCGCAAGATCGCCCTCGGAGACGGCCACGAGGTGCTGGCGGCGCTGTGGTCGGCGGTCGCGCGCACCCGCGAGATCGTGACCGTGCGCTCGGGCGGCGTGGTTCGCTTCGCCGACGGCGGACCAGCCGGCGCGCTCGCGCTGGGCTCGTTCGCGCCGGACGCGCGGATGCCGGGCGCGCGCGGCGGCGCGGCGCCCGCGGTCGAGACACGCCTCGACGGCGTGAGCGTGATCGTCGCCGACGACGATCCGGCCGTGCGATGGTTCCTCGCCGGGGTCTTGCGCGCCGCGCACGCCACGGTGCACGAGGTCGAGGACGGCGAGCGCGCGCTCGGGCTCGCGTACCGCGTCCGACCCGATCTCGTGATCAGCGACGTGCTGATGCCGCGGCTCGACGGGTTCTCGCTGTGCCAGACGCTGAAGCGCGACGTCGAGCTGCGCGACGTGCCGGTGATCCTGCTGTCCTGGAAGGAGGATCTCTTGCAGCGCGTGCGCGAGCTCGGCGCCCCGGCGGACGGCTTCCTTCGCAAGGAGGCGAGCGGCGCGGTGGCGCTCGCGCGCGTTCGAGAGGTGCTCCGTCCGCGCCTGTCGACCGAGGCGAGGTTGCGCGCGGGCGGCGAGGTGCGAGGGCGCCTCGACGGCCTGACGGTGGCGACGCTGCTCACGATGACCGCGCGACACCACGCCGGCGCGACGCTGTCGGTGCGCGACGCGGCGTTCCTGTACGAGCTCGAGCTGCGCGACGGGGCGCCCGTGAGGGCCACGCGCACCGCGACCGACGGCTCGTTCGAGCGCGGCGCGCGCGTGCTCGCGGCGTCGCTCGGCGCGCGCGCGGGCAGGTTCGTCGTCACCCCCGCGAAGGCTCCGGTGCGGCGCGAGCTCGACGGCTCGCTCGCCGACCAGCTCGCGCCGATCGTGGCGCGCGCGCGGGCCGCGCAGCGCCTCCTCTCGTCGCCGGCGTTGCTCGAGGTGGCGAAGGTCGAGCTGTCGCGCGAGCACGTCGATCCCTACGTCGACGCGAGCCCGACGCTCGTGCGCGCGCTGGTGGACAAGCTCCACGACGGCGTCTCGCCGCGCCAGCTGCTGCTGCGCTCCGGGGTCTCGCCGCGCCTGCTCGAGGATCTGCTCGCCGACGCGGCCGCGCACGCCGCGATCGACGCGGTGCTCGACTCGTCGGGCGAGGATCTCCTCGCGCCGCGCGCGGCCGAGGAGCGCCGCGCGATCGCGACCGGCGAGCTCGCGCTGGTGGCGCCCCGCGCGCCGCGCGTCGACATCGAGCACGACGCCGCGCTCACCCCTGGTCCCGAGCCCCGCTTCGAGCTCGCCGCGCCGCGCACGCCCACCCCCGCGGAGCCCGTCGAGGTGTCGGCCGAGCTCGTGCTCGAGCCGCCCCCCGGACCGCTGTTTCCGGCGCTCTCCGCCGACCTCGTCGGAGGCTCGCACGCCGACGCGGAGCAGCCGAGCCCCGGGCTCGCCGCGAGCGACGACGCCGCGCCGCCCGAGCCGCGCGAGCCGCCGAGCCCACGGACGCCGAGCCCGCTCGAGGCCGCGGTGCTCTCGGTCACGCCCGCGCCCGAGAGGCTGCCCGAGGTCGCGCCGCTCGCCGCCTCGGAGTTGGCCGCGCTCGAACCTGAGTCGCCCTCGATCGAGGTGCCCGAGCAGCTGGCGATCGCCGACGAGCCCGCGCCCGCCCCGGCATCGAACGACGAGCCTGAGCCCGCGCCAGCGCCGCGGCGGCGCGCGAGCCGCTGGCTCGCGCCGACGCTGGTCGTCGCCGCGGCTGGCGCGGCGGCGGCGTTCCTGCTGAGCCGCCCCGCGGACGCCCCGTCGAGCGCCGCTTCGCCCGCGGTCGAGCACGCGGCGCCCGTGCGGACCGTCGTCGCGGAGGCGAGCGCCGCTCCGGTCACCTCGGCGGCCCCCGCGTCCGCGCCCGCGGCGTCGATGGCCACGCGCGCGGAGGGGCCGCCGTTCGACGATCTTCCGTTGCCTCCCGACGTGTCCGTGCCAGATGGACACGGCATGCTGGAGATCGTCGCGGGCAAGCGGGATCAAGTGTCGGTCGACCGGCGCGATCTCGGCCGCGGACCGCACGTCACGGCCACGCTGACCTCTGGCACCCACGACGTGCGCGCGAAGCGAAGAGGCGAAGAGCAGCCGATGGTGGTGCTGGTTCGACCGGGTCGCCGGACGCGCGTCGATCTGCGCGCGCCGTGGCGTCGTTTAGGTCGGGCGCGGTCGCCGCCGCGACGGTCGCGCTCGCGGCCGTGGGTTGCCGCGCGAAGGCGCACGTCGAGCCGTCCGCGGACGGCGGCGCGCCGAAGCCCAAGATCGAGCGGACCGCGCGCACGCTCCCGCGCAAGCTCGATCTGCTCGCCCGCCTGCCGCGGTGCGAGATCCGCCACCGGGGCCTGCTGTTCGACCTCGGCTCCCCGGCCACCGACGGGCTCTCGCGGTTTCGGCTCACGCCCGACGCCGGGATCACCTCGGTCGAGCGCGAAGGCGCGACGTGGGCGCGTGTGTCGACGCGCGAGCTGTCGCTCCGGTTCGTCCTCGACGCGCCGGAGAGCGTGTTCATCGGCGCGCGCGTGCGCGGGATCGCCTCCAAGGCCGCGTCGGTGCTGATCGACGGCAAGGCCGCGGGGACGCTGTCGTTCTCCAGACACCAGACACGCAAGGTCGAGACGCCGCTGCTGGCGACGCCGCTGTCGGCCGGGATGCACACGGTGTCGCTGAGGTTCTCGGGCGCGTCGCGCGACGGCGTCGATCCGTTCGCCGAGGTCGACTGGCTCCGCGTCGGGCTCGCCGACGACGATCCGTCCAGCTTCGCGGCGCCGACGCTGCGTGACGTCGAGCAGAACGTGGCGCTCTCGGGGGTCCCGCACCGCGCCCTCTCGCTGCGCGCGCCGGGGAGCCTGCGCTGCACGATGGGGGTGCCCCCCGACGGCCGGCTTCACACCTCCGTCGGCCTCGTCGGCGTCGGTGAAGGCGAGGCCGAGCTGCGGCTGCTCGTCGACGGCCAGGCGCCGACGACGCTGCGGGCGGCGCGAGTGGTCGGGGGCGAGCGCGCGACGTGGACCGACGTCGACGTGCCGCTGTCAGGGTTCGAGGGGCAGATCGTCACGCTCGAGCTCGCCGCCACGCAGGCGACGCGCGGCGCGCGGGTGGTGTTCGGAGATCCGGTGGTGCTCGGCCGGGACAAATCCGTCGCCTCCGTGCCGCGGGCGCGCGCGGTCGTGATCGTCGTGCTGACCGGCGTCGATCCGCTCCGCTTGCCGCCGTGGTCACCCGATCGACCGCTGCCGACGCTCGCGACCCTCGCGCGCGAGGGTGTCGTGTTCGACAGGTACCGCGCGCCGACCACGGTGACCGGCGGCGTGGTCGCGTCGATCATCACCGGCCTGTCGCCGACGGAGCACGCGCTCGTCGACAACCAGGCGCGCCTCCCCGACGGGCTGCCCACGCTCGGCAGGGTGGTGCGCGAGGCCTCGGCCCGCACCGCGATGTTCACCGCGAACCCGTGGACGTTCGAGGCGTTCGGCTTCTCCCGCGGCTGGGACCGCTACACGGTGTTCTCGCCCGTCTCGCCGGCGCTCGGGACCGCGCCGATCGACGAGCTCGTGCGGTTCGTCGGCGAGAAGGATCAGTCGCCCGAGAAGGGGCTGCTCGCGGTCGCGCACGCGCGCGGGATCCACCCGCCCTACGATCTCTCGCCGGGCGAATTCGCGCAGCTCCAGCCCGCCGACTACGCCGGGCCGCTCGATCCTCGCCGTGCGGGTCAGGTGCTCGAGCGCTTCCGACAGCGAAAGAAGGCCAAGGAGAAGTGGTCCGCCGCAGACCGCACGCGCCTGAACGGGATGATGGACACCGCGCTCGTCGCGACCGATCGGAGCCTCTCCAACCTGATCGACTCGCTCCGCAAGGCCGAGCTGTGGGACGACACGCTGCTCATCGTGACCTCCGACGTCGCGAGCGCGCTCGACCCGGTCGCGCCCCCCTTCCCCGAGGCGCTCGAGCTAGCCGAAGAGGTCCTGTCCGTGCCGCTCATCGTGAGGTTCCCTGGCGGGGCGCTCGCCGGGACCCGCTCACCGGCGCCGGCCACGTCGGCGGATCTCGCGCGGACGGCCCTCGCGGCGCTCGACGTCGACCTCGGCGCGCAGGGGGGCAAGGAGCTGTTCTCCCTCGTCGCGAGCGGGACCACCCCCGTCGAGCGGGCCCTCGTCGCGCGCCTCGGCGATCGCTACGCGACGAGGTGGGGCGATTTTCGGCTCGCCGGGCGAGAGGGCTCACCTCCGACGCTGTGCCAGCTGACGACCGATCCGCACTGTGAGCACGACCTGGGCGCCGACATGCCCCAGCTGACCATGTCACTGTTCCGAGAGACCTACGACGCCGAGGCGCCGAAGGAGCCGCCGCGCCGCCGCGAGAACGCGCAGTGGGACGCGGACACGACCGCCGCGCTCAACGTGTGGGGCCGCTGACGCTGGACATGTAGAGCTTCGTCATCCCCTGGGTGTCTTGAGCTTCTGCGCGAGGTGCTGCATCGCCACCCGGCGAAACGCCGCCTTGACCTGCGGAACGAGGGCCGCCTCGTCTCCCTTGAACGTGAAGCTCCCGTCGAAACCGTGGAGGGCGTAGGCGCGGGCCGCGTTGGGATCGGACGTGTAGAGATAGAAGTGGCACGCGCGCGTGCCGCCGACGAGGGCCTCGCGGAGCGACGCCACGACCGTCGCGCCGTCGATGCCCGGCATGTGAAAGTCAATGATGACCAGGTCGCAAGAGCGCAGGTGGCGCGCGTTGCCGACCGGCTGCGTGGTCGTGACGACGTCGTAGCCTTCGGAGTCCAGCGCCATCTTGATGCGCTCGAGGACTATCTCGCTGTCGTCGATGACGAGGATACGCTGGCTCTTCATGGTGCTCACCACCTCGACCCCTCGCGTGATACCGGCGCGAGCGAGACGCGTGTGCCCCAGGCGCGATCCGACTCGACGTGCACGCCGTACCCGAGCGCCTCGAGCTCGGCGCGCACGGCGTCGAGCCCCGTGCCGCGCCCTGCCAGCTCTCCGGGTTCGCGCGCGGTGGACAGCCCCGGCAGGAAGACCAGCTCCTCTGCGGCGACTTCGTCCGTACAGCCGAGCTCGCGGGCTCTCGCGCCGATGGCTTCACGGTCCAGACCGCCGCCGTCGTCCTCGACGGACACGACCGGCGCGGACCCCGTCGACGTGCAGCTCACGCGGACGATACCGGTCGGCGGCTTGCCGAGCGCCTCGCGCTCCCACGGGCTCTCGATGCCGTGCGCCACGGCGTTGCGCGCCAGGTGTACGAGCGCGCCGCAGAGCGCCGCGGCGAGCCCCGCTGGCACCTGGACGTCGCGTCCCGACACCTCGAGCTGCGCTCGCTTTCCTTCGCGCTCTGCCCAGGCGGGGACCGAGTGGAGCAGCCCCACGGTGCACTCGCCAAAGGGGCGCGCCGCGAGCCGTTCGACCGCCCGTTCGAGCGTATCGCCACACTCGCCCACCGCCGCTCGAAGCGCCTCGAGGTCCGCGCGGAGGACGGTCACCTGCTCCAGCGCGGCGCGCCCGATCGGCGAGCTCTCGACGAAGGTCTCCTGGCCCGCGGCGGCGGCGCGCCTCATCGCGGCGAGGCGCGCTGTCAGCACGTGGCGAACGTTGACGGTCGAGACCGCCGACGCTCCTCGCGCCTCGGTGCGGAGCACGGCCAGGCTCTCCTCGAGCGCCGAGGCCTCCTCGGCGAGGGAGGAGAGGTCGAACGCGCGCGCCTCGCTCTTGATGGTGTGGACACGCTGAAACAGCTCGTTCACGTCCGCGAGCGTCAAGGCATCGGTGGCGCCGATGACCTCCTCGCAGCGCGCGATGAGGCGCCCCACGTTGGCGAGAAAGCCAACGAAGACCTGCCCGCCGCCGACCACCAGCCTACGCATGGCCGCCATCTGGCGCGCGTGCCGTAGCTCCTTCTCCTGCACCGCGCGGCGAAGGCGCTGCGCTTCGCTCTCGTCGGTCGCGAGCATCATCACGCGCGCCACCCGATCGCCTTGCACGATCGGACAGAACTCCAGCGTCAGGTGCCTCGGCGGCGCGCTCTCGCGCTCGAGCACGACCTCGTCGGGGGCGAGCTGCAGCAGCTCGGACCAGGTGTCCGCGGGCGCACCGAACGCCATCGCGAGCCACTCGTCGAACGCGCTCGCCAGCACGCTGTCCCGCTCGGGATACAGGAGCTCGCCGACCCGACGCCCGGGGAGGTCTGCGACGCCGAAGAGCACCTCTGCCTGCCGCGACGAAGACCCCTCGACGAGCGTGTCCGGGCCGAACACCAGGATCCCCTGCCGCATGTGGTCGAACACCTCGCGCAGACGGCCCTCGCTCCGCCGGAGCGCGTCCTCGGCCGCCTTGCGCTCGGTGACGTCGAGGATCGCGCCGACCAGCCCGCCGCACGATCCGTCGACGTTCTCGAAGGTCGCCTTGTGAAAGACCACGTCGTGCCGCGCGCCGCTCGCGTCGACCGACGACGCCTCGTAGACTTGCACGCCGGGGCGGTCGAACAGCAGCTGATCGTTGGCGTGGTAGACGTCTGCGAGCTCCTTCGGTGGAGCTCGTAGACGGTCTTGCCGAGGATGTCCGCCATACGGCGCCCGAGGAAGCGCTCGAACGCGACGTTCCCGCGCAGGTACGCGCCGCGCGCGTCCTTGGTGAAGACCGGCACCGGGATGGCGTCGAGGACGGCCTGTAGGAAGTGCGTCAGCTCCGCGCTCGAGCCCCCGTCGTCACG
>CAUJFL010000171.1 GCA_963169165.1 Myxococcota bacterium | reverse complement strand
ACGGCCCCGCTCGTCACGTACAGCCCCGCGGCGCTCGCGGCCGACGACAAGGCCAAGGCGCGCGCGACGTTCAACGAGGGCGTGCAGCTCGAGGCGGCGGGCAACTACGCCGACGCCCTCCGCAAGTTCCAGGAGGTCGTGCAGGTCGCCGCGACCCCGACCGTGCGCTTCCACATCGCGTTCTGCCAGGAGAAGCTCGGCCGCCTCGTCGAGGCGCTCGGCGGCTACCGGCTCGCCGCGCACGAGGCCGAGTCCGACGGCAAGAGCGCGAAGGTCGCCGACACGGCCAACGAGGCCCTCGCGGCCCTCGAGAAGCGGATCCCCAAGCTCACCATCAAGCGCGGCAAGGGCGCCGAGATGGCCAAGATCAGCCTCGACGGCAACGAGCTCGGCTCGACCGCGTCGGACAAGCCGCAGCACGTCGATCCCGGCTCGCACGAGGTGACCGCCACGGCGTCCGGCAAGGAGCCCTTCAGCCAGATCGTCAAGCTCGGCGAGGGCGAGTCCAAGACCGTCGACGTCTCGCTGAAATCGAAGGCCGCCGCGGTGGTCGAGGACGAGCCCAAGAAGGACGAGAGACCCGAAGAGAAGAAGGACGACAGGGTCAAGGTCGACCAGGACTCGAGCGCGATGCCGTACATCGCGCTCGGCGCCGGCGGCGTGATGCTGCTCGCGTCCGGCTACTTCTACACGCGGCGCAACGCCGCGCGCTCCGAGCTCGAGGATCAGTGCATCCGCAACGTCTGCCCCGAGTCGGCCAAGGGCACGCAGGATCGCGGAAAGTCCGCCGCGACGATGTCGACGGTGACGCTCGGGCTCGGCGTGATCGGCGTCGGCGTCGGCACCTATCTGCTGCTGTCGGGCGGCAAGGCGCCCGAGGCGCCAAAGCCCGAGGCCCGATCGCGGCGCGTCGACGTCGGCGTGGGTCCGTTGCCTGGCGGGCTCGCCGCCGCCGTGTCCGGGAGGTTCTTACCAATGAAGACCAACTTTCGCTCCTTGTCTCTGTTGCTGCCGCTCGCCGTGACCTGGGTGGCTTGCACCTTCCCCGAGAACGAGTTCAACGACGACAAGTACGAGCGCCTGAAGCACGGCTCGACCGCGGGCTCGAGCGCCGCCGGTTCGAGCGGGAGCGCGACCGCGGGCACCGGCGGCAACGGCAAGGCAGGCAGCAGCGCCACCGCGGGCGCGGGCGGCGATCCCACGGGCGGCGCGGGTGGCGAACCCGCTGGCGGCGATCCCACCGGGGGCGCGGGCGGCGAGCCGGGGGGCGCCGGAGGAAACAACCCTGCCGGGTCTGGAGGGACCGCGTCGGGCGGCGCGGGCGCGTCGGCGGGCACGGGCGGGAGCGCCGCGGGCACGGGCGGCACCGGCGCCGCCGGCGGAGGCACGATGAACGGCCCGTGCACGGGCAACAACCAGTGTTCCGGCGGCCAGATCTGCAGCAACATCAACATGCAGACAGAGAAGATCACTTGTCAGAACCCGAACCCGTCGGCAGCAGGCGAGCTCGGCGCGCCGTGCTCCGGCAACCTCGACTGCAAATCCAAGTTCTGTGATCTCGCTGGGTCAGGCACCTGTCTGTCGGGGTGCAACTCGAGCGCCGACTGCACCGCGGGTTCTCGCTGTGCGCAGTATCTCACCGCGACCCCGTTCATGCTCTGCATGAAGCCTTGCAAGAAGAACGAAGACTGTCCGCCCAACGCGGGCGGCACGAAGACCTGCATGCTGCACGAGGACACGCTCAACGACGACTTCGCGCTGACCTGCGATTTCTTGGGCGCGACGCCCAGCCAGAACCCCAAGGTCAAGACGTTCCCGGCGGTCATGGCGGCGGGCGACGGCTGCGATACGAACGTCAACCTGACCACGACCAAGGGTTCGGTCACCACCAGCTACTGCAGCAAGGCGTGTGAGGGCGACGGAGACTGCGGCGGCTCGGTGCTGCCCGTGTGCCAGGCGATCAACGCGACGAAGCCCAGCGGCAACGGCACGACCGCGTTCAAGGCCTGCGTCCCGGCCGGTTGAACATGGATTTCGGGGGCGCGGAGCGCGGGTGCCGGAGTCCGAAGGGGACTTCGAGCCGAATCGAGGCCGCCGAAGGACGCGAGGAATCCCGCGCTCGCGACGAAGGGACCCCGAACCCCATGTTGAAGCCGTGAACACCACGGCCAATCCCCGGCTCACGCTGGCGGCCCTCACGGCGCTCTACGCGCTCAACTACATGGACCGCCAGGTGATGGCGGGGGTCGCCGAGACGATGAAGCGCGATCTCGCGCTCACGGACGCGCAGGTCGGCGGGCTCGGGACGCTGTTCCTGCTGTGCGTGGCGGGGTTCGCGCTGCCGGCGGCGGTGATGCTCGACCGCTCGGGCAAGAAGCGCGGCGTCTCGCTGATGGCGCTCGTGTGGAGCGTGGCGACCGCGCTCACTGGCACGGTCTCCACGTTCCCGCTGCTGGCCGCGACGCGCGCGGCGGTCGGCGTCGGCGAGGCGGGGTTCTCGTCGGGCGGCACCGCCATCGTCGGGGCCTCGTTCGCGACCGCGTCGAGGGGGCGCGTGCTCGGCATCTTCAACATGGCGGTGCCGCTCGGCGCCGCGCTCGGCACGATCCTGTCGGGCGCGATCGTCGCGAAGACGGGCTCGTGGCGCACGCCGTTCTTCATCTTCGCCGTGCCGGGGCTCATCCTCGCGCTCGTGCTCCCGCTGCTCGGCAAGGAGCCCCCGCCCGCGCCCCCTCAGCCGGTCGGCAAGGCGCTGGGTCGGCTGCTGCGCGTCCCGTCGCTGCGCCTCACCTACGTCGCGTTCGCGATGAACGTGTTCGTTTCGAGCGCGGTGTTGCAGTGGCTGCCCGCGTACTTCACGCGCGTGTACGGCCTCGACGCCGCGAGCGCGGGCAAGCGCGCCGGGCTCATCCTGCTGTGCGCGCTGATCGGCGCGCCGCTCGGCGGCTTCCTCGGAGATCGGCTGCTGCGGATCACGCCGCGCGGTCGCCCGCTGTCGTGCGCGTTGACGTCGGTAATCGCCGCGATCTGCCTCACGGTGGGCCTGCTGACCGGCCCCTCGTCGCTGTCGATCGCGGGGTTCGTCGGGTACGGCGTGTTCACCGTCGCGTACCTCGCGCCGGGGTCGGCGATCACGCAGGACGTGTCGCCGCTCGAGCTGCGCGCGACCGCGTGGGGCGCGTGCGTGCTGTCGATGTACCTGCTCGGTGGGGCTTACTCTCCCGCGATCGTCGGCAAGCTCTCCGACGCGCTCGGCGGCGACGTCGGCAAGGCGATGCTCGTCGCGCCCGTCGCGGGCTTGCTGTCTGCTGCGCTGTTCGTGCTCGCGTCGCGCACCTACGCGGCCGACCGCGAGGCGATCGACGCCACGCTGAACACCTGACCCGGCGCGTCGGTTTGGGTTGAGTTTTTCGGCCACGCCACTAGGGTGCGCCCGCCCCGATGTCGAAAGCCCGTATTTCTGCGCTGATCCTCGCCGGCCTCTCGGTCTCCGCGCCCGCGCTCGCGCAGCCTCGCGGCGTGCCGGGTCACCCGATGATGGGTCGCGGCGGCGGCGTCGACTGCGTCGTCTCGGCGATCTCGATGAACGTCGACGCCCGCCGCACCGCCGCGGTCATCGACGTGTCGATCCGCGTCCGCGCGCCGCACGGCGGCAGCTGCATGCTCCGCCCCGACGCCATCCAGGTGACCACGCTGCGAGCGGGCGCCGTCTCGCGGTTCCTGGGCTGGCAGACGGTCGACGCCAACCCCCAGAAGCCCTGGGCGATCGCGGATGCGCCGGGCGGCGATCGCCTCAGGCCTTACATGGCGCCGTTGAAGGCGGGCGAGGAGCACACCGTGCTGTTCCGTCACGTCGTCGAGGGCGACGTGCTCGCCGGCGGCGAGGTCGATCCTCCGGGCCGCATGCGCGTCGATGTGCGGGCGCTGGGCGCGCGCATCTATGAGGGCGCGGTGCTCACCGCTGGCGTCTCGCTCGAGTCGAAGGGCGCGGGCACGGCGTCGCTGCTGACCGGCAACCCCAAGGTGGGACCGAAGGCGATCCAGCTGACGGGCGGCAAGGGCGAGACCTGGACTCCGCTGTCGAGGGACGATCTGCTCCCCGTGCTCGAGTGGAAGCAGACCGGCGCGCTCCCCGAGGCCGCGACCGCCGCCGCGCTCGCGACGGGCGGGCTCGCCGCGGCCGAGTACCTGCGCGACGGGTGGCTGCGCGAGCTCGCGCAGGGCCTCGCCGATCCCAAGGACGA
Organism: Myxococcota bacterium; assembly: GCA_963169165.1. GTDB lineage: Bacteria > Myxococcota_A > Polyangia > Polyangiales > Polyangiaceae > JADLFU01. The sequence continues at coordinate 27,468 of CAUJFL010000171.1, read as the reverse complement.
CAAGAAGGCGGCGGCGTGGGACAGCGCGTTCGACGCCGCATATTCGGCCGCGCGCTCTGGCGATCCGGTGGTCGCGGCGCTCGGTGTGCGCGCGATGGGCTACCTCGGCGGCGGCCTCGCCCCGGCCGTCTCCGGCGTGCGCGCAGAGGGCGACGCCGGCGAGCTCCCGATCGTTCCGAAGAGCGTCGCTGAGCTCGCGGCGAAGGTCACGACCTCTCTCTCCGACGCCACCGGCCAAAAGCTCGGACCGTCCCCGATCGGCGCCCGCAGCGTGCGCACCGTGATGGCCGTGATGGGCGAGCCCGCGAGCAAGAAGAAGGAGGGCAACGAGGCGCTGAAGCGCTTTGCGAAGCGCGTCGAGAAGAGCGAGACCCGCGGAGAGCCCGCGGGAGCGCTGTTCGCGTCGATGCCGATCCCGAAGGTGTCCCGTTTCGCCCCGGCGACCGCGCGGATCATCGCCTTCGGGCCGAAGGGGCCGATGATCGTCGGCGAGAGCGCGAGCGCCGCGGCCCCGAAGCGACCCTTCGGCGCGCGCCTCACGCACGCGCTCACCTCGCGCCTCGGCGCCGCGAAGCTCTTCGGCGGCCTGTCGCTGCTCGTGCTGCTCGGGCTCGGGTTGTGGCGGCTGGTGTCGCGTCTGCAGAGCGACTCCGATCAAGCGCCCGCGCGCTGATCACGGCGGCAGCCCCGGCAGCGCAGCGGAGACGCTCGCCGACGGAGGTGGCGCGTCCGGCGCGTTGCCGTTCGGCGCCTCCGCGCTTGGCGCGGCCGCGTCGGGGTCTCCCGCGTCGGGCGCGCCGGCGTCCGCTTCAGCCGTCTCGGTCGGCTCGGTGCCAGGCAAGAACACCTCGTCGAGCGCGCCCTCTTGCCCCTCCCACGCGCGCTTGCCGGTGGCGGGATCGATCCTGACCGTGACGAGCCCCGCCGGACGCACGAAGTCGACGACGGGCATCCCCTGGTGCGCGGCCTTCATGAAGCTGACCCACGCGGGGAGCGCGGCGGTCGCGCCGGCCTCTCTTCCGCCGCCGAGCGGCCTCGGCTCGTCGTAGCCGGTCCACACCGCGCAGACGACCGACGGCGTGTACCCCACGAACCACGCGTCCTTCGACTGGTTGGTCGTGCCGGTCTTGCCCGCGGCGGGCCGCCCGAGCTCGCGCGCCCTCGTCGCGGTGCCCCGCTCGACCACCTCGGTGAGCAGGCTGGTCATGAGGTACGCGGCCTGCTCGTCGACCACCTGCTCCCGCGGCTTGCGCTCCGGCAGCTTCAGCTCGGCCCCGTCGGGGCCGACGATCTTGGTGATGAGGCGCGGCGCCTCGTGCACGCCGCCTGCCGCGTAGGTCGCGTACACGTCGGCCATCTCCATCGGCGTCACCTCGTAGGAGCCGAGCGCGAGGGACAGATCGGCGCCGAGCTTCGAGCGGATCCCCAGCTGCTCTGCGAACCGCACGATCGGCTGCGGCCCGACGTCGAGCAGCACGCGCTGCGCGACCGGGTTGACGCTCTTCGCGACGGCGTCACGCAGGCGCATCGGCTGGGTCAGCGGCGCGTCGTCGGCGTGGCGACCGCCGCCCTGCGCGGCGTCGAAGAGGGACGCGGGCGTCACCTTGCGCTGGGACAGCGCGTAGCCATACACGACCGCCTTGAACGTCGAGCCCGGCTGTCGCTTCGCCTGCGTCGCGCGGTCGAGCGCGCCCTGCGCGGCCTCGTAGCTGCCGATCAGCGCGAGCACGTCGCGATTCTTCGGATCGAGCGCGACCAGCGCGCTCTCCGCGCCGGCCTCGAGCCGCAGCGGCACACGGCCTCGATGCTCGCCCTGCGGCAGCGGCCCGAGGAACGTCACGCGCACCCGCGCGCCGATCTCGGCGAAGGCGCTCGCGGTCAGATTCTTTGGGTTGTAACGGGAGAGCTCGCTCATCTTCAGCGCGCCGTTGATGTCGCCGACACCCACGTCGATCACGCCCGCGTCGTCGTGCGCTCCGGTGACGAGCCCGACGTAGGTGCGGTGCAGCTCGCTCGGCTTGGGCGTCCCCTCGAAGGGCTTGTCCTCGGCGCGCACGGCCGGCGCGCGGCGGCCCTTCTTGGGCTCGGCGGGCGCCTTGAACGGGCCCTGCGCCTTCGTGCGCTTGTCGAGCGCGACGAGGTTCTCGCGGACCGCCTTGCGCGCGGCGGCCTGCAGGCGCGCGTCGATCGTCGTGTGTACGGTGTAGCCGCCGCGCGTGAAGCCCTCGCCGGCCGACTCGCGCAGCGTCCTCCTCACGAGCTCGACCACCTCGGGCGCGAGCTGGCTCTGCGCCTCGATAACCGGCGCGAGGCGCACGGGCTCGGCGCGCGCGGCCTCGGCGCGGGCGTGATCGAGGAAACCCTTCTGCTCCATCTGCCCGATCACGAACGCGCGTCGTGTGAGAGCTTTATTGAGATCGTGTCGCGGGCTCAGGTGCTCGGGCCCCGCGGGGAGACCCGCCAGCAGCGCGGCCTCGGCGTCGGTGACGTCGCGGACGCTCTTGCCGAAGTAGTAGCGCGCGGCCTCCTCGATGCCGTAGCGGCCGCCGCCGAAGTAGATGTGATTGAGGTACAGCTCGAGGATCTCGTCCTTCGACAGCTCCTGCTCGAGGCGCCGCGCGAGCACGACCTCCTTCAGCTTGCGCTCGTAGGTGCGCTCGGGATCGAGCAGGATGTTCTTCACGACCTGCTGCGTGATCGTCGAGCCGCCCTGGCGCGTGCGGCCGGCGCGCACGTTGACCACGAACGCGCGCAGCATCCCGAGATAGTTGAGCCCCTCGTGCTCATAGAAGCCCGCGTCCTCCGCCGCGAGCATGGCGAGGCGCATCCGCGGCGGGATGTCGGCGAGCTTCACGATCGTCCGACGCTCGACGAACAGCTCGGCGAGCAGCGCGCCGTCGCGCGCGAGGATGCGCGTCACCTGCGCTGGCTTGTACGACGCCCGCAGCCCGCGCACGTCGCCGAGATCGCGCGCGACCTTGTTGAACAGCCACGCGACGCCGAGCGCCGCCACGAGCCCGAGCACCACGCCCGCCTTCACGAGCAGCCACGCGGCGCGCAGCAACCTCCGAGGCCACGTGGGTCGATCGACGGCGTCCATCTGGCGTTCGCGCTACCACGACGAGGGGCGCTCTGACCAATCAGCGGGTAACCTCGGCGGCGTGCGCCACGGCATCACGATGTTCGCGACCGATCTGTCGATGCCGCCCGCCGAGCTCGCGCGCGAGGTCGAGGCCCGCGGCTTCGACTCGCTGTATCTGCCGGAGCACACGCACATCCCCGCGAGCCGCAAGACGCCGCCTCCCACCGGCGACGCAGAGCTGGCCGACGAGTACAAGCGCACGCTCGATCCGTTCGTCGCGCTCGCTCAGGCGGCGGTCACGACGACCCGCATCGAGCTCGGTACAGGTGTGTGCCTCGTCGCGCAGCGCGAGCCGATAGTCACCGCCAAGCAGGTCGCGACGCTCGATCACCTCAGCGGCGGGCGCGTCGTGCTCGGCGTCGGCTTCGGGTGGAACCAGGACGAGGCAGAGAACCACGGCCTCGTCTTCGGCGAGCGGCGCGCCGTGGCCCGCGAGCACGTCCTGGCGATGCGGCGGCTGTGGGAGGACGACGTCGCGTCGTATGACGGCGCGCACACGCAGCTCGCCCCGAGCTATGCGTGGCCCAAGCCGCGTCGCCGCGTGCCCTTGCTGCTCGGCGGCGGCGCGGGGCCGAAGCTGTTCGAGCACCTCGCCGAGTGGGCGGATGGATGGATGCCGATCGGCGGCGCGGGGCTCGCGGCGGCGCTGCCCGAGCTGCGCCGCGCGATGCAAGCGCGAGGGCGGGACCCGGCGACCCTTCGCGTCGTCCCGTTTGGCACGCTGCCCGACGAAGGGAAGCTGGCGCACTACCGGCAGCTCGGCGTCACGGAGACAGTGTTTCGCGTGCCGTCGGCCGGGCGCGACGAGGTGCTCGCCGCGCTCGACCGGTGGGCGCGCCTGATCGCTTGAGGGCGTCGATCAAGAAGGGCGCTGCGCGGCGGCGGCGCGCTTCGCCTTCGGATCCTCTTCTTCGACCTTGCCGTTCGTCGCCGCGCCACCGCGCGAGAGGCCGTGCTTCGCGAGGACGAGCTGTTCGATCTTGTCGAGCGTCTTCGGGTTCTGTTCGAGGTGCACGCGCGTGTTCTCGCGACCCTGACCGATGCGCTCGCCGCTGAAGCTGTACCAGGCGCCGCTGCGCTCGACGATGCCGAGATCGGCGGCGAGATCGAGCACGTCGCCCGAGCGGCTGATGCCCTGACCGTAGAGAATGTCGAACTCGACCTCGCGGAACGGCGGCGCGACCTTGTTCTTCACGACCTTCACGCGGGTGCGGTTGCCGAGCACCGACGGCTCCTTCTTGTCCATCGCGGCGCCGGCCTCCTTGATCGCGCCGATGCGGCGCACGTCGAGGCGCACGGACGCGTAGAACTTGAGCGCGTTGCCGCCCGTGGTCGTCTCGGGGCTGCCGAACATCACGCCGATCTTCATGCGGATCTGGTTGATGAAGATGAGCAGACAGTTGGATTTGGCGACCGTGGCGGTGAGCTTGCGCAGGGCCTGGCTCATCAGGCGAGCGTGGAGGCCGACGTGGTTGTCGCCCATGTCGCCCTCGATCTCGGCCTTGGGGACGAGCGCCGCCACCGAGTCGATGACGATGATGTCGACCGCGCTCGAGCGCACGAGCATGTCGGCGATCTCGAGCGCCTGCTCGCCGTAGTCGGGCTGCGACAGCAACAGCTCGTCGGTCTTGATGCCGAGCTTCTTCGCGTAGCCGACGTCGAGCGCGTGCTCGGCGTCGATGAACGCCGCGACGCCGCCCGCCCGCTGGATGCTCGCGATCGCGTGCAGCGACAGCGTGGTCTTGCCGCTCGACTCGGGTCCGTAGATCTCGACGATACGGCCGCGCGGGTATCCGCCGATGCCGAGCGCGAGATCGAGGCTGAGCGCGCCGCTGGAGATGGCCTGGATCCCGTCGCCGAGCCTCTCGTCGTCCTTGAGGCGCATGATCGCGCCCTTGCCGAATTCTTTCTCGACGCTGGCGATCGCGAGCTCGAGCGCCTTTGAACGGTTCTTGTCTTCCATGGCCATCCTCTTCGGTTCGGTGCAGAGATGCGGTGTTCGGTGGAGGCCAAGGCATACTGCACGGTTGTTCAGCTCGCAAGCCCGTCGGCGCGCTCGAATATGTCCGCGCTCGCGCTCGCGCTGCTCGGCGCGCTCGTGCTCGGGTGCAACGGACGACCGCGTCGACGCGGACCGATCGGTGAGACCTCGCGGGCGCCGGTCGCGCCGGTCGCGCCGCCAGTCGCGAGCGTGGAGCAGCCGCTCGAGCTCGACGACGCCGATCCGCTCGCCCCGCCGGGCGATCTCGGAGAGGAGATCGCCGCGTTCACGTCGATGCGCGAGTGCAGAGCCAGGCACCGGGTCACGGATCCGCTGGTCACCGACGCGCTCGATGGGCTCGGGTACGACGCGTTCGTCGAGGACGCGTGCCGCTCGCTGCGCGCGCTGAAGGAGCGCGCGACGACGCCGTGCCATGAGATCTTGTCGACGCTGGTGCGCGAGCGCTGCGAGACGAACGTCGCGATGCTGGTCGGCGAGGAGGCGCTGTGTCCGTTGCGGGAGCGCGTGACGGGGTTCCCCGAGCACGATCCCGTGTGCCTCGCGGGGGCGCGGCGCGACGTGCGGCCGTGCGCGGCGTTCGTCGGGTTCGAGCGCGCGGCGTGCGAGGGGCTCGTCGCGCGGGACGTCTCGCGCTGCGGGACCGAGCCGCGCTGCAAGCGGCGCGTGACGCGCTGGAAGTCCTCGCTCCCCGTGCCGAAGGGCGAGGCGGCGATCCCGTCGCGTGTCGAGCTGACCTTGCGCTCGCTCGATCCCTCGGCGGACGGCGGCGCGCGCGAGGTCCATCACGAGCTCGTGGCCGAGGCGGAGGCGGGCGCGCTGGTCGTCCGCCGCGCGGGCGCGCTGCAGGTGCTGGTCGGCGACGTGATGCCGCTGCCTAGCTCGACGCCGCGCGCGGGGCTCGCGCTCGAGCTGCCCGACGCGCCCCGGCCGAAGGTGGTGGTGAAGGCGTCCAAGGCCCGCGTGACGGCGCGGCTCCCGCCCGGGACGGTGCTCGAGCTCGCGCAGCGCGCGGCGGTCGAGGTCGAGATCGCGAGCCTCTCCGACGTGCCCGGGACGATCGTCGAGCTGACCGCCTCGGCCGACGTCGGCGAGCGACCGAACCTCTCTCGGCTCGAGCTGCGCGTGCGGACATGGGTGCGCGACGTCGCGCGCCCCGCCGCGCGCGGGCCCGCCGATCCCTCGCCGTTCGCGGCGCCGACCCTCGACCCGTAGTACGTTGAGCCGCGTGAAGCGCGTCGCCGTGCTGTTCGGTCCGCTCGACGTGTCGCGCGACTTCATCGACTACCCCTACTTCGCCGATCTCGGCGCGGTGCAGAACGCCGCCGTGCTGCGCGCCGAGGGCCGTGACGTCGCGCTCGTCGACGCGCTCGCGATGCCTGGGTCCACGCTGCGCGCGCGCGAGGCCGGGCGCGTCGAGCTCGGCGCGCCGCTCGACGAGTGGCTCGCGCGGGTGCCGCCCGATCGCGACGCGTACGTCGTCGCGCTGACGCCGTTCCACCGGCCGCCCGCTCGTGACCCGTTGCTCGGTGAGACGCTCGCGCACCTTCGACGTGTCGCGCCGCACGCGCCTGTCGTGCTCGCCGATCTCTACCAGAGCGGCCAGCACGTCGTCGACGCGCCGTCCGAGGCGCTCGCCGTGGCCTACCCCGAGGTCGCCGCGATCTTGCGCTACGAGGCCGAGCGCGATCTCGGTCCGTTGCTCGACGAGCTCGACGGGTGGCGACCGGGCGATGCGCCGCGCCTGCGTCGAGGCGCCGATCTCGAGGGCCTGCACGGGCTGCCGCTGCCTGCGTGGGAGCTCGTCGACGTGCCCGCGTACTTCGCGCTCCACGACGCGATCGTCGCCGGGCTGGGCCGACCCGCGTGGGCGTTCCCGATCGACGGCGGATCGATGCCGCTCGTGACGACGAGGGGTTGTCCGTACCGCTGCGTTCACTGCTCGTCGAACCCCGGCACGCGCGTCGACGGCCGACAGGTCGCGCCGAAGACACAGCGCAGGCACGCGCTCGCCGAGCTCGACGCGCTGCTCGCGAAGCTCTGCGCGCTCGGCGCGCGCCGCGTCCACCTCCTCGACGAGCTCGTCAACGTCAACGAGGCGCATTTCGACGGAGTGCTCGAGCTCCTCTCGCGACACGGACTGTCGTTCGAGGTGCCGAACGGCATGCGCGCCGACTACGTGCTGCCGCGGCACCTGCGCGCGATGCGCGGCCGGCTCACCACGCTCAGCGTCAGCGCCGAGAGCGGCTCGCCGCGCGTCGTCGCCGAGGTCGTACACAAGCAGCTCGATCTCGCGGACGTGACGCGCGTGGCGGTCGACGCGCGCGCGCTCTCGGTGCCGATGCTCGTGCATTTCATGATCGGCCTGCCCGGCGAGCGACGCGAAGAGATCAACGAGACGCTCGAGGTCGCCGCGCGGCTGCACGAGGACACCGGGGCGTTCTCGAGCGTGCAGTTCGCGACGCCGCTCCCAGGCACCGCGCTCGCCGCCCGCGCGCGCGAGGCGGGTCGGCGCGTGCTGCCGCTGATCGACGATTTCGGCCCTCATTTTCAGCGCTCTCCGTCGCTGGAGACCGAGGGGGCCACGCTCGAAGAGCTGGTCGCGTTTCGCGCGGCGTACGACGAGCGCGTGCGCGCCGCCGACGCCGCGCCCGCGGTGCGCGCGTGGCTCACGCACCGCTGCAACAACCGCTGCTCGTTCTGCCTGGTCGGGACCGGCCCGCAGCTCGACGGCGACGAGCGCGCGGTGCTCGCGACGCTCCGCGCGGCGCGGCGCGGCGGAGCGCGGAGGCTCGAGGTCACGGGCGGAGAGCCCACGCTGGCTCCTTCGCTGTTCGCGCTGCTCGCCGAGGCTCGGCGTCTCGGGTACGACGACGTCACGCTCAGGACCAACGGGCGCCGGGCGAGCTACGAGCCGTTCGCGCGGCGGCTGCTCGACGCGGGCGTCACCCGAGTGATCGTCCCGCTGCACGGCGCGGACGCCGAGACGCACGCGTGGCACGTGGGGGTCGACGAGGCGTTCGAGCAAGCGCGCCTCGGGCTGTCCACGCTCGCGCGGCTCGGCGCGCCCTCGCTCGAGCTCGACGTCGCGTGCGCGGTGACGCGACGAACGGTCGGCGCGCTGCGCGAGGTCGCCGAGCTGGCGCGCTCGCTCGGCGCGACCGCGTTGAGGCTCGAGGCGCTGGCGAGCTTCGGGCCGTCCACCTCCAGCGTCGCCGTGGAGCCCTCGAGCGTCGGCGCGCGCGCGATCGAGCTCGCCGACGCGATGCACGGGCGGCTCCGCGTGCTCGTGGAGAACCTCCCGAGGTGCTTCGTCCCGGGTCGCCCGGAGCTCGTCGCGCCGCGCGAACGGTGGGTCGACGTCGGCGATCGCTCGGGCGTGGCGCTCGTGCGACGCGTGCGTCGCCCGGCGTGCGAGGCGTGCGTCCACGCGGCCGCGTGCGACGGGTTCGTCGCCGACGATCAGGGCGCGCCGACGTGGCGCATGTCGGCCGTCGACGCGGCGCCCTCGGCCGGTCAGTAGCTCCAGAGGGCGATACCACCGAGCAGGCCCGCGACGTTGTCGGTGACCTTGACGAGCTCGGGCAGCTCGCCCTTCAGCTTCTTCGCGTTGCCGCCCCCGAGGTAGACGACGTCGGGGTTGAAGATCGGGAGCAGCACGTCGAGCACCTCGCGGACGCGCGCGTTCCAGCGGCGCTTGCCGACCTTCTCGAGGGCCTTCTTCCCGATGTGCTCCTCGTAGCTGCGGCCGTGCTTGAACGGGTGATGCGCGAGCTCGACGTTGGGGACGTAGATCCCGTTGACGAAGATGGCGCAGCCCATCCCGGTGCCGAGCGTCAGGATGATCTCGGTGCCGCGCCCCGCGATCACGCCGTAGCCCTGCACCCCGGCGTCGTTGAGCACGCGGACAGGTTTGTTGGTCTTCTTCTGGAGCGCGGCGCCGAGCGCGAAGCCCGCCCACCCCTCGTCGAGGTTCGGGGCGGTCTTGACGACGTGGTCCTTGACGACGCCGGGGAAGCCCACCGACACCCGGTCGAACGCGGGCGCGGCGTCGATGAGCGGCGCGAGGGCGGCGAGCACGGCGTCGGGGGTCGCGGGGCGCGGCGTCGCGATCCGCGCGCGCTCGTTGAGCGGCTCGCCCTTCGAGTCGAGCACGATGAGCTTGAGGCCCGTGCCGCCGATGTCGATGCAGAGGGTCTTCGGAGCGGCGCCGACCGCGGCGCGGGGGGTGCGAGGTGTCGCCATGGAGCGGCAGACTATCGCGACGTGTTCGGGGGCGGGCACGCGTCTTTTTCGTCGATCGCCGACCGCGCCGCGGCCACGAGGGGCGCAGGCACGCCCGGAGCACGCAAGAACGCCAGGCGGGCCGCGAGATCGGCCGGGTGCAGGCGCCCGAGCGCCGCGATCGACGCGCCCGCGAGCGCGCGCTCCGAGTCCTTGGCCATCGCGTGAGCCCCGCCGCGGGCGAGCTCGGCGAGAGCGTCGACCGCCTGAAAGTCGCACAAAATCCCTGCGCCACGCGCCGCGCGCGCGCGCACGTCGGGCGCGCGCGCGGTGTCGACGAGGACCGCGCGCACCTCGTCACGCGCCGCGGGCGAGCCGCGCTCGGCGAGGGCGTCGAGCAGCGCTGACTGACCGAGCGGCGTGCGCTCGACGCGCAAGCGCGCGAGCAGCGGCGGATCGAGCGGGAGCTCGTGCGCCGCCGCCGCCGCCTCGTAGGCAGACGTGCGCACGAAGGTCCACTCGTCGTCGAACAGCGCCGTGAGCGCGGAGACGCCCGCAGCGCCGGCGCGCGCGAGCCCCGACGAGGCGGCGCGACGGACGCGCGGCTCGGGATCGCGCGCCGCGGCGAGCACGGCGGGCGTGAGCGCGGGGATGGACGAGACCAGCGCGACGGCGCGCGCGCGGATCGCCGGCTCGGGCGCAATCAGCGCTCGCGTGAGCGCGGCGCGCGCCTCGTCATCGCCTCTCGCCGCGAGCGCCGCGCGCGCGGGTAGGGCGAGGTAGCGCGTCTCGAACGTCGCATCGGCACCGCGCAGGAGCGCCCTCGCCGCCTCGGCGACCTCGGGCGCTCCGAGGCGCGGCAGCGCGAGGGTCAGCAGCCGAAGTCTCTCGTCGAGCGGTGGGGTCGTGTCGGCGACGAGCCGCGCGGCGGCGGCGTCCGCACGCGGCGACGCGAGCGCGCGCCCCATCAGCCCGCCGAGCCGCTTGCGCGCGGGCTTGCCACCCGCCGCGAGCGCGCGTCCGATCGCCTCGGCGGCGTCACCTGGAGAGATCAGGCCGAGCTCGTCGGCGGCTCGCAGCTGCGACGGGTGCGCGGCATCGAGGGTCGCCGCGACGAGCGCGGGCACCGCGCGCTTGCGGCATCGCTCGAGGCGCGCGCGCGCGTGGCGCGCCTCGGCGTCGTCCCTGGACGCGAGGGCGCGCACGTACAGCGGCGCGACCTCTTCGCAAGGGCTCTGGTCCGCCACGTCGAGCGCGAGCATCCGCCCCGCGAACGGCAGCGCGTCGTAGCGATCGGTGACCAGCTTGCGCGCCTCGGGTCCCGCCCGCATCAGCACGCCCGCGGCCGCGCGTGCGTCGCGATCACCGGGGGCGAGCAGCTCGATCAGCTCGGGGACGCCGCGCCCGCGCTCGACCTCGCTCTCGGCCTCGATCTCGGCGAAGGTCACGTCCACGTGCGCGGGATCTCGGCTCGGGTAGGCGTCGTCGAGCGCGACGGCGACGCATGACGTGGTGACCGGAGGGTCGAGCCGCGCGACGTAGGCGCGTCCGGGCTGCAGCGCGCCGTTCTCGGGCAGCTGGACGTCGAACACCTGACGATCGGTCGCGACGAAGAGGCGCCGTGGACCGGCGACGCGCGCGCTCGGCGTCGGCGGCGCGACGACGAAGCGGAGCGCGGCGAGCGGCACGTCGCCCGGCGCGCGGAGCGTGACGAACTCGCCGCGTCCCTCTCCGCTGCGCCCTTCAGCCCACGTCGTCGTGAGATCGCCGTCGGTCACGGCCGTCGACGGTCCGACCCCGCTCGAGGCGCCGCTCGCGGCCAGCAGGCGACCCAGCGGTCTGCGCGCCGAGGGCTCGACGGCCGTCGCGACGATCCGCGCCGCGCCGCGCCGCTCGAGCTCGGAGAGCCGATGCAGCTTCGCCGGCCGAAGCTCCGCCGTGACAGGATCGAGCACGCGGGGTGAGAGCAGCGCGGTTCGCCCGCAGAGATCGATCGCGCTGCTGGTCGTCCCGATGACGACGTCGACGCGCCCCTCGGACTCGACGAGCTGCACCGCGTGCGGCGCGCCCGTCGCGCCCTCTCCGACCACGTCAGCGGGCCCGGCGAACACGACGCGCGGCGACTCGGCGGCGCGCGCGGCGGGGAGCACGATCGCCACCCACGTGCGCGCGTCGGCGTGGACTCGCACGATGGCGCCCCGATGGCCGCCTCCGAGCTCGAGCGGTGAGGTGGTCGCGTCGGCCACGCCGGCCGCGAAGGGCGCGGGCACCGCGATCGGCGCTCCCTCCGCGAGGTCACACGGCGACGCCGCGCACGTCCGCGCGCGCAGCTCGGAGCCGCTCACGCCCACGGCGAGCCACGGACCTCCGCGAGCCTGCACGGTGACGGCGCGCCCCGCCGCTACCCGCACCGCCAGCGCGGGGGACACCACCGAGGACAACGCAACAAAACAGACAGTCGCCCAGGACGCGTCAGTGCGCATGGTCGCGCCCCTTGGGCGGCGGGCGGCGGGGTCGCGCGTCGAGGCGCGGATCGAGCGGCGACGCCTCGGTGGTCTTGTTCGCCCGCAGCCACCTGAGGAGCGGCGCGCGCCAGTCTTCTCCGGTCTGCGCGCCGGGGGCGGCCCGTCCGAACGTGAAGCCCGAGCCGCCGGCGTAGGCATAGTCGGTCGACACCACGCGATAGAGCGCGTTCGCGTCGATCGGCGCGCCGCTCTCCAGCACCACCGCGCCGTCCCGCTCGATGACGCCCGACACGTGGCCGCCGCAGCAGGTCACGTTTTGCAGGAGATCGGCGCCGCGGAGCTGCATCACGACCAGGTTGTTGTCGAACGGCAGCACGCCATAGAGCGTCTCCAGCGTGATCGGACCGCTGGGGATCGCCTGCCGCGTGGCATAGCGGTTGAGGATGGCGACGTCAGCCTTGGTGGCCTCGCGCCAGCGATCGGTGATCCAGTTCGTGAGCGGCGCCGAGTCGGGCTCGATCCGGGCGGCGGTGTAGCCGACGATCTCTCCGAGCGCGTCCCGGGTCCTCGCCGCGAACGCTTGGATCTCGCCGCGCAGCCGCGCGTCCTCGGGCTCGTCGGGGTGGCCTTCGGAGATCTCGAGCGACACCTTCTCGACGCGGGTCGGCGCGGCGAGCCGGTGGCGCGGCGCTCCGTCGAGATCGATCGACAGCGTCGCGCGGACATAGCTCCGCATGAACGAGCCGGGCTCCACGACGGGCGTGCCGCCGACGTCGCGGAGATCGACGCGGTGGCAGTGCCCGGCGCCCACGAACGCCAGGCCGAGCTCCGGGTGGCGCGCGACCATCGGCGCGAGCTCTTCGGCGCACACGTGAGAGATCACGACGACGACGTCGGCGCCCGCCTCGTAGGCCTGCTCGGTCGCGCGCAACATCGCGGGCTCTTCGTCGCCGTAGGCGAGCCCGTCATAGTTGGAGCGCATGCCCGAGGACGGCGAGCTTCGCGTGGAGAGGCCGACGACGCCCACCTTCACGCCGCGCCGCCGCACGATCGTGAACGCCTCGGCGACGCCGCCGTCCCTGGCGAGCGGCGTGACGTTCGCCGCGAGATACGGCAAGCGCGACGCGGCCGCGTTGCGCGCGAAGATCGCGCGACCGAAGTCGAGCTCGTGGTTGCCGAGCGCGCTCGCCGAGTAGCCGAGGCGGCGCATCGCGAGGGCGGCGAGCTCGCCCTTGAAGAACGTGGAGATCGCCGGCCCGGTCCAGTTGTCGCCGCCAGAGAGCGCGAGGGTGCGCGCGTCGTCGCAGCGCTCGTCGTCGGGGACACAGTGCCCCTCGGTCGCCCGCCACCTCGCGAGCAGCGCCGCCGCGCCGCCTCGCTTCGGCTTGCCAGGCTCGCGCACCGGGGCCATCCACCCGTGCTCGTCGGAGGTGTAGAGCAGCGTCAGCTCGATCGGGGCCTGCCCGGCGGTCGCCTCGGTCGGACGTGGCGCCCGCGAGGCGCACCCCGCCGACAGCGCGAGGAGCGCGACGAGCAGGCCGCCGCGCGCGCTCACTTCGGTTTGTTAGCCTTATCGAGATCGATGGCGTACCGGAAGCCCGCCTGCGCGGTGATCATGCTGGTGGTGCCGGCGCCGCGGAGGCAAGGGCTGCCGTGGTCCTCGATGGCCCCGTCGGTCAAGCGGTGGCCGAGGAACGCCACGCGGCCGGTGAACGCGAACCCGCCGCCGAGCTCGTAGTCGCCGCCGAGGCCCGCGCCGAGCGCGAGCGACGAGCTGCCGGCGCCTCCGCATCGATCGGTGCGGAACTCGGGCTGGATGGGGTTGGGGTTGTACGTCGCCGCGTGTGACGCGTACTCGTGGCTCATCCCGAGCAAGAGGCCGAGGTAGACGCGACCCGAGTCCCAGCGGAGCGGGAAAGCGCGGATCTCGGCGAGCACCGAGTGGATCCCGCGCTCGGTCTTGTCGCTCGTGACGCTGTCGGGGTACTTGACGATGTCAGCTCCGGCGCCGGCGCGGGAGTATTGAAGACCCACGGCCCACGAGCGTGACATCCCCCAGAACAGGCCGAGACGATACGCGACGCCTTGGCGCTCGGTGACGGTCGCGCCGGAGGCGGGCGAGCCCAGGCGAAACGCCGCGCCGATGGTCGCCTCGGGCGAGAACGTGTGCTCTGCGGGCTTCTCTGCCGCGGGGCGCGGGGCAGGCGGCGCCTTCGCCGGAGCCGAGCCGCTCGCGGCCGCAGGGACCGGCGCGGGCGACGGTGCAGGAGGCGGCAGCGCGGGCGCGACCGTGGGAGCGACAGGCGCGGTGCTCGCGGCGGGCGCGGCGCTCGCGGCAGGCGCCGAGCTCGCGGCAGGCGCGGACGCCGAGCTCGCGGCGGGCGCTGCGGATGCGCTCGCTGCCGGAGGCACCGGGCCACCGACCTGGGCGAGCGCGACGGGGGCGAGGAAGGGCGCCGAGGCGGCGAGCGCGAGCGCGAGGCGGGAACGCATGATCGCGCGGTACCCGTGTTCGCAACTCGGAGCAAGCGCGAGCGCCCGGAGACGGACTATCGGCCGACACACTATGCGACCGCGTGCGCGGACGGTAGACCTTCGTCGTGGAGCCTGTCGAACGAGGGTCCGGCGTCGCGGCGGGTCGCGCGCTCGTCGACGCGTACGCGTCCCTGGACCCGCGCGCGCTCGGCCTGTTTCGCGTCGCGTTCGGCGGCGTGCTGCTCGCGGACCTCTTGCGGCGCTGGCCTGACATCGCGCTCTTCTATTCGAACGAGGGCGTGCTCTCGAACCACCTCAACGCCTTCCAGCCGGCGTCGCGGCCGATGTTCAGTTTGTTGACTGCGTTCTCGACACCGGCCGAGGCGAAGCTGGCGTTCGCTGGGTTCGGGCTGGTGTTCTTCGCGCACATGATCGGGCTGTACACGCGGTGGACGCGCGTCCTCGTGCCGGTGCTCTGCGCCAGCCTGGTCGCGCGCAACCCGCTGGTCACCAACGCCGGGATGAGCGTCATGACGCTGGTGGCGGTGTGGACCGGGCTCCTGCCGGTGGGCGAGCGCTTCTCGGTCGACGCGGTCCGGGGCAGCCTTCGCGCGGCGCCCGAGCCGTCGCTCGAGTCCATCACCGAGCCCGTGCGGACGACGACGAAGGTCGTGTCGGTCGCCGCGCTCGGCGTGCTGCTCGAGCTCGCGGCGTTCCACGGGCTGAACGCGGCGCAGCAGAGCGGCTCGTCGTGGCGCGCGGGGGTCGCGGTCCACGACGTGCTCTGGCAGGACCGCCTGGTGACGGGCGTGGGGGCGTGGCTTCGCGCGCACGAGGCGCCGTGGCTCTCCCCGCTGCTGTCGACCGGGACCCGCATGCTCGAGGCGGCGATCGCGGCCTGCTTGCTCTCGCCGTTTCGCCGCGACGCCTGCCGAGCGCTGGCGGTCGCGCTGATTTTCGTGTTTCACGGGGCGGCCGCGCTGCTGCTGTCGCTCGGGGCGCTGCCGTGGGTGCTGATGGCGTCGTCGCTGTTGCTGTTGCCGTCCGCCGCGCTCGATGGCTGTGCGGTCCGGCTCCGAGCGCTCTCCGCGCCGACGACCCTCGCGCTCGACCCGGTCTCGCCCGGCGAGTGGCTGCTCGTCCGCACGCTCCGAAGGCTCGACTCGCTGTCGATGCTGGAGCTCGTCCGGGGCGACTCATCGCTCGATCCGGCGACGCTGGCGCGGGCCACCGCGGCGCTGCCGTTCGGCCGTCTCTTGACTCCGCTCGCTCCTCTCTTCTCGCGCGGCCTCACCTGGTTCGCGGCGCGCCTGGCGGCGTCGTCCCCGCGGTCGGTGGCACCCCGACCGCCCTCTCCGCTCGAGGAGCAGGCGAGGGGCACGCTCGCCGCCGCCCGCGAGTCGTTCGCGGCGGTCTTCTTGCTCACGGCGCTGTCGCAGACCTCGCAAGAGAACCAGGCGGTCCCGTCGGCGCTGAGGTTCGCCGTGCCGGAGCGGCTCGCTTCCTTGCCCGGCTACCTTGGGCTCGGTCGCGCCTGGAACCTGTTCGGCCCCGAGGCGCCCGCCCGTGATGGCGCGCTCGTGATCGACGCGAGGACGCTGGATGGTCGACGGGTGGACCCGCTCTCCGGCCGAGCGCCCGTCGACGATCCTGTCCGCGCCGGCCCCGCCAGGCTGGGTCAACTCCGCTGCGACTACGCGCTGAGGCTCTCCTTCGACTCGAACGCTCGTTACCGCGAGGAGCTTCACCGCTGGCTCCAGGGCTGGCGCGGCGGCGAAGGCCGCCTCACCGATCGCCTCGTCTCCTACGAGGTCACCTGGGTGTCGTGGGACACAGCTCCGCTCGGACGACCTCGCCCCAGCGTCGTCGACCGCCGCTCGCTCCTCTCCAGCTCGCCCCGCCGCTGATCTCGAAGACCTCACTGCGCGATTGACGGGTCGCGCGTTCCGCACGCACGATGCCGCCGATGTGGCGCCTCGCGATCCTCGCACCGCTGCTGCTGTCGCTCGGGTGCGACAAGGCCCCGCTCGGCGACAAGGCTTGCCGCCGCAAGTGCTCGGACGCCCGAGATGCCTGCCACACTAAATGTGACGAGCCGATGGCGTGCGGCTCCCGGTGCGACGACGCCCACCAGCGCTGCCTGAGAGGGTGCCCGTGATCGTTTCACGTGAAACATGGCTCGCGTTCGCGGGTGTCACGCTGGCCACGGCGTCCGCGCACGCCGACCCACAATGGAACACGGCGGTGGTCCCGGCCGTCGCCTGGGTCCGGTCTGGCGGACAATCGTCGCGCCCGTTCTACCTGGGGGGACAGGCCGACGTGATGTTCGGACGCACCTCGAACGCGTCATGGGGCGTCGGGCCGATGGCGAGGATCGGCTCGTACCGCTTCTCCGACCTGCAGCTCCAGCTCGGCGCCAGCGTGCTGCTCCCCGTGCATGACTATCTGCCGCTCGTGCTGTCAGGCGGGCTGTACTCGCAGCGCGACGGTGACCTGCGGACCGGCGGCTTCGCGTCCCTCTACTGGGGCACCCGCAGCTTCAACTACCACGGCAGCTATGTGATGACCGGAGGGCTCGTCCTCGAGGCGCGTCAGACCGCGGGCGACGGAGGCGAGAAGACCGTGCTGGTGGGAGCGAACATCGATCTCCAGGCGGTCCTGCTGCCCGCGGTGATGCTGATCAACGCGTTCCGGTGAACGCCGCACCGCTCACTGGCAGCTGAGCACGCCGTTCGCGCTGGTGGGGTTGGCGCACTGGCAATAGGCGTTCGTCGAGATGCACAGGGCGCAAGGGACAGGAGAGTCCTGGCCGATCTGGCATGGCACGGCCGAGGGCGCGCTGGTCGACGGCAGCAAGCAGTTCGGGCTGGACGCGGCGCCCGCGTCGTTGAGCGTCGGATCGTACGAGACGAGGCAGCCCCGGCAGATCGTGACGACGAAGTTGAACTCGTTGCTGTGGACGTCGTCGCCCCCGAGCGAGCGGCCGTAGAGCTTTACCTTGCTGTTGACCTTGATCGGTCGGCCGGTCGCGGCGAGCTGGATCCCGGTCGCCGCGTCGACGAGCGGCACCGACACGAGGCCGTAACCTGGCTCGCCCGAGCGGGTGGGGTTCGCGAAGCCGCTCACGGGGACCGAGTACGATTTCACCAGCCGGACTTCGCCGCTGTCGTCGGGGACCTCGATCGACACCTCGGCGGACTGCACGACGATGCGCGAGGTCTCGGTGCGGATCTTCTCGTCGGGGACCCGGTCGACCTGGGCCAGCTGGTTTCCGAAGAGCAGCGCGGCGTTGTAGTCACGCTGGAACGTGGCGTCGAGGACGCCCTCGAAGAGCAGGATCTGGTCGGCCTGGGCCTGCGCGGTGCAGGTCCCCTGGAACGAAGCGACCCCCTTGATGAAGAACTCGGACTCGGATTCTTTGCAGCCCGAAGCGTACGCGCCGGTCAGGGCGATGGCGCCGGTCAGGGCCAGCAGCCGGGACATCCAGGGAAGGCGATTCGTCACGATGACCTCCAAGCGCGCGGGGCGAACCACGCGACGACCCGAAGCCTACCCAGTCGCCGCGCACACCGCCAACAAACGCGCGACGCTCACGCGCGCTTCGACGGCGGTTTCAGCGAGAAATGAGGCGTCGGAGCTCATCGAGCGACAGCGGATGCACGACCGCGGACCCCGCGCCGCTCACGAGGACGTACTGGATCATCGAGCCCGCGCGCTTCTTGTCGCGGCCCAGCCACGCGCCGGCGGACCTCAGCTCTCGTGGGTCGACCTCGACGGGGAGGCCCAGCTTGACGAGCAGCGACCGCACCCGGTCGGTCAGGCCGCTGGGGGTGACGCCGAGCTGTTCGCCGAGCTCGAGAGCGATGACGGTCCCCAGCGACACGGCCTCGCCGTGGGTCCAGCGCTCGAGTCCCCCGGCCGCCTCGAGCGCGTGTCCCACGGTGTGACCCAGGTTCAGCACGGCGCGCAGGCCCCCCTCGCGCTCGTCGCGCGACACGACGTCGCATTTGACGGCCACCGCCGCGCGCACCACGCGCCGCAGCGTGGCGGGGTCGCGGGCGACCACCGCGTCGACCTCGCGCTCGAGCAGCTCGAGGAGAGAGGCGTCGCCGACCAGCGCCGATTTCACCACCTCGGCCAGCCCCGACGAAAGGGCCCGCGGTGACTCGGTGAGACAGAACGCCGGGTCCGCGACGACGGCGGAAGGATGGTGAAACACGCCGACGACTTTCTTCACCTCATCGAGGTCGACCGCGGACTTTCCGCCGACCGCGGCGTCGACCGTCGCCAGCAGCGGGGTCGGCGCCGCGACCCAGCGCACACCTCGCATCCAGGTGCCCGCGAGGAAGCCCGCCAGATCGGTCACGGCGCCGCCGCCGACGCCGACCACCAGGCCTCGGCGGTCGAGCTCTTGGCGGGCCGCGCACCGCCACGCCGCCTCGAGCGAGGTGACGGTCTTCGCGAGCTCACCCGGAGGTGTCACGTGAAACATCCCCCCGACAGCCGCTCGAAAGGGCTCGGAGAGCAGCCGCTCGACGTTCAGATCGGTGACCGCGAGGGTCTTGGTGGGAGAGAGGGCGGCTCGCAGCTCGGCGAGGCGAGGGGCCGCGGGGCCGATGTCCACGCGGTAGGTGCGGGCGCCGAGGGCGACCGCGAGCGGCGCGGCGGCGGCCACCTCGAGCACGTCCGCGACGACGGACGCGACGTCCCGGTAGCCGTCCACGGTCGCGTGACACTCGGCGTAGGTGTCGGCGCGCTCGACGAAGAGGCGCTCGAACGCCGCCTGCGGCTCGGCGGTCTGAAGGAGAGGGCGGGCGCTGCCGCGCGCTCGACGGAGGAGCTCTGGCGCGGGGACCGACAGCGCGACCAGAGTCCAGGCGCGGAGGGCGTCGAGGCGCGCCGAGCGATCGAGCAACGCACCACCGCCGAGCGCGAGCACGCGCGGACGGGGATCGGCGAGCGCGGCCCGGAGGACCTCTCGCTCCGCGGCGCGGAAACCGGCCTCACCGCGCGTCGAGAAGAGCGCCGCGATCGACGCGCCAGTCGCCTGTTCGATCGACGAATCCAGGTCCTCGAATGGGACGCGGAGGTGCTCGGCGAGCGCGCGGCCGACCGTGCTCTTGCCGGACGCCATCATCCCGGTGAGGGCGAGCGGTCGCTCGAGCGTCATCGCGGGAACTCTGCCTGGGCCTCGCGAAGCGCGGCGAGGTTGCGGCGCACCTCGGCGAGCGAGTCGCCGCCCGTCTTCTCGAGCAGGGCGTCGGCCAGCACGAGCGCGACCATCGCTTCGGCGACGACCGCGGCGGCGGCGACCGCGCAGATGTCGCTGCGCTCGAAGGCGGCGTCGAACGGGGCCTTGGTCGTCACGTCGACGCTGCCCAGCGCGCGGCGCAGCGTCGCGATCGGCTTCATCGCGGCGCGACAGACGATGGGCATCCCGTTGGTGATGCCTCCCTCGAGTCCTCCGGCGCCGTTCGACGCCCGCGGGAAGGTCCGGTCGGAGCTGCTCCAGCTGATGGGATCGTGAACCGCCGAGCCGCGACGACGCGCGGCCTCGAACCCGAGGCCGAGCTCGACCCCTTTGATCGCCTGGATGCTCATCAAGGCGCCGGCCAGGCGACCGTCGAGCTTGCGGTCCCAGTGAACGTGGCTGCCCAGGCCGGGCGGCGCGCCGACGGCGATCACCTCGACGACGCCGCCGAGCGTGTCGCCGGCGTGCGACGCGGCGTGGATGGCCTCTCGCATGCGGGCCTCCGCGTCAGCGTCGACGCACGAGAGATCGGACGCGCGGGCTCGAGCGTCGAGCTCGTCGAAGGGGAGGTCGAGCTCCGCCGCCGCAACGTCGCCGATCGCGCGGACGTGGCCGACGACGCGAATGCCCGCCTCGGCGAGCAGACGCTTCGCCACCGCGCCGACCGCGACGCGCGCCGCCGTCTCCCGCGCCGAGGCTCGCTCGAGGATGTCACGGAGATCTCGCCGACCGTACTTGAGGCCCCCCGCGAGGTCCGCGTGCCCAGGGCGCGGCCGCACGACCGGCTCGGGAGGGGACGCGAACGGGGCGGGGCCCATGCGACCCTCCCAGCTCGCGAAGTCTCGGTTCTGGATCACGAGGGCGATCGGGCTGCCGAGCGTCTCGCCGCCGCGCACGCCCGCGACGAGCGCCGCGCGATCGGTCTCGATCTTCATCCGGCCGCCCCGGCCGTACCCCTTCTGGCGGCGGGCCAGATCGACGTCGATGTGTTCGGCGAGCAGCGGCAGGCCGGCAGGGCAGCCCTCCAGCATCGCCACGAGCTCGGGACCGTGCGACTCGCCTGCGGTGAACCAGCGGAGATGACCCATCGCGCGCCGAGGGTACAGCAGCGCGCCGCTTTGTCACGCTGCGTCGTGGCGCTTCCAGCCGAGCGCCACGAGCGCCGAGGCAGCGAGGACGATCGCCGCGAGCGGCCAGAGATCCCGCGTCGGACGCTCGCCGCGCGCCACCGCGTGGATGGTCTCGACGTAGCGTTGGGCCGGCTGTGGACCGAGCAGCTTGCGGTCGCCGATCCAGGTGGTGGGCAGCCCCTGAAAGCCCGCCGCGCGGATGAACGCGATGTCGGCCTCGATGCGGGCGTCGGTCGCGGGATCGGTCGTGCAACGGGCGAACGCCCCGGCGTCCAGGCCGAGCTTCGTGGCGTGCGCGGCGATCGCGGACTCGCCGAGATCGTCGGAGGCGAAGAGCCAGTCGGCCAGCTCGTCGCCCTTTCCCGCGGCGTCCGCGCAGACCCAGGCGCGGCTCGCGCCTCGGGCGTGCGCGTGGCTCGGCAGCGGGAAGGTCTTTCGCACGAGCTTCACCGGCCTGTTCGCCGCGTGAATCGCCTCCGTGAGCACCGGGTGCATCGTCCGGCAGAAGGGACACTCGAAATCAGAAAATTCAACAATCGTCACTCGCGCGGGATCGCTGAGCGCGACGATCTCGGCGGGGGCCGCGGGCGGCGGCTTCGCGCGGGACACGCCGATCGGCAGCCCGACCGCGAGCAGGGCGAGCCCGAGCCACCCGAGCGGTGACAAGCGCGCCGTGACCGGCTCGCCCGGACTCCACACGAGCGCGGCGGCGGCGGCGACGAGCGCCGAGCCGTCGACGACCGCGCACATCCAGCAGAGCGTCCCGAGGCCGATGACCTGCCAAGCGAGCAGGCCGAGCGCGACCGCGCCGCCCGCGAGCGCCCCGCCGCGCGCGAGGCGCTGGCCGCCGGGCCACAACGTGAGCGCGAGCAGCGAGCCGAACGCCGAGACGCCGAGCGCGGGGATCGGCACCCCCGCGACGTATCCCGCGAGCGCCTTGACCTTCGAGCAACCCGAGCCGAGCGCGCAGAACGAGGGGATCGGCCGGAGATAGTCGATCAGGAGCGCCGTCGAGAACCCGAGCGCCACGAGCGCGGCGACCCGGAGGACCGGGAGCCCGAGCCGCCTCACGCGTCGGTCCTGTGCTCCTTGTTCTTGCGCTCCTCGTAGAAGGCGAGGTTCTTGGTCAGGCGCGCGTCGCCCGGCATCGCGAGCAGGGCCTTGCGGAGCGCGGCCTCACCCTCCTCGAACGCGCCGACGTAGTACGCCGAGGTGCCGACCAGATCGAGCAGCTTCCAGGTGTAGACCTCGCGGTCGACGAACAAGGTCGCCTTCTCGGGGAACGACAGCTCGGCGCCGCGACGGGCGAAGAGGTAGCAGAGCGCCCACGACTTCTTCTGGTAGTAGTGCCAGGCGATCTTGAACAGCGGCTCGGCGCGCGACGGGCTGTGGGTGTGCGCGTCGAGGTAGGTCTCGAGCACCGTCGCCCACGGGCGCTGCCCGGCCTCGAGCGTGCGCGCCAGGCGGAACCACGACTCGTAAATCTCCTCCTGCCACCCGCCCATCTTGATGCGGCGCTCGTAGGCCTGCGCGGCCTGCTTCAGCTCGCCGAGGCACTCGAGGGTCTGCGCGAGGTAGAACTGCGCGCGGGCGTCGTTGGGGTTCTTCTTCAGCTGGTCGCGGAGCAGGCGCTTGTCGAGCTCCCAGCGCGCGCGCATCCCCTCCTTCGTGCGGTGCTGCGTGTCATGGACGACGCGGACGTCGGGCACTCGAATCGTCGGGGGAGGGGTCTTCTCCTTGCCGAGGAACTCGTGGGTCGAGCCGATGTACCGCCATCCCGACCGGGCGCGCGCGAGGCGCGCGTGGTCGAACTCGGTGTCGCCGAGCACGACGCGCACATGGTAGGCGCCGTGACGGACGCCCTCGGCGGCGGCGTGCTTCTCGCAGAACTCGCGCAGCGCCGGACCACCCTCGAGGAGCTCGTCGCCGCTCAGCATCAGGGTGAACGTGGTGGCCTCGCCGGCGAGCTCGAGCGCCCGCGAACGGGTCGCGCCGAAGTCGACGAACGGCTCCTCGTGCAGCTCGCCGGGCACGCCGTCCATCGTCTTCTTCACGAGATCCTGCGTGCCGTCGGTGGACCCGGTGTCGACGATCACCCAGCGATCGACGAACGGCTTCGCCGAGAGGAGCGTGGCCTCGATGCCTCGCGCCTCGTTCTTCACGATCATCACGAGGGTCAACAGCGCGGGAGTGTCGGTCATCGGCGTGCTCTAAATCAGAGCGACGACCGGCGCTAGCGACGCGCGTGGCCAGAGCGCCGCGGTCCAGCCGCCTCCGCGTCCGCGGCGCGCGCGCGCACGCCCGGCCCTGTCGCGGCCCATCGATCCCCGACGGCATCAGGACTGGCGCTACCGGGGCGCGCGAGCGCGCTTCTCGTCGTGACCCGACGTGCCGCGACGAGCGAACAGCGCGCGCGCCACGCCCGCGAGCGACAGCCCGCGCGATCGCAGCCCGACGGCCGCGTGGTAGAGCAGGTCGGCCGCCTCGGAGAGCACGCGCTCGTCGCTCTCTCCCTCGAGCGCCCGCGCGAGCTCGTCGGCCTCTTCGCGGAGCTTCGCGCCGATCTTGTGGGCGCCCCCGTCAAGGAGACTGCGCGTGTAGCTGAGCTCGGCGGTCGAGCTCGCCTTCTCCGCGATGTCGCGCTCGAGCAGGACGAGCGACGGCGCGAGCTCCGCCGGTGATGCGTCGATCTCGCCATCGGCGCGCGGGGCGCGGAAGAAGCAAGAGGGGCGGCCGGTGTGACACGAGGGCCCCGCGGGCTCGACCAGCAACAGCACGGTGTCGCCGTCGCAGTCGACGCCGACCCTCACCACGCGGAGCACGTTGCCGCTCTCTTCCCCCTTCCTCCAGAGCGCCTGGCGCGAGCGGCTGAAGAACGTGGCAACGCCTGTCTCGAGCGTCCTCTGCAGCGCCTCGCGGTTCATCCACGCCACCATCCGCACCTCGCCGGTGTGCGCGTCCTGGGCCACCGCCACGACCAGCCCGCGGTCGTCGAACACGACAGCGCTCATCGCCTGCGCCTCCGCGCGACCCACGCCAGACCGACCACCGCCAAATACCAATGAACCTCACGCGGTGCCGCGGGCACCTCGCAGCCGCAACCTCCGTCGTCGCCGTCGGCCGTCAGCGTCACCGTCGACGCGCCAGCGGCGCCTGCCAGCGCGGACACGTTGCCCGCCGCCGACGGCGCGCCCCCCGCGCCAGCCTTCCCCGGCGCGCCGGCCTGGGGACCCCCTGCGGCGGGAGCGCTCCCGGAGGCGCCCGCCGTGCCCGCCTTGCCAGCCGCCCCGGCCGCGCCAGCCTGCGTGGCGCCAGCCTTGCCGGCCGTCGCGGCGCCGCCCGCGCCCGAGGCGGCGCCTGCCTTTCCGCCCTGAGGCGCGCCCGCCTGACCACCCCCTCCAGCGCCGCCACCGCCCGCGAAGCAGAGAGAAGTGTGGGTGCTCCGCTTGTTGCCGCAGTCGGTCGGAGAGGCGCACCTGGGCTCGGGGAGATCGGGGGGAGAGCCCGAGGAGCCGCAGTCGGAGGGATCGGGGTAGGCGAGCGCCACCTTGGGCCAGTGCCCGGCGGTGGGCGGGTGCTCGACCCAGCCGAACACCCTCTCCTGATATGCATAGTCGCCGCCGACCTTGGGGTCGTAGACGTCCCTGTTGGGATCGTGCTTCGGGTTGCTGGGGTTGTTGCTGTACGCGAGGCCGTTGTACGCCCAGACGGCCGTGTACCAGTGCTCGACCGTGCGCGGCTGGTTGTCGCCGACGCAGTTGGTAGCCTTCCACTTTCCGGCGAGGATCTGCGTCCCGGTCGCCATGTTGTACAGCGGATCACTGGCGACGCGCGCGCGGTCGAAGCTCGGCGTCTCGCCGGTGTGCATCCCGCTCGTGACCTGGCCGATGCCGTAGCCGCAGTCGAACGAGATGATGGTGCGCGACGACTTGCCCGCCATGTCGCTGGGCGTGGTCGGCGTGCAGAAGTGCTGCCAGAGGCTCTCCTGCATGGCGATGGCCTTCAGCACCTCGCAAGGGAACTGGGCCGGCACGTCGTGGGTCTTCTCGGGCTTGCCGCAGCCCTGACCTATCGCGCCGACCGCTGGACCCTTGCTTCCCCAGACCGACGGGCCCTGCGCGACGAGCTGGAAGATGTCTTGCCACTCGGCGACGGAGGGGTTGGTCCCGGTCGCCGCCTCGACGCCGCAATTGTGATCGTTGTTGGGCGACGAGAGCGTGTAGCAAGGGCAGTACGCGGCAGAGGCCGACGACGCCGAGAGCATGAACAGCAAGAGCGCGCGGGCTTTCACTTGGCACCCCCGACGCGGAGCCCGAGCACCTCGGCGCGCGCCCCGCTCGTGGTGGGGAGCGCCGCCTGGGCGCCGCTCTGCGCGTCGATCAGCACCGGCCGCGGCAGCCCGCCGCGGAGCATGACGAGACCGGCGACCCAGCCGCCTCCCGCGGCCTTGCCCCACAAGAACGCGCCCTGCGGCAGCGAGAGCGTCAGGCTCGCGCCGTGCGCCGAGACCTGGGCTCGATCGTCGGTCCAGGCCACGCCGCCGCCCGGCAGCGCAAACGGGACCGGATCTCGGGTGGCGGACCCGTGCTCGCTCGAGCTGCCGGTCGCGACGTCGAGGCGCACCAGCCGCGCCGTGCCGTCGCGCCGACGAACGGAGAACCAGAGCGCGCGCCCGGCGCGGTCGACGACGAAATCGCGCGCGAGCGGGCCGACGTCGGCGAGGACGCGCGCCGCGCGGGCCACGCGGTCGACCGCGACCAGATCGGCGCCGGCCGGGGTCACGCGATAGACGAGCGCCTCATCGCCGAGCGCCCCGGCGACGTGCGCCGAGTAGCCCGACATGGTGAGCAGCGGTCGCGCCGCGCCGGTCACGGGATCGAGCTCTGTGACCTCGAGATCGTCGACCCGCTGCGCGAGCTTGCCGTGAGGATCGGTCACCTCGGCCCCAGGCGCGCCGCGCTCGATCAGCACGCGGCCGTCGTCGGTGACGATCGGCTGCGCGGCGTGCGCGACGCCGCTCGCGAGCGTCCGTGGCGCGGCGCCGTCGCGGAGCGAGACGAGGGCGCTCGCGAAGCTGCGGTCGCGCGCGTCGGTCGCGTCGAGCGCGACGACGATGTCGCCGGTCGCCGGCACGACGGCACCCTTCACGCTCGCGTCACGCGGGTGCGCGAGCTCCGCCACGCGGCGGGCCGAGCCCGCTGGCGTCACCCAGGTGACCACCGTGCGCTCGGAGAGCGGGACCGTCTCGGCGATCGCGACCTCGACGGCGGACACGGTCGGAGCGTGCCCGGCGGTCGCGTCTGCGCGAGCCTCTGACCGGGGCCCGAGCGAGAAGGACCAGCCGGCCGCCGCGAGCAGCGCGACGGCGGTGACATGGCGTCGGTGGAGGCGCATGGGCGGAAGATAGCCCGATACCAGCCACCTCGGGCCCGTGGTAGCCGCGCGCCCCGATGTCGACGCGACCCGCTGCAGGCACGACGCCCCTCGAGGGGCTCGAACACATGGATCGACTCGCCCGCGAGGGCGGCGGCGCGGCGCGCGTCGAGCGCCAGCACGCGGCGGGCAAGCTGACCGCGCGCGAGCGCGTCGATCTGCTGCTCGATCCCGGCTCGTTCGTCGAGATGGGCGCGTTCGTCACGCACGGGTGCACCGACTTCGACATGGAGAAGCAGAAGGTCCTCGGCGACGGCGTCGTCACCGGCTGGGGCACCGTCGACGGCCGAAAGGTGTGCGTGTTCGCCCAGGATTTCACGGTGTTCGGCGGCTCTCTGTCGGCCGCGTTCGCCCAGAAGATCTGCAAGGTGATGGATCTGGCGATGAAGATCGGCGCGCCCGTCATCGGCCTCAACGACTCGGGCGGCGCGCGCATCCAGGAGGGCGTCGCCAGCCTCGCCGGCTACGCCGACATCTTCCTGCGCAACACGCTCGCGAGCGGCGTCGTGCCGCAGATCAGCGCGATCATGGGCCCGTGCGCGGGCGGCGCCGTGTACTCGCCGTCGATCACCGACTTCGTGATGATGGTCGACGGCACGTCGTACATGTTCATCACCGGGCCCGAGGTCATCAAGACCGTCACCCACGAGGACGTCACGAAGGAGCAGCTCGGCGGCGCCTCGGCCCACGCGGCGAAGAGCGGCGTCTGCCACAAGGTCGCGCCCGACGACGCCGCGTGCGTCGCGATGATCCGCGAGCTCCTGTCGTTCCTGCCGCAGAACAACGCCGAGGACCCGCCGCGCCGCCCGTGCGCCGACCCCGTCGATCGCGAGATCCCCGAGCTCGACCACCTCGTCCCGACAGATTCTAACAAACCGTACGACATCCGCGACGTGATCAAGCTCGCGGTCGACGACGGCGATCTGTTCGAGATCCACGAGCGCTGGGCGGCGAACATCGTCTGCGCGTTCGCGCGGATCGGCGGGCGGCCGGTCGGCGTCGTCGCCAACCAGCCGATGTTCCTCGCGGGGTGCCTCGACATCCAGGCGAGCATCAAGGCCGCGCGGTTCGTCAGGTTCTGCGACTGCTTCAACATCCCGCTCGTCACGCTGGTCGACGTGCCGGGCTTCTTGCCGGGCGTGACGCAGGAGTACGGCGGCATCATCACGCACGGCGCGAAGCTCCTGTACGCGTACGCGGAGGCCACCGTGCCGAAGATCACGGTCATCACGCGCAAGGCGTACGGCGGCGCGTACGACGTGATGGCGTCGAAGCACATCCGCGCCGACGTGAACCTCGCGTTCCCCACGGCCGAGATCGCGGTGATGGGCCCCGACGGCGCGGTCAAC
>CAUJFL010000170.1 GCA_963169165.1 Myxococcota bacterium | reverse complement strand
CGACGGCGATCGCGCGTCGTGCCACACGCAGTTCTTCGACGGCAAGGAGATGGTCAGCTTCGGCGGCTGGCTCACCGACAAATCGGTCGACCAGACGCCCGTGCTGACGCTCTGTCACAACCCGGTCCGGTCCTACGATCTCCCGATGTGTGGCGCCGAGGGCTTCCGCGCCCGTGACAGCGATCTGCGCAAGAACTGGCTGATCTACTGGCCCTACTCGTCACGCGCCCCGTACGGCGGAATTGCCAACTGGAACGGCGACCCGCTCACCGGCCGGATCATCGGCGGGGCGGCGCTGACGATGGGCCCGTCGACCACCCGCGGCGCGGCCTTCGCGCGCGACGTGCTCCAGCTCGCCATCGGTGACATCACGGCGACCGACTACTTCGACGGCGTCCCGACCGAGACCTACGCGCGCCGCCTCCGCGCGGGCTTCGCGGCGGCCCCGGGCCTCGACGCCGAGACGATCGACAAGCGCGTCGCGTCGAACGACGCGGTCCACGCGGCCAACACCATCGGCCTGCGACCGCTCGACGGCGCGTCGGTCCAGGAGAAGTTCGGCTCCTTCCTCGGCTACCAGGCGAAGACCACGTTCGACCAGGCGTCCGAGGCGGCGATGTTCGCGTCGCTCACCCAGCGCACCGCGGCCGGCGTCGGCTCGTCGATCGAGTCGGACCTGCTGTCGCCGATGCACCTCGCCACCAGCATCGGCGTCCGCCCCGGCACGCCCGCCGGCGGCCTCGCGCCGCTCGCGTCGCCGCTCTCTCTCGGCGACGTGACGAAGCAGAAGGTGCTGCAGCAGATCATGCGCAACCACGCCGAGCGCAACGGCATGTGCTTCCTCGAGTCGGACATGGCCCCGATCGGGAGCATCAGCCTCCCTGGGCTCGGCAAGTACTTCCTCGACAAGTACCCCGGGGATCCGAAGGCGCGCGGCGAGGCCATCTACCAGGAGCTCGTGCGCGAGACGTTCAAGGGGATCGCGCTGCACGAGGTCGGTCACTCCCTCGGAATGCTGCATCAGTTCGCGTCCTCTTGGGACTCGATGAACTACGAGCCCCAGTACTGGCAGCTGCGCACCAACGAGGGGCAGAACACGGCCTCGTGCGGCGGCAAGCTGGACGCGAGCGGCGCCTGCTTGGGCCCCCGCTACCTCGACCCGCAGACGGCCGACGAGATGGGCCACGGCGCCGAGTCGCGGCCTGGCATCGACTATTTCGCCAACACCTCGACCATGGAATACCAGGCCGAGCGGTTCGGCGAGACGGCGGGTCTCGGCTCCTACGACCAGCACACGATGAAGGCGCTCTACGGCCGCGTCATCGAGGTGATGGACGACTCGGTCACCTCGGTGGCGGAGCAGCGCGACTTCGCGCCTCGCATGCGCACCCAGCTCAACGATCAAGACGTCATCATGCGCTCGAGCGCGGTGGCGGGTGGCGCCAAGTTCGCGCAGCCGATCCACTACACCGAGCTCGCGCGGGCGATGAAGCGCTTCGATCCGGCGCGTGACTGCCGCGACGCGACCGACGAGGAGAAGGCCACGGCCAAGTGGCGAATCATCCACGGCAAGGTCTGCAGCCACACCCCGAAGGATCACGCCGCCTGGCAGGATCTCCGCAGCGACGCCTACGACGGCGCGACGACGGCGATCCAGTGGCACGTCGATCCGGCCTCCAAGGCGGCGCCCGATCGGGTCCGCTGGTTCTACCGCTGGGGCTCGACCGACAACTCTTACGTCCACACCAACCCGAGCGACGCCGGCGCGGACATCTACGAGGCGACGGTGTTCACCGGGCAGCAGTTCGACGCCCTCTACCCGTACCTCTACCTGCGCGGTCACCGTCGCGAGTGGGCGTTCTGGCGCCTGCCGTCGCGCGCGCTCGAGACGACGTTCGAGCGCACCCGCACGTATCACTGGAACGTGGCGATGCGCTCGGCGCAGTTCCGTCAGAGCTTCGGCGCCGCCGAGTTCGACAAGATCTCGGCGTCCGACGACTGGCACCGCCCGTACCTGCTCGCCAACGTCGAGGCGTTCAACCTCCTCGCGCGCGCGGTGCTGATCCCGCAGCCCGGCGGCTACTCGGACACCAAGAGCCGCGCGCTCCCCGGCTGGACCAAGAAGATCTACGACACCGACGGCAGCAACGACGGCAAGTTCTTCATCGAGGCCGGCGTCGGCCGCTACGTCGACACCGAGGTCGACAACGATCTCGAGAAGGGCGGCGGCTCGTGGGACTACAACGAGTGGACGAAGCGCACCGGCTACTCTGACGAGAAGGGCCTCGCCGTCGCGGCGCTGGTCAACGGTCGCCCGCCGGTGTTCGCGCCGACGGCCGACATCTTCCTCGATCCTCGCTCGCAGCAGCTGAACTTCTACGCGGACATGCCGCTCGGGGTCGAGCGCCTGCTCGCGGGCGTCATGTCGCATGACTGGCAGTCGGTCGGCATGTCGGGTCGCGCGTCGGTCGACAACCCGATCTCGATGCTCGATCTGCTCGCGCCGACGGTCCAGCGGGACCCGAGCGACGTCGCCGTCTTCCCCAACATCGGCTACGACCAGCAGCTGTACATCGGCCTCTACGCGATGCTGCTCGCGGGCGAGAGCACCGATCTGTCGCTGACCAACAAGATGCGCGTCTGGGTCGACGGCCTCGACGGCCCGATCAGCACCCAGGCGATCCCCGATCTCAGCAAGCAGGTCCGCTTCACCGATCCGCGCACGGGCTTCACCTACATCGCGCGCAAGTATGGCAGCGAGGATCCCGAGCGCCCGACGGCCGACCGCGGCATGGCCGCCCGCATGCTGGGCTACGCGAACGCGCACGTCGCCAACGTGTACGTGCTCAAATCCGACACCCCCGACCAGTTCGGCCGCCCGGACCTCGAGCTCGACGCGCAGGGCCAGCCGCAGCCGAAGAACCCCAACGTGCAGAACACGGCGTACCGTGAGTTCGTGAAGTATGTTGGCTTGATCGACACGGTCCGCCAGCTCGGCTTCTGGTTCGGCCAGGGCCCGCTCTGAGCTGAGCCCAGCCTCGCGAGGCACGCGCGGCGAGGTCCTGTGGGGCCTCGCCGTTCGCGTTCCATGAGGCTACACTGGCCTCCTCGATGCTTCGCGCAGGCAAGGGCTCGCTCCTCGTGGTCGCCGCCGCGCTCGTCGCGGGGTGCTCGGCGAACCCCCCGGCGCGCTGGGCACAGGGAGGCGCGTCGCTCGCGCTCGGACGCGCCCACTGGGAGCGAGGCGGCGAGCCCGTCGACGTGATGCCTGACGGCAAGGTGCTCGTCGGCGGCGAACATCAGCTCACGCTCGACTCGGCGGGGCGGGTGAGCGAGCCGGACCGCGATCCCGTCGCGATGCTCTACCCCACCGGGCACCTCGTCGGGCCTGACGAGCAGCCGCTCGGCTTCGTCGGCGTCGCCAGCGCGGCGCTCCCGGGCGCCTCGACCGCGTTCGTTTTGCTGACTCCGAGCGAGCAGGTGATCGTCTACGACGACGACGGCCTCGGGCGCTCGGGGGGCGTGTGGCAGGGCTGCCAGGGGCCCATGTTTCGCACCTGCACGCTGGTCACGCACCTGCTCACGCGGCGCGCGCTCGCGAGTCGTCCGCAGGTGAGCGTCGGGTTTGGCATAGGGTTCGGCATCGGTCGCTGAGCCTCCCCCGAGTGTTCGGCAGTGGGGGGGGCGCGCCGACAGCGGCAAGGCGCGGTGGGTCGCCTTCGCCGCTCGCGAGACGAAGTCTCCGATGTCGGCCCGAATCTCGCCGGCTCGTTCACCCGAACAGACGGGTGGGTTGTCTGGCGACGACCAGGCTACTCGACGACGAAGGTCACGACGTCGCTCCGCGCGCCGTCGGTCTCGATCCAGACGCGGTGCTCGCCCGGTCCCGGCCGCGCCAGGGCGGTCCCCGGCGACGGTCCATGAGGCAACGCGCGACCGTCGAGCATGATCCTCGCGTCGAGGCGCGCGCCCGAGGTCCGCACCAGCACGGCCTGTCGCTCGCCGAGCGACGGATCGAGCAGGTAGCGCGCGCCGTCACGCGGCTCGGTGACGCGCGGCTCGCCGTCGTCGCTGCTCGCCGTCACGGCGCCCCGTTCGCAGCCTGGCGCGGCTCGTGATGGCAGCGTCGGCCGCTTCGCCGCGCGAGCCCAGGCCTGCAGCGTTGGCGGGTAACGCTCGAACACGCGGGTCGTCCGATCGCGACACGCGGGCCCCGCGGGCAACCCGCTGTGCTCGTCGACGCTCACCTCCACGTGCTGGTCGCACGTCGACCGCGGCTCGGTCCCCGGCGCGAACCGCTCGGCCTGGTGGTGAGGGCAGTGGGGACCGGCGAGCTCGCCCGACAGCGAGCACACCTCGCGCGAGACGAGCGGGAGGCCTCGCGCGAGCGACTGAGGCGCGCGGACGCGGCGCATCGCCGCCATCATCAGGTCGTGAAACAGCGGACCGGCGCCGGTCACGCCCGAGACGCCGACCATCGGTGAGCCGTCGAAGTTGCCGACCCAGACCGCGACGGTGACCTCGCGCGTGTAGCCGACGGTCAGGTTGTCGCGAAAGCCCTTCGACGTGCCGGTCTTCACGGCGACGGAGAAGGGCAGCTCGAGCACGCCGTGACGTCCGAACGACATCGCGCGCGCGGCGTCGTCCGAGAGGATGTCGGTCACCAGCTCGACCTCGGTGGGCTGCAGCACCCTCACCGGCGTCGCGGGTTCGAGCGCGACGATCGGCCCGCCAGGCGCGCGCGTCGCCGTGATCGCGCGGACCGGGAGCAGCTCACCGCCGCGCGCGAGCGTCGCGTACGCGCTGGCGAGATCGAGCAGGCGCGTCTCGCCGTCCCCGAGCGCGATCGCGGGCCCGTAGCGCGCGCCGTCGCCGTCGAGCGTGTCGAAGCCGAGCGCGCGCAGCCGGTCGAGCACGGCGTCGGGGCCGAGGCGCTCGGCGACGACGACCGCCGGGACGTTCAGCGAGCTCGCCAGCGCCTCTCTCGCGCGCACCGGGCCGTGAAACTGCCCGTCGTAGTCGCGCGGACGGAACTCCCCGTGCGCGCCCCTGAACACCAGCGGAAGATCGGGCAACGCCGTCGCGGCGGTCAGCTGTCGGCGCTCCAGGGCGAGCTCGTAGACGAAGGGCTTCAGCGCCGAGCCGGGCTGGCGCTTCGCGAGCACGCCGTCGTTTCCGCCGAGCGCTCGGCGATCGTCCGCGTCGGGAGAGCCTACGTACGCGAGCACGTCGCCCGTCGCGTTGTCGAGCACGACCGCGGCCGCGGCCGTCGCGCGCCTGTCCGCGAGCCTCGCCACGGTCGCGCGGGTCAGCGCCTCGGCCTCCCGTTGAAGCGGGACATCTAGCGTCGTCACGAGCTCTGCGTGTGTCCCCGGCGTCGCGAGCGCGCCCCTCGTCACCGCGTACACGAAGTGCCGCGCGGCAGCGGGAGGCCTGGCGTCGGTCAGCGCGAGCGGCTCGCTCGCGGCGAGGCGCGCGCGCTCGGGGTCGACGCCCGCGAGACGTGACAGCACGACCGCGCGGCGCGCCAGCAGGCGCTCGGGGTGCTTGCGAGGATCGTAGATCGACGGGCCGCGCGGCATCCCCGCGAGGGCCGCTGCCTCGCCGAGTGACAGCTCGCGCGCGCCCTTGTCGAAGTAGGTGCGCGCGGCCGCGTCGACGCCTCGCACGCCCGGCGCGAACGCGACGCGCGCGAGGTACTCCTCGAGGATCTGCGCCTTCGACAGCGAACGCTCGATCTTCAGCGCGAGCGCCATCTCGCCGAGCTTGCCCCAGAGCGTGCGCGGCCTCGGGCGCAGGGTGCGCGCGAGCTGCTGGGTGAGCGTGGACGCGCCCGAGACGATCCGCCGCCTCCACGCGAGCTGCG
Organism: Myxococcota bacterium; assembly: GCA_963169165.1. Taxonomy (GTDB): domain Bacteria; phylum Myxococcota_A; class Polyangia; order Polyangiales; family Polyangiaceae; genus JADLFU01. Next base: position 1,493 of record CAUJFL010000170.1, on the reverse strand, counting down.
CCGCCGCCCGAGCGATCGAGAGCGGATCGACGCCGGGGTGAGCGTAGAAGCGGCGATCCTCGGCCGCGATGATCGCGGCGACCACGTCGGGGCCCAGCTCATCGAGCGGCCGCCTCTGCGCGAGCTGCGTGTCGTCGGCGCGGACGTGGCGGATCAGCGCTCCCTGCCGGTCGAGCACGCGCACGCTCGACGCGTACCGCTCGCCCGTGAGCTCGTCCGGCAGCGAGACGAAGAGCGACGCGACGACGAGCGCGGTCGGCGGCGAGACCACGAGCGCGGCGAAGAGCGCGAGCGCGCGGCGCCGCCAGCGGCTCAAGGGGCGACCACCTCGAGCGTCGCGTCGGGGGTCTGGCCGAACGTCTCGGGGACGTACATCTCCTCGACGCGCGCCGCGGGCATCGCGAACACCCCGATGGACGTCGCGCGCGCGAGGTAGCGGTAGCGGTAGAGGCCCGCGGGCAGCGAGTCGGCGAAGAACAGCGCGCGATCGTCGCGCAGCTCCTTCCTCGTGAGCGGCGAGACCCACCACCTGTCCCGGTCATCGTCCTCGCCCGCGTCGGCGTCGCGATCGCCCAGGCTGGCGCGGCGTGAAGCGCCCAGCAGGTTGGCGTCGACGGCCTCGAGCCCGCCCGGCAGCGGATCGTCGATCACGACCGACTCACGTGGTCCGGGCGCGACCAGCGTCAGCGTCACGAGCACGAGGTCGCCCGCGTTGATCCGCGTGGCGACGCCGGGCGCGGGCGCTCGTATCGCCTCTTGCAAGGTCTCGGGTGTGACCACGGCGAGCGACTTCTCGAGGAAGAAGCCCTGCTCGATCGGCTCGACCTGCGGGCGCTTGCGGCCGAACGCGAGCCGCGCCTCGTAGAACAGGCGCCCCTCGCCCTTCTTCTCGAACGCCAGCACCGCGCCTCCCGAGGTCATCAGCTGCGCCATCGGCGTCTGCTGCGCGACCGCGAGCTTGGTCAGGCCGTCGAAGCGGGTGTGAAGCAGCTCGGCGTCGCCGAGGAAGATCCGCGCGTCGAACGCCGGAGGCGCGGCCTCGACCGCCCGCCGATACGCCTCGAGCCCGAGCAGCGCCCACGCGGTCTCCTGCGTCGTGCGCCAGCGTCCGCCGTGGCGCACCGAGAGCAGGCCCCCGGCCAGCTTGGGCAAGAGGACGTGCTTCGGATCGTGCTCGGCGAGCGCGCGCAGCACCATGCCGGTCGCTCGCGCGTCGCTGTCGAGCAGTCGCCCGTGGCGGCCGTCAGACGTCGCCATCGCGTGAGGACCGTCGAGGCGCGTGGTCGCCGTCAGCTCGCGCGCCAGCGTGGCCCGCGCCTCCGCGTCTCCGCCGCCGTGATGCAGCGCGGACAGCAACAGCGCCCTGGCGAAGGTCGGGAGCTGGTCGCGCTGCTCGTAGAGCCTGGTCGCCGCGCCGGGCTCGGGCGCGCCGCTCCGCGCGAGCACGTCGACGACGAAGCACGCCGACGCGGGCTCGCGCTCGACCTCGGAGG
>CAUJFL010000169.1 GCA_963169165.1 Myxococcota bacterium | reverse complement strand
GCCGCTTAGCTCCAGCCCGTGGCAGCTTCTCTGCCGCTTTGGGGGGCCTCGGTGCTGCGCGGGGCAGCTACGCTGCTGCGCGGGGCCTGCTGGCGAAGGGCGACGCGCTCGCGGGGTGGGTCGCGACCCTGCGCGTTTCCCGCCCACGCGCCTACAAGAGGTCCCACGGGTCGGGTCGGTCTGGCTCGTCGCCGCCGGCGAAGCCGTGCGCCAGCAGGTCGCGTTCGTGTACGGGCTCACGGTCGCCGTGGAGCGCGACGAAGATCGTCGACGCCATCGACAGCAGCTCGGCTCGGGTGCCGTCGCGCAGCCGGGCGAGACGGACGCGGTGGCCCGAGAGAAGTTGACTGACGGAGCCCGGCGCCTGGTGGACTCCGTCGAAGGGCGTCGAGGCGGCGAGGTACCTTCGGATGGCGCCGTGGAACAGGTTCCACAGCAGCGTCTGTTGCGCGCCCTTCGAGGGGGGCGCCTCGAGGTCGACCTCGAACGCGGCCTTCAGCGCGGCGTACCGCGCGCGGTGATACTCGCCGAGCTCGTCGTCGAGGTCCTTGTGAGTGAGGAACGACACAAAGGCGGCGACGAAGCCGGGGACACCGTAGGTGCGGTCGGTCACGCCGCGAGCAGAGCACTCGCGGTGCCGGTTCGCAACCCGCCGCGGCGGAGGCCCTCTCCATTCCTTTCCGCCCTCCGCTCAGAACTCGCCGACGAGGTTGAAGCGGGGGCCGTGGAAGACGTCGGTCGTGCCGAAGTCGACGATGTGCGATGAGTTGGCAGCGGACCCGCTCGAGGTGTTCGACGAGCCGTCTTCACCCTTCGTGCGGGCGTAGATGAGCTCGGCGCGGTAGAGCGCCTCGCCCGAGACCTTGAGGCGGCTCGAGGGGTTCGAGAAGCGATAGCGAGCGCCCCCGCCCAGGGTCACGTTGGCCGCCGTCGCGGTCTTCTTCCTGAGCTCCTGGCGCGAGGCGTCGGAGAGATCGGTGTCGAAGTCTACGTTCTGTGAGTTGGGCTTGTTTCGTCGCATGTAGAAGGCCGTGGGCCCGGTGCCGAAGTAGAGCCCGAGATCCATGAACCAGCCGAACGGCGAGGAGGGCGGGCTCGCGCCGCGGATGTTCGCGCCTACCATGTAGTATTTCGAGGTGACGAGCTGCGGGGCCGACTCGTTGAAATAGCGGTAGGTCTTGGTGTCGGCGTCGGGCGCGTCGGTCGACTCGAGCTCGTACATGACGCGCGGCAGCGCGTACTGATAGAACTTGCCGCCCACGGTGAGCTCTTCGAGGTAATACTTGCTCGCGCTCTCACCCATCAAGAATGACAGGTCATAGCCGACGTCGATCTGACGAAACTGGATCTGCAGCGGCGCCTCGGTGGGTTGACCGGTGAACGGGTTGGCGACCGTCCCGCCCTCGCTGCCGTCGCTGTTGAAGCCGATGTACTTCACGGTGCCCGCCGTGAAGTTGGCGACCCGCACGTTGGTCTTCACGCCGAGCAGGCCGAGCCCGAGATCGAGCGCGTCCGACGCGGCGCCGGTCGCGCCGACCTGCTGCGCGAACGATCCCTGGTTGTCGACGGAGCCGCCGCTCGAGAAGGCGCGATCGGTCTTGAAGCCGAGCGAGAAGTTCCCCGCGTTGGGGAGCTTGATGTAGTCGAAGCCGACGTCGAGCCGCGCCGCGAACAGCATGATCGGCTTCACGTCGTATTTCAGGCCGCGCAGGCGCCCCTTGTAGTCCTTGATCTCGCGGGCCTGCTGGCCGCTCTCCTGCTGCTTCTGCGGATCGTACTGGTTCGACACCGTCGAGAAGAAGAAGGCCTCGCCGCCCGCGCGGAGGTTCACGCGGAACGAGTCCTTGGTCACGCCGACGACCTGGTCGACGACGCTCTCCTTCAGCTCGAAGCCCGGCGTGTCCTCGAGCCGCTGCCGCGACGCCGTCGCGAGCGCGCGGGTCATCGCCTCGAGCAGCCTGGTCTGGCGCACCATGCGCGCCTTCGTCCCGCTCACGTGGCCGGGGAGCTCGAGCAGTTGCTTGCCGCTCTTCAGCGACGCGCCCTCGCCCGCGCTCCCCGCCCTCGCCGCGTCGCGGGCCGCGCGGACCACCTGCACGAGCACGACCGGCACGATCGCCAGAGCCTCGAGGTTGGCCCGGTAGGCGACAGACACGGCGCGCGTCAGCTCCTTCGCTTGCTTGGCGTCCGCCCGCGCCTTGGCGTCGAGCCCGCGCAGCTCGGCGAGGACCGCGGCGCTCGCGCGATCGAGCTCCTCCTCGGCGGCGTTCCGGGCCTCGCGCGCGGCCTTGACCGACTCGACCTCGACTGCGCTCGGGTTGCCCCTCGGGTACGCGCGCTCGTACTCGCGCTCGAACGCGTCGTCCGCGTCGAGGTAGGCCTTGAGCTTCTGGGCGTGCTCGTCCCAGCGCGCCGGCAGCTCGCGCGCGCCCGACAGCTCGGCGACCGCGGCGAGCAGCGACGGGTGCGCGCCCGTCGGCGACGCGGACGCGAGGACCCGCTCGAGGTGGACGCGGTACACCTTCGCCACCGGCACCTCGAACGCGACGTCGTCGTACGGCGGGGTGGCGCGCAGCTCGGCCTTGATCCTCGCGAAGTCGTCGGCGGTCGGGGCGAGCTTGTCGACCCACGCGTCGCCGGGGCTGTACGGCGTCGCCGTCAGCAGCTTGTCGACGAGCTTGGTGACCTCGTCGAGATCCTCGACGCGATCGAGCGCGACCGCGAGGCTCGGCTCTTCGTACATGTACGCCCTCACCGCGCGCACGTTCTGGGTGTAGCCGGCGCAGCCGGTGAGGGAGGCGAGCGACAGGCTGGCGGCGAGCGCGACGTGGCGGGACATCTTCGTTTGGCATACCGAGCGGCCGCGCGCGGCGGTGAAAAATCGAGCGGACCTCGGCTCAGCGGCGGGCCGGGCGGACCAGGCGCCTCGGCTTCGACCACAGCTTGGCCTGCGCCTCGGCGAACTGGCGGCGCTGCCGCGCGAGCTCGATCCATGGATCATCGGACGTCGCGCGCGCCACGTAGGCGGCCCACATCGCCGCGGCCGTCTCCCAGTGCTCTCGCTTGTGCTCGGGCAGCTGGCTCGCGCGGGCGAGCGCCGCGGCGCGGAGCGCGTGGTACCAGCGGCGCTCGTAGTCCGGCACGAAGAACACGTTGGGCCCGTCGAACGCGCTCAGCACCGGATCGTCGCCCGCGAGCGCGCGACCCGCCTCGGCGACGGCGGCGGCGAGGTCGCCGCTGCGGTCGAGGGTGAGCGCCAGCCCCCAGCGCGCGAGCGGCTCGTCGGAGAGCAGGAGCGCCTCGCGGTAGTCGTCGATCGCGAGCGCGAGCTTGCCGAGCTTCATGTTGGTCTCGGCGCGGTTGGACAAGGCGACGTGGCGCGCGCGCGGGTGGAGCTGCCGCTCGAGGTAGCGATCGTACATCTCGATCTCGCGCTCGGGCTTGCGCAGGCGCGCGTACGCGATCGCGAGATCGAGGTAGGCGCCGATCGCCATCGGGTGGTCGGGGTGCGCCGCGAGCGCGCGTGAGAGCACGCGCGCTGTCGCCTCGTCGTCGTCGAGATCGTGCAGCACGTGGCCGAGCAAGAAGGTCAGCCGCGGCTCCGGCGACGCCTCGGCCCCCATCGCCACGAGCGTCTGCCGGAGCGACTGCAGCAGATCGCGCCGGAGCCGTCGCTGCGTCGCGCTGCGGCCGTCGAGCTCGTCGGCTTGCTCGGCCATCCGCCGCGCCGCCTCGAAATCTTGGGCGCGCTGTCGCCCCTCGGGATCGCGCGCGTCGTCCCAGCGATCGCGCGCGGACGCGGGACCGACCACGAGCCCCAACGCGAGCATCCAGAGCAATTTTCGCGGGCGCATGCGCGTCCGCCACGATGGCACGTTTCCGCGCGCATGGTGCGCCGAACGACAGTGCTTTCAGGTTCGTCGCGAAGGGTGATAGAACCGCGCGCGCCGCGCCGACGTTCCAGGGAGACGCGGCCCCGAGGATCGATGCGCTCCACGACCCATTCGCTGTTCACCTTGCTCGTCTCTGGCGCCACGCTGTCGGTGTGCGCGCCTGCCTTCGCTCAGCAGCCCGGCTGGGGCTCGCCGCCTCCCGGTGGTGCGCCCGCGCCCGCGCAGGCTCCCGCGCCTGCGCAGCCCGGCTGGGGCTTCTCGGCGAGCACGTCGTCGGGGTTCCAGAGCAGCGCCCCGGCCACGCCGCCGCCGCCCGAGGACGAGCGCGACGTGCGCCGCGCCGAGCTCCACCAGGGCACCACGCTCGGCGGGTCGACTGGCCTCTTGCGCGTCGCGAGCGCGCAGAGCGCGCCCGTCGGCACCTTCAGGCTGCAGGCGCTGTGGGACTACTCGTCCGGCTCCGGCTTCCTCTGCAACGACAAGAGCGTCTGCGCCTCGCAGAAGGACGACAATTTCAAGCGCTTCGGCACGAACTTCAGCGGCTCGGCGACGGTGGCGAGCTTCCTCGAGGCTTACACCGGCGTCCGCAGCTACGCGACGTCCAACGATCAGGGCAAGCCCGAGCTCTTGCAGGTGCTCGGCGACATGACCTTCGGCCTCAAGTTCTTCCAGCCCGCCGAGCGCTACCGCACGTTCAGCTTCGCTGGTGACGCGCAGCTCTTGCTGCTCAACGGCTCGGGCAGCGTCGGGCTCGACTCGGGCAGCACGAGCTTCCGCCTGCGCGGCGCCGCGACCGCCGACCTTCGCCAGCCGGGCGGGGGCGGCGCGCCGCTGCTCATCCACCTCAACGCCGGCTACAAATTCGACAACTCGGCCAAGATCGTGCGCGACACGGAGGATCGCCGCGGCAGGCCGATCGAGCGCATCGAGCGCTTCGGCCTCGGCATCAACCGCGTCGACTTCGCCGAGCTGGGCCTCGGCATCCAGGGCGTGTTCGCGGGCGGCGAGGTCATCCGCTACATCCACCCGTTCCTCGAGTACACGATCGACGTCCCGGTCAACCGCCAGGGCTACAAATGCAACCCGCAGAAGACCTCCTCCGAGGATCTCTGCCTCGGCAAGCAGACGGGCGGTGACAAGTTCAAGGTGTCCCCGTCGCGCCTCTCCGCCGGCGTGCGCTTCAACACGTTCATGCCGGGCGTGATGTTCACGGTCGCGGGCGATCTCGGCACCAGCGGCACGAGCCGCTTCATCGAAGAGGTGTCCCCGCAGACCCCGTGGACGCTGTGGTTCGGAGCGGGCTTCGCGTTCGACACCGTCGAGCGTCCGCCCGTCGTCAAGGTGCAAGAGGTGCCGAAGCTCGTGCAGTCCGCGCCGCCCCCGTCGTACGTCGCGAAGGGTCGCGTACACGAGACTGGCAAGACGGACGGCGTCGCCGGCGCCATCGTCACCTACCAGGGTCGCGATCTGACCGGCATGGTGACCGACGCGAGCGGGCGCTTCACGTCCTCCAGCCTCGAGCCCGGCACCTACACGTTCGCGGTCAAGGCCGACGGCTACAAGGACGGCACTTGCACCGTGACGATCACGGGCGCGGCCGCCGCGGCGCCCGCGACCGATCCGATGGCGCCCCCGATGGGCGCGATGCCCGGCGCGACGGCGCCGCAGCCGACGGGTCAGGTGGTCAGCGACGTCGACTGCGCGCTCGAGGCGCTGCCGAAGGTCGGCCACGTGCTCGGGCAGGTCGTCCAGGGAGAGACCGCCGGCGGCGTGGGCGGCGCCGAGGTGACGCTCGTCGACGCGACCGGCAAGGAGCGCACGACCAAGGCCGACGCGAGCGGCAACTATCGCTTCGACTCGGTGCCCCCGGGCGCCGTGAAGGTGCGCGCGAGCCACGCCGACTACCTCGGCGGTCGCAGCGAGGGCACGGTCGAGCCGCGCAAGGACAACCGGATCGTCGTCTCGATCAACAAGCGCCCGAAGACCTCGAGCGTCGTCGTCGGCAAGCGCGAGATCATCATCCGCCAACAGGTCCGCTTCGAGCGCGACAGCGCGAAGATCCTCAGCGACTCGAGCGTCCTGCTCGAGGAGATCGCCGACGCCCTCCAGAAGAACCCCGGCATCAAGCTCGTCGAGATCCAGGGCCACACCGACAACTCGGGCACCGCGCAGCACAACAAGGAGCTCAGCGAGCGCCGCGCCGCCGCCGTCAAGGATCGCCTCGTCTCGCTCGGCGTCGCGTCGAGCCGCCTGACGTCGAAGGGCTTCGGCTCCGAGCGCCCGGTCGTCCCCAACGTCACCGAGGGCAACCGCGCGCGCAACCGCCGCGTCGCGCTGGTCATCCTCGAGTCCGACAAGAAGTGAGCCGTCGGACCTCGTCCGCACGTGGAGCGTGGCCGCTGGCCGCGCTCCTCGCGCTTTGTGGGTGCGCGCACGAGCCCCCGTCGCCCGCGCAGCCCACGCCCGTGCCCGTCGCGAGCGCCGCGCCCCCGCCAGCGCCCGCGTCGTCCATCGCCGCGCCGCCCCCGGCGTCCGCTGCGCGAGAGGCCCCCGCGGCCAGCAGCGCCCCGCCCGTCGACGCCGCGCCGCCTGGCGATCCGTCGCTGGTCGCCGCGAAGCACGACAAGCCCGCGGCCGACGCTGACGAAGGCGACGAGCACGCCGAGGTCGACCCGAAGAACAAGGCGAAGCCCAAGCTCGCGTCCAAGCGACTGACCGGCTCGGCGCGCGCGCTGTTTCGCGCGGTCAAGGAGGACAAGCCAGAGCTCGCGAAGGATTTCTTCTTCCCGCGAGAGCCCTTCTTGCCGCTGAAGGACATCAAGAACCCAGGCAAGTACTGGGACCAGCTGTTTCGCGTCTACGAGCGGGACATCCACGAGCTCCACAAGAAGCGCGCGAAGGACTGGGAAGACGCCGAGTTCGTCTCGTTCGACCTCGGCTCGACGCCGACCTGGGTGAAGCCCGGCGAAGAGGCCAACAAGATCGGCTACTACCGGACCTTCAACGGCAAGCTCCGCTACAAGGCGCGCGGCAAGGAGCGCGTGCTCGAGGTGAAGACCATCATCTCGTGGAACCACGCCTGGTTCATCACGCACCTGTTGCCGTTCAAGAAGAAATAGCGAACACGGCTCGGCTGGCCAGAGGCGTGTTGACAGCGTCGTCGCCTCCGGCATCCTGTCGCCATGCGAACGACAGTGATCGCCTTCGTTGTGTGCTCGTCGCTCGTCCTCGCGGCCTGTGGGGGTGACGATGAGCCCGCCGCGGCGGCGCCTCCAGCGGGTGGTGCGGCCGGCGCCTCTGGCGGCGCCCTCGCTGGCGCCGGAGGAGCCGCTTCCTCCGGCGCGGGCGGCGCCTCTGGCGGCGCGGGCCTGGGCGGAGCCGGAGGCACAGGAGGCAGTGGCTCGGCTGGCAAGGCCGGGGCGTCGGGCAGCGCGGGCGGCGCGGGCGGCGCTTCGCCAGGAGGGGCGCTCTCGAGCCGCCAGTACGAGCCCGTCGTCCTCCCGGGCGCGCAGGTCCCTGGCCTCGCGAAGGTGAAGGCCGGCGACGTGGTCGCGTTCGCGTTCACTGGCGGCTGGAAGCAAGTGCGGGTGCAGGTCGACGAGCGCCTGCTGACGAGCTTCTGCAAGGTGTACGGCCAGGGTCAGGTCACCGGAAAGATAGGCTGCGGGACGGCGCTCCCCATCCAGACGCTCTTCTACGCGGACGACGGCACCTTCACCGGCGCGGACCCCGATCCCAACGTCGACGCCGACGACGAGCTCGCGCTGATGGCGCGCGACGGCGGCGAGCGCGCGACGGCGCAGCCCGAGCCCGCGGGCGTCGTGCCAGGCTCGGGCGTCGAGGTCAGGCTCACCGACGGCGCCGAGACGGCCTATGTCTACCTGTTCGCGCGGCAGCCGGGCGGCTCGCTCGAGCCGGGCGCGGGCCAGCCCCCCCTCGTCGACTACGATTTCGTCCTCTCCGATCCGAAGAAGGCCGGCGCGCCCGTCGACTACAAGACGGGCTATCCGCTCACCGGCGCCGGCAACTGCGCGGGCGGCGTCTGCGATCCTCCAATCCTCGAAACGTCAACCATTACGACCGGCCGCTACAAGCGCGGGTTCGCGGCGCGGTGGGTCACTGACACCCTGTCGCTCACCACGCAAGGCTCGGACGCCGCAGACGTCCTCGACCTCGCCCAGGACAGGTTCAGCCCCGATCTCTGCGGGCGACACGTCCTCACGTTCTCGGTCGCGGAGGGCGCGTTCGTCACCAACAAGAGCGGACCGGTCCGCGCCATACGCTCGTACCTGGGCGCGAACAGCGGTCCCCTCACCGAGCGCACGCACCTGTTCTACGAGAGCTCCGAGCAGGTGCTCACCTTCCTGCGGGTACACTCGATCCCGAGCGTGATGGACCTCGTCGATTTCGCGCCGACCGCGACCGGCATGACCTACGCGAGCGCCGCCAACCCCGCAGGCTTCGCCGTCGACGGCGTCACCAGCCCCGCCGAGGCGGCCTACTCGACCCAGCCGTTCACCTGGGATGTGGTGACGGGCGGGCACGGGTCCATCCTCTCCACTTATCGCGCGCTGTTCTCCCAGAAGTTCACTGTCGAAGGGTGGTACGAGGACGCCGCGAAGTCGCCCAACGATCAGTGCAGCCAGTCGACGACCATCGCCGCGCCCGACGCCGACGCGTTCGGCACGTCGGGGTTGTGGGTGAAGCCGGTCGACCCCGCGGCGCCCAGCGCCCTCTTGCCGGTCACGGACCCGGCGCGCGCAGGGACAGACTTCATGATCCTCGACAGGACGATGCACTACGGCGACGCCTCGGTGAAGGTCAGCGACGCGCCGGCGCTCGCCGCGCGCCCCGCGATCGTCGTGACGACGACGCCGTTCGCCGCCGTCGGCGCGCCCAGCTGCGGCGACTCGGCGTGCGCGACGGGGGAGGCGTGCCCGCTCGACTGCGCTCCGCGGCTCGGGGTGGGCGCGACGGGCGCGTCCCACGACGGATACTGTGATCTGTGGGAGAACTCTGTCAATTCACAGGACTGTGGTCCCGCGATCACCTTCGAGGTGTGCAACGTCGGCGCGTGCTCGCCCGACCAGAACGAGCTCTCGTGCGTCAACGGCTGCTGGGATCCGAAATACAACGGCCTGTCGACCTGCTTGCAGTCAGGCTGCACACAGCTCTACCAGGCCTGCCTGTCCGAGGATGAGTGCGCGGCGCAGTTCGCGTGCGTCGTGCCGTGCGTCGCCAAGGACGGGCTCGCCGCGAAGGCCGCGTGCGAGGCGAGCTGCGCGGCCGCCCACGGCACGCCCCAGGCCGACGTCACGCTGGCGAGCGACCTGTTGAGCTGCGGTCTGGCCGCGAAATGCAAGTGATCGGCTAGCGCGAGCGCCTGGCGCGTCGCTCGGCCAGGAGGCCCCTCGCGCGCGCGCGAGCGAACGCTGCGGCCGCGCCGGCGGCGGTGGTCCAGCTCGCCGTGATGGTGCCGCTGGCGGTCGAGATGGGGAGCTGGTCGCGCCACTTGCGCGCCAGCGCGCGGCCGCTCTCGTAGAGCGCTGGCGTCTGCTCGTCGTCGCTGATGGCGTTGTGGTGGCAGAGGGCGTCGACCACCACACTGCGCAGGCCCCGCTGACGCGCCTGGAGGCAGAGCTCCGCGCCGATGAAATGGGACCCGAGCGTCGACTCGACGCGGAGCGGCGTGTGTCTTGGCAGGATGAGCAGCGAGTCGTCGAGGGTGTCGACCTGCGCCGGCAGCGGGGTGTCGATGAGCTGGTCGCGCTCGACGACTCGCCCGACGCGCCGGGCCTGGCCGCCGCGCTGCTGTGTTCCGCTGATCCCGGCGACGCCGTAGCCTCCCTGCTCCTCGAGCCGCGAGAGCTCGCGGGAGAGCTGGCGTGTCCACCAGCGGGGCAGGTACACGTCCTCGCGCACGAGCACGACGTGAGGGTGACGAGCCTGGGCGAGCCCGCGGTTCAACCCCTCCGCCGCCGTGCGGGCGTGGCGGACGCGGATCAGCTCGTGCGGCGACCCCGGGGCGAGGCACGGAGACGCGAGCAGGTTGGCGCCCAGGCGTGACTCGTCGCGCTCGAGCACCACGAAGGAGAGCGGGGGCTCGGGCTCGGTCGGGGCGTCGAGATCCCTCGCGATCTCTCCTGCCAGCGGGGTGCCGCTGAAGATGAACTGGAACGTGTCGAGGTTCTTCGTCGCGAGGACGGGCTCGGCGCCCCACCGCTCGAGCAGCGGCGCGAGCGCCAGGAGCGAGTCGCGCGAGGCTCGCGACTCGAGCCGCGCGTCGAGGTGGGGGGCGTAGCCCGCGTCGAGCAAGAGCTTGATGAAGGTCGAGCAAGTGAAGAACCGCAGGTGCGTCGCGTCGAGCAGCCCTGACTCGACGTACTGAAAGTCGCCCCGCGCGAGCGCCGCGAGGATGGAGTGATGCTGCACGTTGGGGACCGAGCAGACGATCCGTCCTCCCGCGCCGAGCAGCTTGCGGTGGCGCGCGAGCACGCGCTCGGGGTAGCGGAGGTGCTCGAGCACGTCGCCGTAGGTGATGCAGTCGAGCGAGCCGGGGGGCAGCTCGAGCTCGTCGGCCTCGACGTCGACGCGAAAGACGCGGTCGAGCCGCTCGCTCGCGCGCGCGGCCGCGTCAGGCATGAATTCGGCGCCGTACACGCGACGCCGCGGCTCGCGCGCCTTCAACAGGGCGCCGAGGTTTCCTTCGGCGCAGCCCACCTCGAGCACCGCCATGGCGGTCGCGGGGACCGCCTCGAGGAGGTCTCGGTTGACGCCCTGGTAGTAGGCGTCGGGCTTGGACGGCTGGGTCGGGTCCGGCATGGAGCTTGTGGCGTCGCGACGCCAGGGGGTCTTCCTGCCAGATGCCCTGGGGTCGCGCAACGGGGACGTGCGCGCGTCTCCGCGCCGGGTTCGTACAGAGCGCCCGAGGTTCGTAGGGGGCGTGGCCGCTGGGCGTCTGCGCGATCGCGAGCCGTGGAGGTTCTGGAAATGCTGAAACCCTCCTTCCGGAAATTCTGAGCACCCTCGTCGACGCGCGCATCGTCGCCGCCGGCCTCGTTTGCGGGCGAGTGCTTCGTGCGAACGGATGGGCTGCCGAGGCAGAGGACGCGACCGCGCTCGAGGATGCGGTCGACGACGCGCACAGCGGAGGGCGGGGGGTCGCACGGAGCACACGGCGCCGCCCACAGCCACGCGCAGGAGCTCGCCGCGCGGGGTCCGAGCATGGCGCGGACGCCGAGTACGTCCTTGCCCACGGCACCTGGGCGCGAGATGGACGCGTGCTCCGTGCCCGCCGCGACGGTGGAGTTGACCGGAGCAGGCGCGCTGGGGCGTAAGGTGATCTCACGGGTTCGGTCTCGAGCCGCGGTTCCGTCTGTCGCTCAGACCGCCGTCACGTTCACGGGCAACCGCTACAGGGCCGCGGTCCGCATCGAAACGTTCTTGGGGTCCGGAAACAGGCACGACACTGATCGGACTAGCTGTCGAACGTTTTCGTCCGAGACCTCCGCCAGGCTCCGTTCGGCACGCTTCCGCGACACCACCCCATGAGCACGCTCGTTGCGATCTCGAGTCCATTCTTCGGCCAACGAGGCGCCGTCTATAATGCCACGGAGCTCGGTTGCGTTTGGTGAATTTGTGATCTCGAGACGGCCCGGAGGATTTCGCCATACCCGCCGTCAGACTTCGGAGTGTCGAGGAGACTATCAGCGTGGCGGCACAAGATGTCTAGACTGCCTCTCCCCTCTTCGTCGAGCCTCGATGCACGAAGACCTTCCTCGAGCCCGCAGATGGCCGCGACCTGTAGCGCAGAGCGGACGATGGCGTCTCGCTGCGTCACACGGGCCACGGGATCCTCCGTGGGTTGGTTCTTGTCGAGCAGCGCCTTGTAGCGATCGACGAGCATCACGGAACCTCCGGGGGAACCGGGCGCAACCTCCACGTCTTCTCTTCGTTGACGGCCACGACCTCGAGACCGTTGTCGCCCGTCGCCTTGATCTTGTCCAGCAGCGTCGCCTCCACGTCGAGGAACTGGCCCTTGATCGACTTCCCAAGGGCGACGAGTCGCACCGCGTAGCGCTTCTCGCTCTTCTTGTCCGGTTCGAACACGGCGCGCGTTCGGATCTCCGTCCGTTCCTTGGCGGCTCGCGTCGGCGCTTCCACAGACGGGGGGACGGCCGTGGGCACCGTGGGCCTGGCGGCCTCCGCAAACGCGGTGTCGAGACTTGCGCGGGCGTCGTCGTCCAGCCCGTACTTCGCGCGTTCGACCAAGGTCGAACGATGCCGCCCCTCGACACGCGCCAGCGCGCTGCCGATGTCTCGAGGCGCGACGCGGGTCCGGGCGGCGCGCACGAGCGCGGTGACCGCGGAATCCAGTCGGTTGACCTGGAAGTCTCGCAACTGTGTAGTCAACGTCTCTCCTGCCGCGCGTCGTTGCCTCAGCGCGTCCGATTCGCGACGCGACACCTGGAACCGGCCGTACCCGGACGAGGTCTTCGCGCCGAGCCCCAGTCGATCGAGCCCCAGCTCGAGCCAAGCCTCGGCAGCCTCGACCCACGCCGGGGGGCCCTCGAGGGCGCAGACGAACTTGCCGGTTCCGCTGAGGAACGGCACCGGGAAGGGCTCGTCGAAGTCGGTCGGCGCTTGCGCGGCCCCCGCCTCTCTCTGGTAGTAGTCTGGATGGTGGACGGTCATCACGTCCAGCTCGAGAGGCACAGAAGTCTGACCGACGGGGTCCCACCAGGCGTCGTGAAACACGACCGCGCCCGCGTTGCCTGTCGTGCCGAAGAGCGCCTGAAAGTCGGTCAGGGCGGCAAAGTTGCCGGGCGCTCCTGCGGCGGGCCACCCGTCTGGCTTCCTCCACGCCGCGCTTCCGAACCGGTGAGCAGCGCTCGCGGCCACTCCCTTCAACGCGCTTCCCGGGAGATAGGGGACACCCCAGGTGTGATCCAGGGTGATCCCCAGCTCGAGCACCCCCTTGGCGCCGAGCCCGACTACCAGACGCCCCGTGGCCTCGGCGTTGAGCAGGATGGCGCGCCCCTCGTCGGCGCGCTCGGACAGCGTGCGCTCGCGGAGCGCGAAGGCGGCCTCGTAGCCGTCGGGGACGGGAGGGCGGACGATGCGCTTCAGGTGGGGAGCCGCGGACGCAGAGTTCGGCTCGTCCGCCGCTATCATCTTGTCGATCCACAGCCCAGGGTGGGTGCGAAGATTCCTGGGATCGCTGTTGGCGAAAGCTGCGAGGGTCGCGCGCAGGGCCATCAGTCCTCCTGCTTCAGCTCGGCCTGGGCGAACCGACGCATCCACACCGCGACTGCGGCGGCGTCGCGCGACAGCGCCATGTACTCGCGGAGCGCCAGCTTCTGTGCACACTGCAGCAGCGACTTGCCGAGCTCCTGCCCGGCAAGAGCCTTCTTCAGCGTGTCGTCGGCGGCGGCCAAGCTCGCGGCGAGATCGTCCGCGTAGCGGCGCCCCTGCCTGCCCTGCTCTCCGTCACCCCGCGACCGCAAGAACGCGAGGGTCTGAACGAGGCCGGCCTGACGGAGCAGGGTTGGCGCCTTCATGCAATGCGTCGCGTACTTCTTTTCAGCGTCCGGTGCTCCCGCGGTCTTCAGCCGTGACACCGCCTCGAACGCCGCCGCTGCCCAGCGCTGCTGGCGGGTCATCGAGCTGCTCCTGCCGTCACGAAGCGACAGCGACCTCTGCCGACGGTTGCGTCTCCGCCGAGCTGAAGCGGGTTCGCTACTAGCTTGCCGACCTCCGCGAGCGTCGCCTCCGGTGCGGTCTTGCCAACTCGCTGGGCTGCGACGAGGGACGCCAGAACGCTCTCGGTCGGTAGCGATTCTTCCGTCCAGAGCGAGCCGCTCCGCACGGTTTTCGCGTCGGGATCGAGCGCGATCCGCGTGGTGATGTCCGTTCCGTGCTCGGAGAAGTAGCTCATGGCGTCGTCATGCAGCACACACAGCCGCCGACGAAGCAGTGCCCGCCACGTGTTGGCGTCCGGCAACGTGTCGGGAAACAACAAGGACCCCAGCCGTGCGCCGAGGTCGTCGATCGAGGTCTCCTTCTTCGCGACAAAGTCGAGATCCTCGAAGACGACGCGGTCGCCCGAGAGGAGCGCGGAATCCTTGGCCACGACCGCCCGCTCCGCGGTCTCGGGGTCCGTGACTTCGGGGATCTTCACCCCGGCCTCGAGCGCGTCCCGCGCGAAGCGGCGCAGCAGCCACGGGCTGGTGACCCACGCGAACGTTCCGACGAGCGAGCGCGCCGGCATCAACAGGAGATTGGCGTCACCGACCATCAGCGCGCCAGCGTGATCGCCGGCGCGGTCGCGCTCGGGGCCAAAGATCTGCGTGCGCCTCTCCGCGCCGAGGACCGCGGCCGCGTCACGGAGCACCCCTTTGATCGACGAGCCCGGCACGTAGGGAAAGCCGGTGGCCTTGTCCCGCGCGATGGGGAGATCGACTGCGCCGATCGCGTGTCCGGTGCCCGCGTGGAGGGGGGAGAGAGCGTGGATGAGAAGCAGCTGGGGCATGAGAGTCCGAATGGCTAGGGGCGGGGGAAGGACTTGAAGAACTCGAGGAAGGCAGAGAGGACGTCGGGACCGTAGCCCTTGAGAGGGTAGATCTGGGTGTGTTCGGGGTCGCGGAGGAGCCCACGCTGCTGGGAGTCGCCGACGTAGACCGACGTGAGCCTCTCCTCGAGCCCAGGAACCCGCAGGCGCAGCGCCATCGCCTTCCACTGGCTGCCGACCGGACACGGCCGCACGATGACCGGTGACGCCATGCGACCTCCCTTCGCGTTGGGGGTCAGCGTGCCGCCCGGATCGTCGCGGTCCTTGAACTGAAACACGATGGGCATGCCGAACGCCGCGCGCGGGAACGCGCGGACGGTGTGGGCAGGCTCGTGACCGCGGGCGCTCCGGTTGAACAGGCGCCGGAGGGCGTCGGGCTCTGGCCACCGGCTGCGCCCGGGGCGCTCGCGCTCGACTCCCTGGTTCCGGGCGAAGCCCCGCTCCTGTCGGAAGTACCTCACGGCGTCGACAGCGGCACGGTGCGCCCGGGCGGCAGTCGCATGGGCAGAGTCGCCCAGCACCAGAGTGGCCCCGTGAAGCGTGGGAACCATGGCGATCGTGTTCGCGGTGTTGAAGCGTCCGAGAAACTCGCTCGCATCGGGGACACCACGAGCGAACACCGCGCCGAAGCCGCGGCGGGTCCGTCCCCCGATGCCGCCGAACAGCAGCCATGCATGCAGCGCGTCTTGCACCTCGTCGAGCCGTGCGTTCGGGGCGACTCTCAGGGTCAGCGTGGCGGTTCCGGGCACCTCCGAGAGATTTGCCGTCGCAAACGCTCCGTAGCGAAGGCCCTGCCCGATACCCTCTGGCCGACCGTTCGGTCCCGGTAGGGTCGCAACCTCGACGCTCTTGGTCGCGGAGCGCTGCTTGATGGTAACGTCGACTTTGCTGACCTTGGGGTCGTTCGGCTTGCTGGCATTGCCCCAGAGCTCATCCTCGGCCTCGCGCATCTCGGCGACGCTCGCCTTCGTGCATCCGTGCGTGGCGCGCCACCAGAATCTCAGGTGGCCTTTCACCTCGGTTCCCCGGATGGGGGAGATCGGGTCCGGCTTTCGCGTCGGCCTCTGCGGGTGGTCGCCTTCGCCGGCGACGGGCCCCCCCCCGTGCATCAGCGTGATGACCTCGAGCGTGGTCTCGAGGCGCCGCGAGTCGTCGTCCAATTGCGTTGGTGCGCTGGGAGACTGCTGCAGGCGGTCGGTTAGGGCCTGGGCAAAAATTATGGAAGTGGGACAATGTAGGCAATGTAGGATGGAAATAATCTCTCCGGAGACGGTGTTGACGGGTGCACGATGGGCGTCGTGGACCAAGTTCGGAAGAGGTTCGAGTTGCTGAAGTCGG
>CAUJFL010000168.1 GCA_963169165.1 Myxococcota bacterium | reverse complement strand
CGCTTCGCGCCGTTTTTCGCACACCTGCGCGACGGCGCGGGGCCGACGGGCGCGTGGACCTTGGCTGGTGCGACGTCGCCGGGCCAGGGCACCGTCGCGTTCTTCGACGCTGCCGGCGCGAATGGTTCGCTGTGGACGCCGAAGGTGGGCGCGCAGGCGGGCGTCGGAAAGAACGGCTCGACGTGGGTCACGGACACCCGCAGCAGCTGCCTGAACCCGACTCCGTGACGGCGGCGAGATAAGAAGCGGCCGCCGACCGCCGCGCTCCCTCCACCGCGCACCGGCGCCGCCTCGATGCGGGCACCCGCGAGGTGCAGCCAAACGGTGGCTCCCGTCGCGATCAGCGCGGCGCCGAGGAACAAATCTGCGGCGAGGTAGTCTCGGCGCATCGCGCGCACGTCGTCGCTGCTGCATCGCGGCGCGCACGACGCCCGCATGGTCGCTTCCTTCTCGCGGCCCGCCACGCCGAACCACGCAAACCCGCCGACCGCGGCGGCCGCCGCGCCGCTGGTGACCCAAAGAGGCCATGTCGGACGCGACGAGGATGGGTTGGGGGCCCGGAGCACTGGCGGCGCGACGACGACCGGTGGCGCCACCGACGTGACAGCGCCGCTCGGCATCACGAGCGTGATGCGACGCCGCTTTTGTCCCTCGCGGAGCACGACGCGTTGCTCGGCGTGACGGCCATCGCCGAAGTCTGCCCGAAACGTGTGGGTCCCTGGCTCGAGCGGCAGCCCGGCGCCACCCAAGCGAGTCGTCACGTCGACGCCATCGACGGTGATCACGGCCTGCGCCGGCGCGCCCGCGGCGTCTTCGGCTTCTATCAAGACCGACGGGATGATCTCGTCGAGCTCGGGCACCCACCTGAGGCACTCGCCGCGCACCATGTCGGGGCAGCCGGACTGTGCGCAGCGCACGGCGGCGTCCCGCGCCGACGTGAGCTCGCCCTTCTGGCGGTGTCGCTGGGTGTCTGCGTGCGCGACGATGCAGGCGCGCTTGACGTCGTCGTCTCCGCCGTGGCCGACCGACGCCGCGAGCAAGACGAACACGCCCGCGAGCCCCGACACCCCACGCTTCAAAGGCACTCCGGTCGGAACGTGCGGATTCCGCTCGCGTCGACGACCCACGGCGGCGAACACGCCGGGGCAGGCGCGCTCGCCGCTGCACGCGCAGGGCGGGGGCGCGGTGGGAGGGCGCGGGAGGCGGAAGACGCGGCCGCAGGCGCGGGTGGCGCCTCATCGGCGGTGCGAGCCGGCTGCGCCGCGGAGGGCAACGCCGTCGGCGGCGCGACCTGCGCAACCGGACTCGCTGGGGCCGCGGGGGGCGACGCAGACTCGGGCGCGCGAGCGCGAACGCCCAGCCAGAAGCTGCCTGCCGTCAGCGTCGCGACGACGAGCGCAAGCGCGACGGCCCCCGGCGAACGCTCGGCGACGCGCGACACCGAACCGGCGGTCGCCGGGATGGGGGGAGGCAGCGGTCGGTCGGCGGGGCGCGTCGGCGCCGTCGTGTCGTCCGAGTGGGACTGGATCGAGGCGCGCTCGATCTCCGCGAGTCGCGCCGAACGTTCGCGGAGCACCTCGCCCCCCGCGTCGCGCACCCAGGTCGCCACCTCGCTCGCCGACGCCTGGGAACAAGCATCGCCAACCGCGTCGGCCATCTCTCGCGCGGTGGCGAAGCGCTCGGCGGGCGACGCTGCGAGCGCGCGCCTCAGCACGCGATCGAGCGCTGCATCGCCGACCGAGCCCAACGCCGCTGCGGGCAACCGCACGCGATCATCCTCGCCCGTCGCCGGGAAAAGGCGTCGTCCCGCGAGCAGCTCCCACAGCGTGACGCCTGCTGCATACACGTTTGCGCGGCGGTCGACCTCGGCGCGCCCGAGCTGCTCTGGCGCCATGTACCCCAGCTTGCCTTTGAGCTCGCCGTGTCGTGTCGCCTGCGCTCGCAGCGTCGCCTTCGCGACGCCGAAGTCGAGCAACCGTGCGACGCCATCGACGCCGACCATGACGTTGTGCGGTGAGACGTCTCGGTGCACGATGCAAAGAGGCGCCCCTGACTCGTGCGTCGCCTCGTGAGCCGCGTGCAGACCTTCGAGCATCGAGCACGCGATCGCCGAAGCGACCGCACTCGTGGGCCTGACGTCCCCACACGCGAGCTCGGCGAGCGACAGGCCGTGCACGTACTCGAGCACGAGCAACAGCTCGCCCGCCTCGTGGAGCACGTCGGTGACCGCCACCACGTTGGGGTGGTGCAACCGCGAGACGAGCCGCGCCTCGTCGAGCAACATGGCCACGAAGTCGGGGTCGTGCGCGTACTGCGGGTGCAGCCGCTTGACGACGACCGTTCGCCCGAAGCCTCCCGGTGCCGAGTGCCGCGCGAGATGGAGCGTGGCCATCCCGCCGGTGGCGAAGGGCTCGTAGAGCCTGTACTGGCCGATCTGATGCGCGAGTGCGACCACGTTCGTTCTGACTCTCTCCCGCGAGCGCGAGTGTAACAGCCCGAATGCCGATCGTCGCAAGCGTCAGCCGTCGCGTTTCCTGGGCCGCGGAAGCCCGTGCGTCTCGATGCGGTAGAGCAGCATGCGCCGCGAGATCCCGAGCTTTTCGGCGGCTCGCGTCTGGTTCCCGTTGCACGCCGCGAGCGCCTGCACGAGCAAGCTGCGCTCGGCGACCGCGAGGTCGTCGCGCAGCCGCCTGTCGCCCGCATCGTCGTCTCCTGGCGCCGCGGGCGGTCGAACGGCCGCGGGGAAGTGGGTAGCTCGAATGGGCCCCTCGCCGCAGAGGAGCACGGCGCACTCGATCGCGTTGCGAAGCTCACGAATGTTGCCCGGCCACGGCTGCCGCTCGAGCCAGGCAATCGCAGGGGGCGCGAGCGACGGCGGCGCGCGGCCGAGGCGCGCGGCGGCCTCGCCGACGAAGCGCGTGGCAAGCCCTGATATCTCGGAAACGCGCTCGCGCAGCGGGGGCACTCGCACCGTCACACCCGCCAACCTGTAGAGCAAATCCGCGCGGAAGCTGCCGGCGCCGACCATCGAGCCCAGGTCCCGGTTCGTCGCCGACACGAAGCGTACGTCGATCGGACGAGGCTGCGTCCCGCCGAGGCGCGTCACCTCTCGCGCCTCGATCGCGCGGAGCAACTTCGCCTGCGTCGGCAGAGGCACGTCGCCGATCTCGTCCAGCAGCACGGTGCCGCCCTGTGCGCCCTCCAGCAGCCCGCGCTTCATGCCGTGGGCGCCCGTGAACGCCCCCTTTTCGTAGCCGAAGAGCTCGCTCTCGAGCAGAGCCTCGGGCAGCGCGGCGCAGTTGATGCGCACGAGCGGCGCCGCGGCGCG
>CAUJFL010000167.1 GCA_963169165.1 Myxococcota bacterium | reverse complement strand
CTTCAGGCGATCGGGTCCGCTCGGCGCGCCGCCGGCCTGCCCCGCGGCGAACGCGAGCGCGTCGAGCCCGACCGAAAGATCACCCTGATCGAGCAGCGCGACCCGAGCGCCCCAGGAGTTGGCCGCGGCCTGGAGCGTGCTCGCCTTGTTGCCGAGCGAGCCGATCACCTCGAGCGCGAGCGCGCCGGCCTCGGGTCCCACGCCTGACGGCAGCGAGCGCTGGATCCGCGAGCGAAAGTCTCCGAGCTTGCCGGCGTCGACGGACTGCGGGGCCCAGCTCGGCGCGAACGTCTGCAGGAACGCGGCGGTCATCGGCCAGAGATCGATCGGCGCGGTCCGGGCGAACGCCGCGACGTGGCCGCGGATGACCGTGAGCGCGCGCACGATCAGGAAGCGACGCACCTCGGGGCTCGCGTCAGAGAGCAGCGACGCCCCGAGCACGAGCGTCGGGGGCGAGGACGACGCCGGCAGCGCGATCGGGCCCACAGCCGACGAGACGAACACCTCTGGCTTCACGATGCCGAGCGCGTGGGCGAGCTCGAGCGCCTCGTGCTGCGCGCCCGACATCGGGAGCGGGGTCGCCCGCAGCCCCTTCAGATCGATTGGGGTCGCGCCGTCGAGCGCGCCCCCGGCCTGCCGGAGCAGCTCGCGAAACGCCGCTGTGAAGACCTCGGGGGCGGCCAGCTCGACCCGCTCACGCTCCATGGCGCGCGACCCGATCCCCTCGACGTCGCTCGCGTGGCCCTCGAGCGCCGCGACCGCGCCCTGCGCGACGCGTGAGGCGTCCTGGTTGCCTCGCAGCTCGAACACCGTCGCGAGGTTGGTGAAGAGGGCCAGCTCGAAGCGGCCGGTGCCGAGCGCGCGGCGCGCGTCGTTGGCGGCGCGATCGAGGAGCACGTTGACCGCGGGGCCATGTCCGTGACGGATGTGGAGCTCGGCGAGCGCCCTCAACGCGAGGGGATCGTTCGGGCTCTCCTTGCGCAGCGCCTCGAGCATCTGCTCGGCTTTTCTCACGTCACGACCGACCTCTTCGTGCAGCCGCGCGAGCTCGATCGTGCGCCGGCGCTTCTCGGCCGGCTCGGTCGACGCCGCGAGCAGCGCGCTCTGGGCGGCGAGCGCGCGCGCGGCGTCGCCCTGCCCCGCGAAGATCTCGACGAGCGCCTCTTGAGCTGCGACGTGCCCCGGGACTCGCTTCTGCACCTCGCCGTACGACGCCTCGGCGCGCTCGGGGTTCGGCAGGTGCTTGCGGTAGATCTCGCCGAGCTGCAGGTAAATCTCCGCCTGTTGCGCGGGATCGGGCGACAGCCGGGCGAGCTGGATCAGCGAGCGCTCGGCGCCCTCCCAGTCGCCGTCCTGACCGGAGAGCTCGGCGAACACCAGGAGCGCGTCGACGTGGTCGGGATCTCGCTCGAGCGCGCCTGCCAGCGCCGCGCGCGCAGCCTGCGTCTGCCCCAGCGACGCGAGCGCGCGTCCGCGCGCGACCTCGAGCGCCACGCGGACATCGGGCTCGGTCTCGACGTCGAGGCGCCGCTCGAGCAGGCGCGCGAGCGCCTCTTGCTCGCCGCCCTCGGTGAAGAGCGCGCGGAGCCGCTCGAACGCCGCGGCGTGCGTGGGCTGCGCGTCGAAGACCTTCTCGAGCGCTGCGAGCCCTCGCGCCCGATCGCCAGCGCGCTCCAGCCAGGCGATCGCCGCGTCGTAACGCAGCTCGAGCTGGTGCGACTCCGCCAGGCTCGCGTCGGCCGCAGCCTCGAGAGCGGCGGCCGCGGCGGCGCCGTCCTGTGCGTCGAGCAGCAGCTGCGCGAGCGCCCTCCGAATGACCGGGTGGTCGGGCGCGAGCTCGACCGCCGCCCGCAGCCGCTCGATGGCGATCGCGGGCTCGCCGCCATCACGCGCGAGCTCGGCGGCGCGGAGCATCAACGTGGCCTTCTCGAGCGGGCGCGACGTCAACGCGACCAGCGCCTCGAGCGCCGCGCGGCGATCACCCACCGCGCTCGGTCCGGCCGCGGTGACACACTGACAAAGCGCCCAGAGCGCGCCGGGCTCGATCGCCGCGACCACCTCGAGGAGATCGTTCGTCGGCTCTGCGCCCGCGTCCCGCGGCCGGAGCCGGTGCGCGACGCGCGCGTGCGCGAGCGCCTCTGCGCCGGCGGTCGCCCTGGCGATCGCCGTGAGGATCGGATCGAGCTCTTCGTCGCGTCCTTCGCCGACCAGCGCGTGCTCGAGGCGGCGCAGCGACGGGAGCGCGGTAGGGTCACGCTCGAGGATGGACCGATGCCACAGGAGCGCGCTCGCGACGTCGCCGCGACCGACCTCGTCGAGGTGCGCCAGCCGCTCGTAGGCCTCCCGCTCGGCCTCGGGAGACTCGGCGGCGCGCGCGGTCTCCATCAGCACCTCGGCGAGCCGTGCGGCGCCGGTGCCGAAGGTGTCGAGGCGGTCTCTCACCAGCGCCGCGAGGGGCGACGTGGGCGCCGCGATCGCCGCGGCCTTCGCGGCCGCCTCGACGTCGCCGTCTCGTTCGAGCTCGAGCGCCGCGAGGAGCGCGAGCCTCGCCTTCGCGCTGTCTGGCGCGGCCTCGGTGCGCGCGAGCAGCGCCGCGCCCCGGCCCTCGCCCGCGCCGCCGTTGAAGCGATCGACCAGATCGGCCAGCGCGAGATCATTCGGCGCGGTGCGCGCGACGTCGGCGAGCGCGGAGCGCGCGGCGTCGGCGTCGTCGCCCGCGACCAGCAGCGCCTCGCGCAGCAGATCGGGCGCGGCCTCGGTCGCATCTGCCGCAGAGTCGCGGCGGGCCCTCACCCAGCGAACCAGCGCTTCAGCGTCGCCCCTGCGGCGGGCCCGGTGCGCGCCGAGCGACGAGGCGAGGGGGAGGTCGGGCGCGGCCTCGTGCGCTCGACGGAGCAGGTCTTCGCCCTCTTCGTCGTCTGCGCGCGAAGCGAGCTCGAGCAGCAAGAGCGCGCGACGAACCGGGTCCTCGATGCGCTCCGCGAGCGCGCCGAGCGCGGCGTCGGAGCCCGCGAGGCGAACCGCCAGCTCGACGTCGGGCGACGCCGCGATGATCGCGGCCCCGAGCGAGGCGAGGCGCGATTCGTCACCGGACGCCGCCACCACCGCCGCGAGCGCGCGCTCCGGCGAGTCGTCGGAGTCGAGCAGCGAGGAGACGATCGAGAGATTCCCGGCGCGCACGGCCGCGTCGATCGAGAGCGCGCGGGCGAGCTCGGACGTGCTCGCGGCGGCAGGGTCGGGATCGTCCTTCGCGAACGCCCGTCCGAGCGCGACCGCGGCGCGATCGTCGCTGGACCCGAGCGAGTCGGGCAGCACGGGGACATCGCCTGCTCCTTCGATCGCAGCGCCGAGGGGCGCGGCCACGCCAGAGGTCAGCTCGAACGCCGCGCCCAGCGCCTCGGGGCGAGCGAGCAGCGCGGCGAGCGCGGCGCGCTCTGCGGGCAAGAACGGAGACCCCACGGCGTCGAGCGACAGCGACGCGCCCGAGTCGCCGAGCTCCAGCGAGCGGGCGGCCAGCGCGCGGCGCGCCTCGGTCGCCGCGTCCCCCGTGACGAGCGAGGTCAGCAGGTCACGCGACCGCGCGCGCAGCTCGCGGTGAGGGGCCGCCAGCGACGCGGCGAGCCACGTCGCCCCCTCGCCCACCCCCGTCAGCGCACCGATCCGCGAGAGGTGCTCGACCGCGCCGGCCACGTCGCCGCCAGCGAGGGCCGCGCGCGCGCGCACGAGCGCCGCGGCGGGAGAGTCTGAGGTGGCCTGCTGGTCACCACGCAACGCGGCGAGCTCGGCCTGTGCCTGCGCGAGGGGCGCGAGCGACGCGGCGTCGGGGAGGCGATGGCGCGGCGGCTTCTCGGGGGTGGCGAGCTCATCGGAGATGCGCTCGAGGTGCGCGCGAGGATCGGCGGGCGCCACGCGCGCCGCCTGCTCGAGCCGCTTGGTCGCGGTGTCGACGTCGCCGAGCGCGCGGGACACCGCGGCGCCGAGCAGCGCTGCGTGCAAGCGCGCGGCTGGAGTCGGCGCGCTGCGCCCCTCGGCCTCGATCGCCGGGAGGAGCGCGTCGAGCTCGCGCTCTCGCGTCACCCTCGCGCGCGTCTGGCGGAGGACGAGCGGGTGCTGCGGAGCGAGCTCTTTCGCCTCGGAGGCCAGCGCGTTCGCGCGCTCATCATCGCCCGCCATCGCGACCAGCTCGCTCGCGACGAGCAGCCCGCGCGCGCGCGCGGCGCGATCTTCGAACGCCCTCGCCTCGGCCTCGAGCCACACCGCGCGCTCGAGCCAGCCCTCGAGGCGCCCCGTCTCTCCGAGGTGGGTGGACGCGTCGCGCTCGTCGCTCCAGGGCGAGACGGGCTCGGGCGGCATAGACGGCGGCGGAGCGGACTCGGGAGCGACCGTCTCGGCGACGACGACCTCGGGGGCCGCCTCGCCGCCCGACGGCTGCGGGTCGAGAGGCGCGGGCTCGCGAGGGATCGGGCCCCCGATCATCGTGACCTCATCGGGCTCGAACTCGCGGTGCTCCGGCTCGTGGAGCTTCGGGCCGGGCGCGCTCTCGATGCCGACGCTGTCACTCGACGGCTCGGCGGCGCGAGGCTCGGGCGGCGGCGGGACGGTCGGTCGCTCGTGCTCGGTGGCGTCTCCGTGCGACGGGAGCGTCTCGACAGTGTGCCTCGCCCCCGGCGGCTCGGGCGCCTCGACCGGCGACGGAGCCTCGCGGGCCTTGCTCGGGAGCGGCGGCGCGGGGCGCGGCGGCGCGGCGGGACGCGGCGGAGGAGGGGGGACGCGAGCCGACGTGACGAGATCGGGCTCGACCTCGGGCGCGGGCTCGCTGTCACGACCGCGCGACAGCAGCTGCGAGAGCCCGCCGCCGCGCATGGCGCCGCCGCGCATCGACTCGGCCATGATCTCGCGAGGGATCACGCCGATCACGGTCCGCTCGTCGTGCTCGTCGAAGCCCTCTCCTCCGGGAGACGTCGGGGTCTCCGAGCGAGGCGGCACGCTGGGCGCCTTGACGTCGGGCTCGAGGCTCTCGAGCAGGTTGTCCCACTCGTTGCTGCCGGGGTTCTTGGGGTCGGACATCAGCGGACCCCCATCCCGAGCTGCGCGCGGAGCTGCAGATAGGTGGGTGAGAGCACGAAGCGAAGCAGCCGATCGGCGCGCGGGCTCGCCGAGACGGCGCGGCGCAGCTCGCCGCGCGCGACACCGAGGACATCGCAGAGCACGAGCGCGGCGTCGCCACCCGCGAGGGCCGCGACGCGATCGAGGCTGCGCTGCGAGGCCTGCGAGAACTGCACGACGTCGCTCCGCCGCGCGACCATTTCCTGACAAATCTCGGGGATCATCTTCTTGACCTTGCGCGACATCGCCTTGCCCAGCTGGCGCTGCACGTCGCCGAGGATGGCGAAGTTGGGGGCGTCGAGCCGCAGCTCGCAGAGGTTGCACGCGGCGATGGCGATGCTCGCGATCGTCGCCTCGTCGCGGAGCCGCACGATCGTCGTGCCGCGTCGGAGCGCGAACGCCTCTCGGGCGACCGCCGCGCGCGCGCGGGCCGACAGCGGGCTCTTGATGTTGGCGCCGACCACGATGGCGGGGACCTCGCCCGCGACGCCCTGCACGCCGACAGGGTCGCGACCGCCGACGAAGAGCTCGAACTCGCCGATGCCCAGCGCGCCCATCCACGCGGCGACGTCGTTGCGCAGCGGCATGCCGCTCTTCGCGTCGACCCGCTCCTTGCGGCCCACG
>CAUJFL010000166.1 GCA_963169165.1 Myxococcota bacterium | reverse complement strand
GCCCCCCGCGCGCGATTCGCGGCGGCGCGAGCTCCCATTCCTCACGCACGTCGTCTGGCCGCTCATCGCGGGGATCGCTTTGTATGTGACCTGCCGCGACACGCTGCCGTGGGCGCTCGCGTGGCTGCCGTGGAAGGGCGCGTGGATCGCGCGGGTGCCGGAGCGCGTGGCGGACGTGTTCCCCGACGTCGCGTGGGCCTACGCGCTGACGGCGCTCTTCGCGCTCCTGTGGCCGAGCCGGGGTGCCGCGCGTGCGGTCTGGCTGACGGCGGCGCTCGCGCTGATCGTCGGCTGGGAGCTGGGGCAGCTCGGCGGGCTGCTGCCGGGCACGTGGGACCCATGGGATCTCGGCGGCGGCGTTGCGGCGTGGGCGCTCGCCGTGCTCTCCTGTCCACGGAGCTCGCTGGAGGAGACGACGTGATGAAGACCTCGCACAAGCACCTGCTGTCGCTGGCCGCGTTGATATTGTTCGCCCTCGTCGCGCTGGGTTCGGCCGCGGGCTGAGCGCGTCACACCACCCACGAGACGACCGGCGAGAGCTTGCCTCCCGCCGCGCGCGGCAGCTTGTCGACGAGCTCGACGACGACGTCGAGCGGCTCACCGGCGAGCTCGCGGAACCTCCGCTCGATCTCGCTCGCCGTCCGGGGGCCAAAGCGTCGCCCTGGCACGACGCGGATCACGATCCTCGCGCGCGTCTCCTGGGTCAGCGTGAACGCCCGAAGATCGGCGCCCACGTCGAACAAGAAGCTGTACGTCGCGTCGAGCAGCCAGCCCGAGGTCAGCACGCGGCCGCTGGGGAGCAAGAACCTGTCGAGCTTGCGCCCCGCGAGCTCGCCGAGCGCTCGAGACGTCCGCCCGCACGCGCACGGGGTCTCGTCGAGCCGCGCGAGATCGCCCTGCCGATAGCGGATGAACGGCATCGCGTGGTTGTGCAGGTACGTGCCGACCACCTCGCCGCGCGTCCCGGCTGGCACCGGCGCGCCCGACTCGGGGTCGATGATCTCGACGAGCGTGACGTCCTCGAACAGGTGGTACGTGCCGCGCGGGCACTGGGCCGCCACGCGCGTGAGCTCTTCCGTCGAGTACTCGTCGTACACGCCGCACCCGAAGGCGCGCGCGAGCGCGCCGCGCTCGGCCTGGGACGACTGCTCCGACGACACCGAGATCGCGCGGAGCCCCAGCGCGCGCGCCCCTCGCGGGCCCAGCTCGTCGGCGAGCGCGCGGAGGTGGCTCGGGTAGCACGCGAGCCACTCGGGGCCGAGCTCGCGCAGGCGCGCCGCGAGCCGCTCGACGGGCCAGAGCGTCGGGACCAGCGTCATCGGGTAGAGCCCCCAGAGGGACCTCGCCGGGTACTCGGACGTGTAGACGTAGACGAGGCGGTGCCACGGCAAGTACGCGCCATACATCGACAGCAGGCGGTTCATCGCGAGCCCCTGGATCGCCACGTCGCTCGCCCGGTGGACGACGTCGAGCACGACGCCGGTCGAGCCCGAGCTCTTCGACACGAGCAGCTCGCTCGGTGACAGGCCCCGCGCGAGCGCGCCGTCTCCGGCGTCGAGGAGCTCGCGCTTCGTCACGGCAGGAAAGCGCGGCAGGTCGTCGAGCGCTCGCAAATCGCGGGGGTGAACGCCCGCGGCGCGGTATTTCTCCGTGTAGATCGGCACGCGTTCGTACGCGCGCGTGACGAGGCGCTGCAGCAGCGCGAGCTGGTAGGCGCGCACGGCGCCGCGCGGCGCGTACGAGCGCGCAGCGAACGCGGGGTAGGAGGCCGCGATCCGTGCCGTGTTGAGCGCGAGCTCGCGGGTCGTGAAGCTCCTCATCGGCGCCTCGCGCGACGCCTCAACGGTGCGCGGCGATCGCCTCACCGAGCAGCTTGGGATCGTCGCTCATGATCCCGTCGACGCCGAGCTCGAGCATCTCGTCCATCTTCGCGCGATCGTTGACCGTCCACACCTGCACGCGCAACCCGAGGCGCCGCGCGAGCGCGAGGCTGTCGGCCGTGACGGCGTTGACGGGCGCCTGCAAGAACGCGCCAGGGGCGCGGTAGGTCGCCAGATCTTCTTCTTCGAGGGCGTTGAACGCGACCATCTCGCCGGCGCTCAGGCTGGTGGCGATGTCGGGGGCCGCCTGGCGCAGCTCCGCGATGGCCACGTCGGAGAACGACGCGACGACGACGCGCGACGACGCGCCGGTCGCGCGCAGGATCTTCACGACGTCGTCGACGATCGACGGCGCGCTCTGCTTCAGCTCGACCGAGAACGGCCTGGTCGGGTGGCGCTTCAGCAGCTCCTCGAGCGTCGGCACGACGACGCCCGCGCCGCGCCGCGGGAACGTGGCGCCCCCGTCGCGAGAGAACCTGTAGCCCGCGTCGAGCGCGCGGAGCTCGGCGAAGGTCTTGTCCTTGATCTTGCCGGTGCCGTCGGTCGTGCGGTCGACCGTGTCGTCGTGCATGCAGACGATGACCCCGTCGGCGGTGCGGTGCACGTCGAGCTCGAGCACGTCCGCGCCGAGCGCGACCGCGTTGTCCATCGCCTCCGCCGTCTCTTCGGGCTCGAGCGCGCCGCCGCCGCGGTGAGCTATCGCGAGCTTGGTACCGCAGCGCAGGACGTCGGAGCACGCGGTCGGCGGAGGGCTCGACGGCGCGCTGTCGCCCCCGCAACCGGCGAGCGAGAGGCACAGGACCATGGTTCGGCGGAGGGGCACGGTCGCAGCCTAGCGGATCATCCTCGCGCTCGGCGCAGCGTGGCGAGCACCCTCAGCGTGCCCTCGCGGTGGCGTCGGAGCGCCTCGGCCACCGTGGCGTCGCGGTCCTGTCGGCCGCCGCCGCTCAGGGCACGTCGCCGGCCATCAGCTCGATGGCGCGGGTCTCGCCCGCGCCGGTCGTGACGAGCAGCGTGGCGAAGCGGCGGCCGCTCGCGGTCGGCGTGTGAGTGACCGTGACCGCCAGTGTTCCGGCCGCGGCCAGCGTCTGCGGCAGCGCGCTCGCGAACACGAAAGAGAACTCGGCCGCGTTGGCGCCGGAGAGCGTCGCAGACTGCAGAGTCAGCGGGCCCGTGAGCGTGTTGCTGATCGTCGCGCTCGCCTGAACGGCCGCGGCCCCCTGGCCCGCGAAGAACAGCACCGCCGGCGCGTTCGAGAACGCCGGGGTCGGCTCCGACGCGCTGTTCTGCGGATCGCACGCGGTGTTCTTGAAGAAGTCGACCACGTTGTTATTGGTGTCGATCGGGCTGCCGTGCCCGCTGCCGGGGAGGCGCTCGTAACAAACCATGTCGGCCGACACGAGCGCTGGGAGGTGCGTGCCCTCGCGGTACGTCGCCGAGGCGCCGAACCCGACCCGATCGACGATGTTGTTGCTCGCGTCCACGATCGCGACTCCTCCGTCGTTCGAGATCCCGGTCGTGTAGCGCGGCTGATCGGGGGCGACGCTGCCCGAGTATTGCGTGTGGGCGAAGAGATAGTGGCCGTGCGCCGGGATCGACTTGCCGGCCGGGACGGTCGCGCGGGTGCTGACCGAGTTGCCATTGTTCGAACCGTTCAGCTTCCAGCCCGAGATGTCGATGGCGGCGCTGGTCGTGTTGTAGAGCTCGACGAACTCGTCGCTGTTGTCGCTGCCGAGGCGGGTGCGCACCTCGCTGATCACGACGGTGGCGGAGCCGGGCGCCCCGCACTTGGTCGCGCCGTCGCAGACGCCCGCCGTGCAGGTGTCACCGGTCGAGCAGACGTCGCCGTCGACGCAGGGATCGCCGTTGGGGACCGCGACCGCCTCGCACGCGCCGTTGGATGGGTTGCAGGAGCCGCTGTGGCAGGGATCGGTCCAGGGGCAGGCCTTGGCCGCGCCCGCGAAGCACGACCCCGCGATGCAATAGTCGTTGACCGAGCAGGCGTCGCCGTCGTCACAGGGGGTGAGGTTCGGCGCCACCATGGGCGGGGCGCACACCCCCGTCGACGGGTCGCACACCCCTGGTGTGTGACAGACCTGGGCGGCCGGGCACACCACCGGGTTCGCGCCGACACACGCTCCAGCTTGACATGTGTCTGTCTTTGTGCAGGCGTCTCCGTCCGAGCAGCTCGCGCCGTTGGCCTTCTCCGGGGTCGAGCACAGGCCGGTCGCGGGATCGCAGGTGCCGTCGTCGTGACACTGATCCTGAGCGGCGCAGGATTTGGGCGCGCCGGGGACGCAGGCTCCTCCGCTGCAAGTGTCCGCTGTCGTGCAGGCGTCGCCGTCGTCGCACGACGCTCCGTCCAGCTTGCCAGCGCAGGGGCCGCTTCCCCCGGCGCCGCCGTTGCCCGCGCCCGCGCCAGCGCCGCCGCTGCCGGCTCCCGCGCCGCCTGCGCCCGCTCCCGCCGCTCCCGCGCCAGCCGCTCCCGCGCCGCCGCTGCCGGCTGCCGCGCCGCCGCTCCCCGCTCCCGGGCCACCCGCGCCGCCGCTGCCCGCCACCGCGCCACCCGCGCCACCCTTGCCTGAAGCACCCGCGCCGCCGATGCCCGCGGTGCCAGCCGTGCCCCCGTTGCCAGCCTTGGCGCCGCCGCTCCCGCCGCTCCCCGCCTTGGCACCGCCGCCTCCTCCCGTGCCAGCGGTGGCGCCTCCGGTGCCCTTGCCAGCGGCGCCTCCGCCGCTGGTCCCCGCCGTGCCGGCCTTGCCGCTCGACCCTCCGCTCGCCTTGCCGCCCGCGCCCGCCTTGCCGCCGCCAGCCCCCGCCGTGCCGGTGCCACCGACGGGCGGCGCGTCCTCGTCGTCTCCGCCGCCGCAGGCGACCAGCACGAGACAGCCACAACAAGTGATCCCGGAGAGCAGGCGAGAGATGCGCATCCCTATCAAGCTATCACCACGCTTCGCGGCGGCGCGAGCGCAAAGAAGCGCGAGACAAAAAGCCGTCGGGCCCCGACGCGCTCGCGCCGAGGCCCGTGGCGACTATTTCACTTGGCTAACGGCTTCGCGTTGCCACAGACGCCCGGCGTGCCGCCGCCGCCGCAGGTCTGGGGCGCGACGCAGTCTCCACACTGCAGCAGGTTGCCGCAGCCGTCGGCCGCGGGGCCGCACGAGACGCCCTGCTCGAGGCAGGTCTTCGGGGTGCAGGACGGAGCGCCGCAGACGCCGGGCGTCCCGCCGCCGCCGCACGTCTGGCCCGACGGGCAGTCGCCGCACGCGAGCAGGTTGCCGCAGCCGTCGCCCGCGGGCCCGCACTGCACGCCCGCGTCGGCGCACGTGCGCGGGGTGCAGCCGCCGGTGCCGCAGACGCCCGGGGTGCCGCCGCCGCCGCACGTCTGGCCCGTGGTGGACGTTCCGCACTGCAGCAGGTTGCCGCAGCCGTCACCGGCGGGGCCGCACTGGATGTTCTGCGCGGCGCAGGTCTTGGGCGTGCACGACGGGGCGCCGCAGACGCTCGGGGTGCCGCCGCCGCCGCAGGTCTGGCCGGGCGGGCAGTCGCCACACTGGATCAGGTTGCCGCAGCCGTCGCCCGCGGGCCCGCACTGCAGGCCGAGATCGGCGCAGGTCTTCGGGGTGCAGCTGGGCACGTCGGGCGTCACGCACGACGCGAGATCGAAGAGCATGAACTCGAGGAGCTTCTCCTGAGGCGTCATCGGGCCGGCCGCGCACTCGGTGGGGAAGTCCATGCCCGACGCGTCGTTGTGGTTCTCGACGTGGAAGTCCGAGTAGACGACGCGGCCGCACTGCTGCGCCGCGGGGACGCCGAGCGGCGTGTTGAACGTGATGTGCATCGGGGTGCCGTTCTGGATCGACATCCACAGCTGGGTCGGCGGGGTCACGCCGTCCACGTTGCGGCGCAGCACCTCGATGGGGATCTCGCCCAGCGTCGTCGACGCGCCGACCAGCTGCAGCCACTGCGCGAGCGCCGAGCCCTTCGGGAAGGTCATGTTGATGTAGCCCGTCTGGTCGGGGAACGAAGACGTCCCGACGTGCCAGTCTGCGGCCGCGTCGAAGGTGTCGGCCGGGTGGAGCCAGCGATAGCTGTAGTGAGTGGCGAACAGGCGGCCGCCCTTGTCGAGGTACGCCTTCATGCGGGCGCGGTCGGCCGTGGGCGCCTGATCTGCGTTGTTGGTTCCCTGGCAGGGCAACAGCACCATGTCGTACTGATCGAGCTGCGCCTGGGTGCCTGTCAGGGTGTCCTGGCCGGCCGTGCCACCGCCCGCGTCGGCGCCCGGCGCCAACCTGCCCGTGTAGATGTGGATGCGGCCGCCCTGGTTCGAGCGGGTGAATTCCTTGTCCTTGATGCCGATCTTGCGGAACACGCACTCGAGGACGTCGACCTTGCCCGTGGCGAACGCCATCTTCGGGATGTCGCCCTCCGCCTGCTCCGTCGGCAGGGTGGTGTTGGCCTTCGGCACGCCGGTGTTGTTGCACGCCGCGATCGTCGTGATCGTCGACTGCTTGCGCCAGCGGCCGAGCTGCACGACCAGCGGGATGTTGTTTCCGACCGGGACGTTCTGCAGCGTGAACTTGCCGTCGAAGCCCGTGGTGACCGTGACGAGCGGGTTGCCCGACGCGCTCGCGCCGCACGCGTCGCACGAGACGCCGGCGGGGAACGGCTGCACCACGCCGTTAGGAATGTAGACAACCGCGTTCGGTAGCGGGTCGACGCCGTTCGGCGCGTAGACCGTGCCGGAGATGCTCGTCGTGCCGCCGCCGGGGCAGGTCACCTGCTGCAGGCAGAGCCCGGTGCAGTTGGTGGGGACGCCGCACTTGCCGCTCGTGACACCGCCGCACTTCTCGGGGAGGTTGCACGTGCCGCACTGGAGCAGCCCGCCGCAGCCGTCGGACGCCGGGCCGCAGGTCTGACCGAGCGTCGCGCAAGTCTTCGGGACGCAGACGGGCGCGCCGCACTTGCCGTTGACCCCGCCGCCGCCGCAGGGCTGGGACGGAGGACACGAGCCGCAGTCGAGCTGGGCGCCGCAGCCGTCGCCGGCGGGGCCACACGAGAGGCCCTGATCGGCGCAGCTCTTCGGCACGCACGCCTGGGTCTGCCCGCACTGGCCGTTGACCCCGCCGCCGCCGCACGTCTCCGGCGCGACGCAGTCGCCGCACTGCAACAGGCTGCCGCAGCCGTCGCCGGTCTGGCCGCAGGCGATGCCCTGGCTCGCGCAGGTGGTCGGCACGCAGGGCGGCTTGCCGCAGACGTTGGGGGTGCCTCCGCCGTTGCAGGTCTCTCCGGGCGTGGTGCAAGTCCCGCACTGGAGCACCCCGCCGCAGCCGTCGCCGACGGCGCCGCAGTTGGCACCCAGCGTCTGGCAAGTCTGGCACCCGGCCGCGCCGCCCGCGCCCGCCTGACCCGCGGTGCCCGCTTGACCTGCCGCGCCGGACTGTCCGGCGGCGCCGCTCGCGCCGGCCTTCCCGGCCGCGCCCGCCTGACCTGCGGCGCCCTTTCCGGCCGCGCCCGCCTGGCCCGCTTGCCCGGCGGCGCCGCTCTTGCCGGCCGCGCCCGACATCCCGCCCGCTCCTGATTTACCTGCCGCGCCCGCCGCGCCCGCCGCGCCTCCCGCGCCTCCCGCGCCTCCCGCGCCAGCCTTCCCCGCCGCGCCTCCGACCGCCTTGCCGGCAGAGCCCGCCGCGCCTCCGGTGGCCTTGCCGCCCGTGCCGCCGTTGCCCGCCTTGCCCGTGGCGCCCGATGCGCCGCCGCTGCCTGGCAAGGAGGACGCGGTCTCGCCCGAGCCTCCGCAAGCTGCGAGGACGAGGGCCGCGAGGAACGCTGGAGGGAGAGCGCGAAGCGTATAGGACGAGAGGGAGTGGGCCATGGCGGGCATGATCGCGCGGAACAAACCCCGACCTCAAGGGCGATCCGCCTGGAGCACGCAAATCTATCGCACCCTTGTCATGGTCGCCCCGCAGCCACGAAACCGTGTATACTGCTCGCCCCCAAATGCTCGCGCGCACGGCCAGGCTCGCGCGTCCCGCCACGCTCGCGATGACGCTCCTCGGGTGGAGCGCCTGCGCGAGTCAGGCCGCGTCGGGGGCCCGCTCGGGCGAGTCTGCACCGACTCCCGATGCGTCGACGACCGAGCGCGGGCCGCTCGCGAGCGGCTGCGACGCGCCGACGACCGAGGCCGAGCGCAAGAGGTTCGCCGACGAGGTCGCGGCGCGGAGCGTCCGGCTCGCGAACGTCGCGCGGGCCCGCCTCTCCGACGCCCGCAAGCGCGGCGCCGCCGTCGAGTGCCACGACGACAAGCTCAGCCGCGCCAACGTGACGGCGCGCGCCGTGGAGGCGTCGCGCCGCGCCCTCATCGAGGCGCTCGCCGCGTCCGACCCGCACGGGGCCGAGCGCCGCGCCATCGAGCTCGCGTACCTCTGCGTGAGGGCCGCGACCATCGCCGAGGAGTCCGCCGCGTGCCGCTAGATCACGCTTTCGGCGCGCGGCGTCGCCGGGCACCATGCGCGGCATGCCGTGGCTCTACGTCGTCGTCGCCGGAGTGTTCGAGATCGGGCTGACCGTGTCGATGAAGCTCGCCGATGGCTACAAGAACCTCTGGGCCACCGGCGCGACGTTCGCGTGCGCGCTGCTGGGCTTCTACTTCCTCGGGCTCGGCGTGAAGTCGATCCCGAAAGGCACCGCCTACGCCGTCTGGGTCGGCATCGGGATCGCGGGCTCCTCGATTGTGGGGATCGTGAAATTTGGCGAGGTGGCGAGCCCAGGGCGGCTCGCGTGCGTCGCGCTGGTGCTAGCGGGGGTCGTGGGCCTTCGCTTGCTGCCGGCGACCTGAGCCCGCCGCGGTGACACGCGCGCTCGGGCGCGCTACACGTCGTCGCCCGGTGCCCCGCGATCCCAACGACAAGCCCGACGTCGACGTCATCGTGATCGGCGGCGGGGTCAACGGCACGGGCGTCGCGCGGGACGCCGCGCTGCGGGGGCTCGAGGTCGCGCTGTTCGAGCGCAACGATCTCGCGTTCGGCGCGTCGGGCAACTCGAGCGGGATGATCCACGGAGGGCCGCGCTACCTCACCTACGATCCCAGCGTCACCGAGAGCTCGTGCCTCGACAGCGGGTACATCCAGGCGATCGCGCCGCACCTGCTGTTTCGTATCCCGTTCTTGTTCCCGGTGGCGACGGGGCCGGCGGCGCGCGTGATGCTGGCGCTGATGGATGGGTTCTTCGAGGCCTACGACCAGTACCAGCCGCTGAAGCGAGGCAAGCCCCACGCGCGGCTCTCGGCCGACGATCTGCGCGCGCTCGAGCCCGGGCTGCGCGGCGACGTCGTCGGCGGCGTCACGTTCGACGAGTGGGGCATCGACGGCGCTCGTCTCGTCGCGGCCAACGCGGTCGACGCTCGGCGCTGCGGCGCCCGGGTGTCGAACCACACCGCCGTGCAGCGCGTGCTCCGGCGCGAAGACTCCGGCGCGGCGTATGGCGTCGAGGTGCGCGACCGGCTCACCGGGAAGCTCGACGTCGTGACGGCCAGGGTCGTCGTCAGCGCGACCGGCGCCTGGTCGCAGATCACGACGGGGCTCGCCCGGTTGCCCGATCGCAGCGCGCCGGTGCGCGGCGGCAAGGGGATCCACATCGTCTATGATCGACGGCTGACCAATTACGCCATCGTCGCGAGGACGATCGACGGGCGGCAGATCTTCCTCGAGCCGT
This sequence comes from Myxococcota bacterium, assembly GCA_963169165.1. Lineage (GTDB taxonomy): Bacteria > Myxococcota_A > Polyangia > Polyangiales > Polyangiaceae > JADLFU01. The sequence continues at coordinate 10,229 of CAUJFL010000166.1, read as the reverse complement.
GGCAGAACATGAGCATCCTCGGCACGACCGACGATGACTACTACGGCGACCTCGACGACGTCTGCGCGACCGAGGACGAGGTTCGCTATCTCGAGCAGGCGATCGCCAAGGTGTTCCCGGCGATCAAGGGCGCGCGCGCGATGGGCACCTACGCGGGCGTGAGGCCGTCGCTGTTCGCGTGGGGCAAGATCGAGGACAAGCTCTCGCGCGAGCACGAGGTCATCGATCACGCGGCGCACGGCGCGCCCGGCATGCTGTCGATGGTCGGCGGGAAGCTCGCGAGCTACCGGCTCTTCGCCGAGGAGGCGACCGACGTCGTCGCGAGGCTGGTCGGGCGTGGCGACGCGTGCAGCACGCACACCCGGCCGTTGCCCGGCGGTGACGGCGTGGTCGAGCCGTTCGCGCTCGCCGAGCGAATCGGGTGCGACGCGGTGGCCGCGCGTCGCCTGGTCTACCGCCACGGCGGCGACGCCGAGCGGGTGTGCGAGCGCGTGCTCCGACGCCCCGCCGAGCGCGCGGTGGTGTGCCCCTGCGAGCCGGTGCTCGAGGCCGAGGTGAGGCACGTCGTCCGCCACGAATTCGCCCGCACGGTGGCGGACGTCTCGCGGCGCACCCGCCTCGGCCTCGGCGCCTGCGGAGGCTACCGGTGCGCGCTCCGCTGCGGCCAGATCGTGGCCGACGAGCAGGGCCTGCCGCCGCGCGTCGGGAGGCTCCACGCGCTGCAATTTCTCGAGGCGCAGGCCGCGCGGAGGGCGCCAGCGCTCGGCGCGGTGCAGGCGCGCCAGGAGGCGATCGGCCTCGCGTCGCTGCGCGCCGAGGTGGGCCTCGGGCGACGCGAAGAAGACGAGGACGCGTGAGGCTCGCGATCATCGGCGGAGGCCTCGCGGGCACGGCGGCGGCGTGGTTCGCGACGCGCGCGGGCGCCGAGGTCACGCTCTTCGACGCGGGCGCGGGCGCGTCGGCCTGGACCTCGGGCGCCGTCGATCTCGCGCCGTGGGAACACGCACCGGCGACCGAGCGGATCGGCGCGCGCGTCCGTGAGCTGGTCGACGCGCTCGGGGTGTGGCGCGTCGACGAGCGGCGTCGCGCGTGGGTGTGCACGTCGGCTGGCGTGCTGCGGCCTGCTCGCGGTCGAGACGCGGCGGTGCTCGACGTCGGGGTCCGACCGGGCGCGCGGATCGGCGTCGCGAGGGTCGCGCGTGACGGCTGGGACGCCGACGCGCTCGCGGCGTCGCTCGGCGCCGAGCCCGCGGCGCGTCGCATGGGCGCGAGCTTCTTTCCGGTCGACGTCGAGTGGCTCCGCGCGAGCGGCGAGGCGACGTGGCCGCCCGGAGACCTCGCCGCGCTGCTCGACGACCCATCGCGTCTCTCGTGGTGCGCCGCCCGGATCGCCGCCGCGAGGCGCGTCGCCGACTTCGACGCGCTGCTCGTGGGGCCGTGGCTCGGCGCCTCGCGATCGCGCGCTGACGAGCTCGCGCGCGCGGCGGGCGTCGAGGTCGGCGAGACGCTGTCTCCGGTCGGTGGTCCGGCGGGCGAGCGCCTGGTCACGGCCCTCCACGCGCTCGTGCCCGGCGTCGACCGCATCGCCGGGCGCGCGCTGGTCTCGGTCGGCTCCAGGCGGATCGAGGTCGTCGTCGCCGACGAGCGCGCGCGCGTGTTCGACGCGTGCGTCCTCGCGACCGGCGGGCTCGCGTCGGGCGGGCTCGCGTACGCGCCGCCCGATCCCACGATCGTCGGCGGACCACCTCCGCGCTTCCGCGGCGTGGCGTGGCCCGATGGGGTCGTCGCGCACGGAGAGCCCTGGGAAGCCCACGTGTGGGCGTCCGAGGCGCCGATCCCGTCGCTGCGCTGGGGCGCGTCTTGCGCGTCCCCGCTCGAGCGCGTGGGGCTGTTGCACGAGGACGGCCTCGCGCTCGGGCAGGATCGCGCGCCGTGCCCTCACGTCGCCGTCGCTGGCGACCACGCGTTCGGGGTGCCGCGCACGGCGCTCGGCGCGGTCGACTCGGCGGCGCGCGCCGTGGCGCGGTTGTCGACCGGGTGAGCCCGCGTCAGGCGCCGCGCTCTGCCAGCGCGACCAGCCCCGGGCGATCGAGGATCTCGAGCGCGCGTGACCTCGACACGAGCCCCCGTTCGCGGAGCGCCGCGATGGCCCTCGACAGCGTCTCAGGGCGCATCCGGAGCATCCGCGCGATCACCGCGAAGGTGACCTTCTCGCCGCCGTTCTGCTCGCGATCGAGCAGATAACGTGCGACGCGCGAGGGCGCGCTCCCGGACGACGTCACGCGCTCCTCCTCGCGGCGGCGCGACTCGCGCAGCACCAGATCGAGCATCGTGCCCGCGCGCGAGTTGAGATCTCCGATCCAGTGGCGGAAGGTGCCCGCGGACGCCACGCAGACCGTGGTGCGCTGCTGCGCGGAGGCCTGGTAGGTGGACGGCGCTCCGGTCAGCGCCTCGAGCCCGAGCAGCGCGCCCTCTCCGCGCGTCGCGCACCCGACGTCCTCGCCCGCGGGACCGACCGACGCCACCAGCACCGCGCCGGTCTTCACGCGGGTCACCGACAGCGGCACGAGCCCTTGTCGCACCAGCACCGCGCCCTTCTGCACGACGCGCTCACGAAACGGACAGGGCTCTGGAAGTGACGCGCGGCCGAGGGGACAGTCGTCACAGTCGGGGTGTGGGTTGAGCTTGGAGTCGGCCATCAGGGCTCCGTCGGCGCGCGGCGCCGGGTGCGGGTCGAGCGTGCGGGGGCGTTCCCCTCGCTCGATGGGTACGCGGCGGCCGCGCGTCGTGACATGACTTCCGTCATCTTCTGGGCGCCGACTTGACCGGGGGCAGGGCGCCCGCCCGCCGCGCTGACGCATCCTGCGCGGCGATGGCCGACCTGATCGATACGTTGATGGAAGAGCACCTTCACATCTTGATGGTGCTCTGCGCGGTCGAGCGCGCGCGCGGCGACCGGCCCGGTGAGCCGCCGCCGAGGGTGGACGTGCTCGAGGCGGCTGCCGAGTTCTTGCGCGACCACGTCGACGGCGCCCACCACCCCAAGGAAGAGGACGGGCTGTTCGCGGCGATGGAGGCCGCCGGGCTCCCGCCCTCGGCGTCGCCCGTGGGCTGCATGCTCAAGCAACACGTGCGCGGACGCGAACTGGTAGAGTCGATGTCTCGCGCGCTCGACGGCCCTCACCGCCACCAGCCCGAGCACGCGGAGGCGCTGCGCCTCGCGGCGGGTGAGTACGTGCGCGTGCTCGCGCCTCACATCCAGATGGAAGACTTCGTGCTGTACCCGCTCGCGCGTCGCGTGCTCGGGCAGCCCGCGCTCGACGAGCTCACGCGGCGACTGGTCGAGCCGGCGGCCGTCGCGGCGTTCGCCGCTGCCGCGCGTCGGATCGACGAGCTCACGCGGCGGGCGCCGTGACGCGCCTTTGCTTCGATCTCCGGCCGCGCTAAGCGCGCGCGCGATGGCCACGACCCTCTCCGCGCTGCAGCAGGCGCTCGCGCCCGTCCTCGATCCCGAACTCGGTCGCCCGCTGGTCGAGCTCGGGATGATCCGCGATCTTACCGTCGCCGGCGACGCCGCGTCGCTGCGCATCGTGCTGACCTCGCCCGGCTCCGCCAAGGGCAAGATCGGCGACGACGTGCGCGCGGCGCTCACCGCGGCCGGCGCGACGTCGGTCGAGATCGCCTGGGACGCCGAGGTCCCGAAGCGCACGATGCGCGACGACGATCCCGTCCCCAGCGCGTCGAACATCATCTTCGTCATGAGCGGCAAGGGCGGCGTCGGCAAGAGCACCGTCGCCACCAACCTGACGATGGCGCTCGCCCGGTTCGGGTGCCGCGTCGGGCTGCTGGACGCCGACATCTACGGGCCCAGCATCCCGACGATGATGGGCGTCATGGGCCGCCCGATCTCGAAGGACGGCGCGCGGATCGAGCCGCTGCAGCGCTTCGGCGTGAAGCTGATGAGCATCGGGTTCCTGCTCGAGGATCCCAAGAGCGCCGTCATCTGGCGCGGGCCGATGCTCGCGGGCGCGCTGATGCAGTTCTTGAAGGACGTCGAGTGGGGCCCGCTCGATTACTTGATCCTGGATCTGCCCCCCGGCACCGGGGACATCGCGCTCACGCTCTCGCAGCGGGTCGCGGCGACCGGCGCGGTCATCGTGACGACGCCGCAGGAGGTCGCCCTGCAGGACGTCTACAAATCGGTCGCGATGTGCAAGAAGGTCGACATCCCCGTGCTCGGCGTGGTCGAGAACATGAGCTACTTCGTCGATCCGTCGGGCCAGAGGCACGAGCTGTTCGGCGCTGGCGGAGGGCAGGCCGTCGCCGAGTTCGCCGAGGCGCCGCTGCTCGGCAAGCTCCCGCTCGATCCGCGCGCGCGCCAGTGGGGCGACGCGGGGACACCGGTCGTGAAGGCGGCGCCCGAGCTCGATGTGTCCAGGGAGATGGTGCGGATCGCCGAGCGCCTCGCCGATCGCATCAGCGTGCTCCACGCCGCGCGCGAGGCGGCCGACGCGGGTGAGCTCGTGATCGATCGCTCGGGAGGGCAGGGCCGCGTGCGCCTGCCGATCGCGCGCTGATGCGCCGCTCGGTCCGCGCGTGGAGGGCGGCGATGACGGTCGCCGCGTGGGCGTCGGCCTCGCGCGCCGACACGGGCTGGCTCGACAGGTTCGACCTCGACACCGGCCGCGCCGCGTTCAAGCCGCTCGAGGCGGGCGTGATCCGCGTCGAGATGCACGGCGAGTACCAGCTGCGCGGCGTCGATTCGTCCAACGTGCCGCTGGTCGCGCCGCTGTCCCAGCCCGACGCGACGTCGCTCGGCCGCCGCCGATATCTGCTGCACTGGCACCGCTTCGAGCTCCACGCGCAGCTCTCGGACAAGGTCGAGCTGGTCGGTCAGATCGACATGCCGCGCGGCTTCGTCGGCGACACCACGCGCGACGTCGGCCTCGCCACCGAGCCGTACGACGAGCAGAACCCCGCGCGGATCGATCCCCGCTGGCTCTACGTCGACGTGTGGACGCCGGTCGGGTTGTTGCGCGTGGGCCACCAGCCCAACCACTTCGGCATGGGCATGCTCGCGAACGACGGCAACCACCCGAGCCTGTTCGGCGACTACTCGCGCGGCGACATCTCCGAGCGCGCGCTGTTCGCGACGAGGCCGCTCGGCAAGGGCTCGCCGTGGGCCCTCTTCGTCGCGGGGGACGTCGTGTTTCGCGACGCGAACGCGTCGCTCGCCGACGGCGATCGCGCGCTGCAAGCCCTCGTGGGCACGGTCGTCGGCGACGAGCACGACCAGCTCGGGGCGTTCTTCGCGCTCCGCGACCAGCGCCACGATCGCGACACCGATCAGCCGCAGCCCGCCGCGTACCGCGAGTACCTCCGGATCCGCGCGCTCGACGTCAACGGCCGGTTTCACCGCCGCGCGAAGGGTGTCTCCGGGTTCTTCTTCGGCGAGGCCGAGGCCGCCGGGGTGTGGGGGACGACCAACCTCCTGCGCTCCGTCGACGAGGCCAAGTCAGGCGAGCCCGAGCGGCTGCGGACCTTCGGCGCGGCGGCGCGGCTCGGCTTCGCGCACGAGGCCAAGGGACAGGTCGAACGCTTCGCCGACCTCACCGCCGCCGTCGGGTGGGGATACGCGACCGGCGACGCAGATCCCTACGACGGCGCCACCCGCCGGTTCGTCATGAACCCCAACTTCAACGTGGGCCTCGTGCTGTTCGATCACGTGCTCGCCTGGAAGAGCGCGCGCGCCGCCACCGCGGCGTCCGACCCGTTGCTGCTCAACCGCGCGCCCCCCGGCGTCGACAGGTTGCCGACCAACGGCGGGATCGCAGGCGCCACCTACGTGAACCCCACCGTCGTGGTCCGCCCCACGCGCGCGCTCGATCTGAAGGCGGGGATCCTGTTCGCGTCGGCGACGGCCGACGTCGTCGATCCGTACCAGGCCGCGGTGCAGGGCAAATACGTCAACGCCGACGGCGGCCCCTCCCGCAGCCGCGATCTCGGCGTCGAGGTCGACGGCGGCGCCGAGTGGCGTGTCCCGCTCGACTTCGGCATGAAGGCGCAGCTCGGCGCGCAGGCAGGCGTCCTGTTTCCCGGCAAGGCGCTCGAGGACGCGCGCGGCCACCGCCCCGGTCCGCAGCACGTGGCGATGGCGCGCTTCGGCTTCCAATACTGAGGGTCCGCGCACAGGGTTCGCGCAGGATCAACGAGCGGGACGCGGTCCGTTCGCCAGATCGGGGCGGCCCGCGCTCGCTCGGCCGGGCCCCGAGCGTCAGTCGCCGAACACCACGCGCACGAGCGCGAACTTGTTGTTGAGCTTCTTGTCGGTCAGCGTCTCGAAGCGGGGAGGGTTGCCAAGCTCGGCCCGCAGGCTCCCGACGCGGCCGTGCTCCGTCGTGAAGAAGAACACGCGCGTCCCGCGCGCGCGCTGCTCCCTCATCCACGCCTTGAACTTCTCGCCCGACGAGACGAACGCGGGCACGTGGTTGCCGGTGTAGAAATTCTCGCCCTTCCAGTTCATCTGGAACGCGACGAGCGGCTCGCGGTGGCTGGCGCGCCGCGCGTAGTAGGCGGCGATCGTCTCGCGCTGTCCCCAGTGCGGTGAGGTCTTCGGGAAATATGCCCACAATCCCCACACAGCGAAGGTGAGCGACACGCCGGTGAGCATCCCGAGGCCGACGGTGCGAAGGCGGGGCACGGCCGCGACCGCCAGCGCCACGACGGCGCCGATCGACACGCCGAGCAGCAGGGCTCGAAAGTCGAGGTGCTCGGGGAACAGCCGCCGATAGTTGTAAGTGAAGAGCTGCAGGAGGCGCGCCTCACCGATCACGTCGTTCTCGGGGCGCACGACCAGATCACGGGCGACGAGCGCGAGCAGCGACGCGCCGACGATCGCGCCGAACGCGGTGACGCGCGGGTCTCGCTCCGCGCCGGGTTCGTCGCGCCAGGTGTGAAGGCCGACCCAGCCGGCCAGCGCGCAGCCGGTGGAGAGCGCCGTGAAGGCGAGCGCGAGGTTGGGTGGGCGCAACCACCCGTGCTCGCCGCGCCAGCCGTCGAGCTGTCCGGGCAGCACGCGGTACGCGCCGTAGGCGATGAGGGCGCCGGCCACCGCCGACACGGCCAGCGCGAGCGGCTTCGCGCCCCGACCGAGCCACCGATCGGCGAGCACCCCCACGAGCATCGCGGCCGGCGGCACCGCTGGGAAGATGTAGTGGTGAAACTTGGTGAGCATCACAGAGAACAGCGCGAACGCGAACACGAACCACGTCGCGAGCAGGATCGACGCGTCGCCTCGCGTCTCCTCGTCGTCGTCGGCGCGCCGCGCGAAGGCGAACACCGCCGACGGCACGAGGCCGATCCACGGGAACAGCGCGTAGCCGAGCTGCCACACGTAGAAGCGAAACGAGGTGTCGTCGCCCTCGTTGGTGTCGTGCACGTGCGTCAGCGCGCGCTTCCACATGTCGTGGAAGATCAGGCGATCGAGGAACTGCGGGCCGTGCCGCACGTGCATCGCGAGGTACCAGGGCACGGCGACGCACGCGACGATCGCGATCCCCACCACGAGCTCCATTCGCGACAGATCTCGCAGGCGCCCCGTCACGAGCACGTACACGCCCGCGCACGCCACCACGAGCACGAGCCCCGCGGGGCCCTTCGCGAGCGTCGAGGCGCCCACGCACAGGAACGCGCCGAGGAAGGCGAGCCGCGAGGTCCGTCGCTCGCCGCGCGAGGCCCACAGCGCCACCGAGAGCGCCGCGAGCCACCCGACGCCCTGCAGCCACGGCTGCAGCTTCAGGTTCGCGGGCCGGTGCAGGCTGCATGGATCGTTGCCTGGGAGGCTGCAGTTTCCGAAGGAGCCCGCCCAGAAGGTGTCGCCGTGCAGCCACGCGGCGCGCGCCGCGACGTCGAAGGTCACGTTGCGCGACAGCAGGTAGAAGATCTGCGGCAGCACCGCGAGCGCGAGCACGAACGCGAGCCACGTGAAGGCCGAGAGCCGCAGCTCGCCGAGCGGCGCACGGATCGCGAACACGCGCGCCTCGGCCTCGGCGTCGGTGAAGAGCCCCAGCAAGAACAGCCCCATCGCGCCCGCCATCGACGCGACGAAGGGCATGTCGGCCATCGTCTGGTGGCTCAAGAAGAACCACTGCGGCATCGTCCACAGCGCCAGCCCGCCGAGCAGCCCCGCGCGCCGACCGAACGCCCGCGAGACGCCCTTGTAGAGGAGATACGAGCCGAGCAGCGCGAGCGCGAACATCGGCAGGCGCACGGCCCACTCGGGGCGCGGGATCAGCCCGTCGACCGGCGCGAGCATCTGGCCCGGATGAAAGTTGACGCCGAGCGCGGCCATCGCGAGCGCCTGGACCCAGAAGTTGAGCACCGGCTTCGAGAAGAACCAGCCCTCCTGCGCCCACCACGTGCTGATCCAGTCGTCGCGAGACAGGAGCTCGCGGGCGACCTCTCCGTAGTGTGTCTCCCAGGGATCGGTCAGCGAGTGCGATCCGAGCGTCGGGAGCGCGATGATCGACGCCGCGGCGCAGAGCCAGAAGCCCTGTCGCTTCCACAGGGGGCGGCGCTCGCCTCGCTCGTCGAGCGCCCACGGGCCGAGCCGCTCACCCACCGCGAACGTCGCCGCGACGAGCGCGATGAAGCTGGTCGTCACGAGCGCGCCGCTCGCCAGCACCGAGAGCCTCCCCGCGACCGACAGCCGCAGCGAGATCCACATCGCGCCCGCGGCGAGCGTCCACAGCGCCGGGAGCGCGCCGAGCGCGCCGAGTCGCGCGCGAGTCACCGGTCGAGCGCGCTCGTCGAACCCACCGAGCAGGTCGACCACGCCGAGCGACGCGGCCAGGCACCCCGCTGCCCCGAGCGCGAGGCCATGCGCGAGGCGGGGAGTCGCGCTCATCGCCGCGACCGCGGCCGCTGCGCCCACGACGAACAGCGCGCCGCCACGCGCGAGCCGCGGCGGATTGCCCGGTCGCACGAGCGGCGGCGCCTCAGGGTCGGGGCCGACGCCGGGATCGGGCATGCGCGCGCGCTACCACGTCGCGTCGGCCTCGCGAAGTCGAGCGCGCGCCACGGCTCGTCCGCACAGGGTGCAACTTTTCACTACCTCAACCCAGGTGAACGGGTGTAGAGCGCCGCGCTTCTCGGGGTTCGTTCGTACGCGCGAGTGTCGCCGCGTCACCCGGGGGCAAGGTGGTCTCGGTCATGACTTCGCGATTTGGTCTGGCGGTCGGCTTCATGTTGGTTGCGGTGGGGTGCGCCTCGGCGAACGCCCGGGACGCGATGCTCGAGGAGGGGGGGTCGCCCGCCGGCGCGGGCGGGATGGCGACCGGCGCCGCGGGGGTGGCCGGAGCCAGCGGGGGCGGCGCGGCGGGGGTCGCGGGCGCCTCCGGGGCGGGGATGGGCGGCAAGGCGGCCGGCGTGGCCGGCAAGGGCAACAGCGCGGGGGTCGATCCGTTCGGCGGTGGAGGCGCGGGGGCCGATCCTTTCGGCAACGGTGGCGGACCGTCGAGCGGCCAGGTCTGCGGCGATCCCTGCGTCACCTCGACCAAACCTTACGATCCGTCGTGCGACTCGTGCGTCGCCGACGTCTGCGATCTCAGCCCCGGCTGCTGCACGACCAAGTGGTCGCTCTCGTGCGTCGAGCTCGCCCAGGATTTCTGCGGGCTCAGCTGCAACCTGCCAGGCAGCGGCGGCAGCGGCGGGTCGACCGGCGGCAAGACCCCGATCTGCGACGATCCATGCGCGGTCTACGGCGATCCGATGCAGGCGAGCTGCGACGAGTGCTCGACGGAGGTCTGCGCGGCCGATCCCTTCTGCTGCAAGACGGCCTGGGATGACATCTGCGCGAACAAGGCGAAATCGATGTGCACGAAGTGCGGCGGCGGCGCGGGGGGCAGCGGCGGGAGCGGCGGCTCGACCGGCGCGCCGATCTGCGCCGACGCGTGCGTCTCGCACGGCGAGCCGCTGAAATATTCGTGCTCGACCTGCTCGAAGACCGTGTGCGACGTCGACGATTACTGCTGCGACGTGAAGTGGGATGGCCAGTGCGCGTCGCGCGCGCAGAAGGCCTGCTCCTCGGGTTGCGGCGCCGCGGGCGCCTCGGGCGCGGGTGGCTCGGCAGGGGCCGGCGGCGCAGGTGGTGACGCGGGCGCGGGGGCCGGCGGCGCAGGTGGCGACGCGGGGGCCGGAGGCGACGCGGGGGCCGGAGGCGACGCGGGCGC
>CAUJFL010000165.1 GCA_963169165.1 Myxococcota bacterium | reverse complement strand
TGCTGCCGGCGACGGCGCTGACCGGCAACTACAGGATCGCGGGGCCCGTCGCGTGGCAGAGCGTCGACGACACGAGCCCCACGGGCGGCTATCTCTACCCGCCCTACGTCGCTGTCACCGCGACCGTCGACGGCACGTCCGTGCAAGTGAAGCTGTCGAAGACCGCCGCCCTCGCGAAGGGAGGAGGGCTCCCCGAGATCCCCGCGGGCGGCGCGACGAGCTTCACGCTCGATCGAGGCGACGTGGCGCTGCTGGTCGGCAAGGGCGCGGTCGGCGTCGACCTCAGCGGGACGCTGCTGCAAGCGAGCGCGCCGATCCAGGTCCTCAGCGGGATCGCCTGCGCCAACGTGCCCGCGGACCGCGTCGCTTGCGATCACCTCGAGGAGAGCGTGCTCCCCGCCGAGACGCTGGGGCGACGATACTTCGTCACCTTCCCGAGCGGTCCCGGCGGCGTGTCGATGGGGCACGTCGTGAAGCTATTTGGCAACGTCGACGGAACGAACCTCACGTACCCCGGCGCGAACCCGGCGGGGCCCTCGACGCTGAACGCCGGCGAGGTGGTCGAGCTCGGCGTCGTCGGCGACGATTTCGAGGTCGTGGGCGACCAGGCGTTCATGGTCGCGTCGTACCAGCTGGGCGCGGGGCCGACGACCGGTGACCAGCTCGGAGACCCGTCGCAGTCGCTGGCTGTCGCGGTCGAGCAGTATCGAACGCGATACGTGTTCCTCGCCCCGGATGATTATGACGAGAGCTACGCCGACATCGTGGCCCCGATGGACGCCAAGCTGACGCTGGACGGCGCGCCGCTCGGCGCGCCCGCGGCACAGATCAGCTCGGGCTACGGCTCGGTGCGCGTCAAGCTGGCCCCCGGCAACAGCGGCGCGCACGTGCTGGAGTCCGACCTTCCCGTGGGGTTGCAAGTGATCGGCTATGGCAAGTACACGAGCTACCAGTACCCGGGAGGCCTGAACCTCGGCGTGATCGCCCCGCCGCCGCTCAAGTGATCAAAACCAACATTCCCAGGCGCCGTCCGGACGCCTCGCCAGGTGCGCGGTCGCCGAGACGCGAGGGCCGCCAGAGAAGGGGCGGATCTGATGCAAGCGATACGCGTCGATCAGCGCCGCGTCTCCCGCCTCGTCGTAGCGCAGCGTGTGCGACGGCGCGGCGAGCTCGGCGTGCGTCGCGTGATCTCGGCCTGCGTAGTCGACGTCCCACACCGTGGTGCCGCCGTCCTCGAGCGCGGGCCGCAGCATCAGCACGAGCGTCGCGGCCGGAGCTCGAGCGGCCAGCTGCGCGGGCGTGAGCCCCTCCGTGTCGAAATGCACGACGCCGCCCCGCTCGGCGACGGGATCGCCCGGGAGGAACACGTGGACCCCCGGTCCGCAGAAGCCGGCGCGCCGGACGACCCTCTCTCCGAGCGCGCGCGCGGCCACGTCGATCACCGCGGCCTGGAGACCTGGAGCCCGCGCCTCGACCTCGGCGTCGGAGGCCGCCGCGCCGCGAAAGTACTCGCCGTCGAGGCCCTCTTCGAGGTGGGTGTAGAATGCGCGTCCGAGCGACCACTGCTCTGCTCCGAAGGCCGGCGTCCACGCGTCCCTCGCGGCGAGCACCAGCTCGGCGAAGCGCGCAGCGTCGGCGCCCGGCATCGCGCGCGCGATCGAGATGGTGCGGTGGCGCGCGCGCGCGGCCGCGGACTCGGCGAGACCGTTGACACGAGCGACGCCAGGGCGGTCGAGCGAGGGGCGGGAGCGCGCGCGGAGCACGTCCCATCGCACCACACTTTTCGCGCTGCGTTCGAAGAATGTGGTGCAGGGAACCGCGGCCTCGTGCTCGCTGTCATCGCCCCCCGGAGGTACGAAGCATGTCCCTGTCCAACCTCTCGGGCGAAGGGCGCGGTCGCGCGGTGGACGCCGAGATCAACATGGTCCCGATGATCGATCTGCTCGTGTGCACGATCACGTTCTTGATCCTCTCCGCCGTGTGGTCGGCGTGGTCGAGGTTGCCCGCGACCGCGGCCGCCCCCGGTCAGAGCACGTGCGGCGGGTGCGCGTCGAAGCTCAGCCCGTCGGTCCACGTCACGGTCGAGGAGGAGCGCTTCAGCGTCGCGTGGAAGCAGGGCAACGCGGTCGAGCGGAGCTACGTGGTCCCTCGGGCGAAGGTCATGATTGGCGCGGGCGCGTCGTACCCGGCGCTCGCCGAGGCCCTCGCCCGCGACGCCGCCGCGTCGCCCGAGCCGACGTCACCGACGCGGGCGGTGATCCACACCGATGGCCGCACGAGGTTCGCCGAGATCGCCGCGACGCTCGACGCCGTCGCGCGCGCGAAGCGGGGCGGGCAGCCCGCGTACGACGCGACCTTCGGCGTCGAGTAGCGCGGCGCTCGCCGTGGTAGTCGCTCGCGGCGTGAGCGATCCAAGCCCAGAGTCGCGCGACGCCTTCATCCGACGGCTCGACGAGGTCTTCTCCGAGTTCGTGCCGCACAACCGCGCGCTCGGCTTTCGTTTCCGAGACTACGGCGACGGCATGGCCGAGATCGCGATCCCGTACGCCGCGCACCTGGTCGGCAATCCCGACACGGGCGTCGTCCACGGCGGGGCGATCTCGGCGCTGCTCGACGCGACGAGCGGCGCGTCGGTGTTCTTGAAGTTCCGGCGCGCCGTCGGCGTGGCGACGCTCGATCTGCGCATCGACTACCTGAAGCCGGCCACGCCCGGCAGGGAGGTCGTCGCCCGCGCCACTTGCTACAAGGTGACCAAGCAGATCGCGTTCACGCGCGCGGTCGCGTTTCATGACGATCCCGAGGCGCCGATCGCGAGCTCTTCCGGCACCTTCATCATGGTGAGCCGCTCGATCCCGATCGCGGAGGCCCACGAATGAGCCTGCGCGACGCCGTCATCGCGGCGCGGGCGTCGGGTGACCTCTCGGCGCTGGCGGCGTCGATCCCGTACCTCGCGTGGATGAACATCGACGCTCGGCTCGATGGCGAGCGGATCGTCTGCACGATGCGGTTCCTGCCGTCGCACGTGGGCAACCCGGCGGTGCCGGCGCTGCACGGCGGGACGCTCGCGGGGCTGCTCGAGACGACCGGCGCGCTGCAGGTGCTGTGGGAGCTCGACGGCGCGGCGCTCCCGAAGATCGTCACCTTGACGATCGACTATCCGCGCGTCGGGAGGCTCGAGGACGCCGAGTGCCGCGCCGTCATCACGCGCAAGGGGCGCAGGGTCGTCAACGTGCGCGCCGAGGTGACCCAGGGAGATCTCTCCAAACCCATCACGTCGGCGAACCTCCATTTCTTGATCGAGCAGGCGTGACCGTCGACGCGCTGTCGGACCTCGAGTGGCCGAGGCTGACGGCGGCGCTGGCGTCGCGCGCGGTCGGCGCCCGCGGGCGGCGCGAGGCGCTCGCGCTGGGGCGGCTCTCGGGCGACGCGTGGGGCCGCGCGCGCGCCGAGGTCCGCGAGGCGATGGACGCGCTGGCCGAGGGCGACCCGCTCCCGCTCGGCGCGCTGCCCGACGTCGACGAGGCGCTCGAGCGCGCGCGCATCGGCGCGACGCTGTCCGCGTCCGAGCTGAGAGAGGTGGCGGCCGCGCTCGACGCCGCGGCGCGCCTGCGCAGCTGGCTCGCGGCAGGGCGAGACAGGCGGCCCGCGTTGCACGCCGCGTGCGCCTGCGACGCCGGGCTCGCAGATCTGGCGCTGACGCTCTCGTCGTCGTTCGACGCGACCGGGGCGCTCGCGGATCACGTGACGCCACGGCTCGCCGCGCTGCGGGCCGAGAGGGGCGCGGCGAGGACGAGGCTGATCGCCCGCCTCGAGGAGCTGATGCGCGGCTACGAGCACGTGCTCAGCGACTCGTTCTGGACAGAGCGGGAGGGGCGCTTCGTGCTGCCGCTGCGCACCGACGCGCACGAGCGCTTTCCGGGGATCGTGCACGCGACCAGCGCGAGCGGCGCGACCCTGTTCGTCGAGCCGCGCGCGCTCGTGGCGACGGGCAACCGCCTGAAGGTGCTCGACGCCGAGGTGCGCCGCGAAGAAGAGCTCGCGCTCGCGGCGCTGACGGCGCGGGTCGCCGACGCGCTCCCCGAGGTGTCGTTCGCGGTCGCGGCGCTCGGACGCGCGGATCTGCGCGCCGCCACGGCGCGCCTCGCGCTCGATCTCTCGCTCGAGCTCTGCGACGCGTCGCACCCGCCCGGCCTCGCGCTCCGCGCGCTGCGCCACCCGCTGCTCGCGCTCGACGGCGTCGACGCGGTGCCGAGCGACGTCGAGCTCGGGGCGGCGCGCGCGCTCATCGTCTCTGGACCCAACGCGGGCGGCAAGACGGTGGTGCTGAAGGCCGTGGGCATGGCCGCGCTGATGCACGGCGCGGCGCTCCCCGTCGCGGCGAGCCGGGGTTCTTCGCTCGGCGTGTTCGACGTGGTCCTCACCGACATCGGTGACGATCAGAGCCTCTCGCGCAACCTCTCGACGTTCAGCGCGCACGCGTCCCGGCTCGCCGAGATCCTCTCGCGCGCGTCGAGCGGCTCGCTGGTGCTCGTCGACGAGCTCGCGACCGGGACCGATCCTCGCGAGGGCGAGGCGCTGGCGGCCGCGGTGATCGACGGCCTCGCGGCGCGCGGGGCCACGGTCGTCGCCACGACGCACTACGAGGGGCTGAAGGCGCTGGCCGCGACGGATCCTCGCCTCGCGAACGCGTCGGTCGGGCTGGACGCGACCACGCTCGCGCCGACCTTTCGGCTCGTGCCGGGCGTGCCGGGGGCGTCCTCGGCGCTCGCGGTCGCCCGGAGGTTCGGTGTCCCGGCGGCGATCGTGGCGCGCGCCGAGTCCTTCCTCGCGGGCGAATCACACGATTTTCAGGCGCTCGTGGCGAGCTTGCTGGCCGAGCGGCGCAAGCTCGAGCTCGCCGAGGCGGCGGCGCTGCGCGCCAAGGAGGACGCCGATCGACGCGCGTCCGAGCTGCAGCGCGCCCTCGACGAGCTGCGCGCGGGGCACGAGCACGAGGCGCTGCGGGAGAGCGCGCGGCTCGTCGAGTCGGTCAGGCGCGCGCGCGCGTCGCTGAGGGAGATCGAGGCGCGGCTGCGCCAGCGTCGCGGCGATGATCGCGAGCTCCAGGCGCTGTCTCGCGCGGTCGACGAGCTCGCGGGGCAGGTCGCGCTGGGAGGCGCGCTCGCGCCGAGACCGACGTACACGCCCGCCTCGCCGCCCCCGTCGCTCGAGCTCGGCGCCCGCGTGTTCGTGCCTCGCCTCTCGGGGGACGCCGAGATCGTCGAGGTGCTCTCCGGTCGACGCCTGCGGGTCTCGGCGGGTGCGCTGCGGATGACCGTCACGATCGATGAGGTCCGCGCCCCGAGCGCCGCGGCTCCTCCCGCGCGCGCGCGTCGTGGTCCGCTGCCCCAGCCCTCCGCGAGCCCCCTCGAGACCACGGCGCAGACCCGGGAGGCGACCTGTGATCTGCGCGGCCTCGACGCGGCGGCGGCGACCAGGCGCGCCAGCGGGTTCATCGAGCGGTCGCTGGAGCAGGGCAGTGCGGTCGCGTTCTTCGTCCACGGGCACGGCACCGACGCGCTCCGCTCCGCCATCCGCGCGTCGCTCGCCGCGAGCCATCACGTGCGTGAGCTGCGCCCCGGCGCGCCCGGCGAGGGTGGCGACGGCGTCACCGTCGCGTGGCTGCGCGACCGATAGCGCTCACGCCGTCGCCGTCGCGGCCTCGGATCGCGCCGCGTGCGAGCGGTGCTTGGCTCGCTCGACGAGCCGCACGCGCAGCCCCGGTCCGCGCTGGCGCAGCGTCACCGACGGCTTCAGCTGGAGCGCCTGGCCAGGCAACAGCTCGAGCCGCCAGTCGCGCACGATGAGCGCGAGCATCATGGTCGCCTCCATCATCGCGAAGTGGTTACCGATGCAGACGCGCGGGCCGCCACCGAACGGGAAGTAGGCGAACTTGGGCAGCCCGGCGGCGCGCTCGGGCTCCCAGCGATCGGGATCGAAGCCCTCGGGGTTGGGGAACCACCGCGGATCACGGTGCACCACCCACTGGCTGATGAGCAGCTGGGCCCCCTTGGGCACGCGCGTGCCCCTGATCACCACGTCCTCGCGCGCCTCTCGCCCGGTGGTCCACGCGGGCGGGTAGAGGCGCATCGACTCCTTGATGACGCGCTCGAGGTAAGGCAGCGCCCGAGCGTCGGCGGCGGTCGGCGGTCGATCGCCGAGGACCGACGACACCTCGGCGAACAGGCGCCGCTCGACGTCGGGGTGTCGGCTCAGCAAGAACAGCGTGTGCGCGAGCGCGAGCGCGGTCGTCTCGTGTCCCGCGAGGAACAGCGTGACCGCCTCGTCTCGCAGCTGCTGGTCGCTCATCCCCAGGCCCTCGTCGTCCTGCGCGGCGAGCAGCGCGCCCAGAAAATCGTCGCGCGGCGGGGCGGCGCGGCGCTCGGCGATGATGCGAAATATCAACGAATCTATCTCGGCGACGGCGCGTGACATCCGCCGGTTGCGCGGCGTCGGCACCCACTCGGGGAGCTTCATGATCGCCTCGGGGCTGTTGGCGAAGAACTCGTTGATGATCTCCATCGCGTCGCGCACCGTGTCGGTGTCGCGCTTCGTGACGCCCGCGCCGAACAGCACGTCGGC
>CAUJFL010000164.1 GCA_963169165.1 Myxococcota bacterium | reverse complement strand
CTGGCCAAGGCGCGCGCGGAGGCGCTCTCTCCTCGCCTGGCGCGGCTGACCATCGAGGCGCCCGCCGTCGCCGACGCGCCCGGCCTGCGCGTCCTGCGGGACGGCGAGGACGTGGGACGCGCGAGCCTCGGCGCCTCGCTGCCGGTCGACCCAGGCACGCACGTCGTCGACGCGCGCGCCGAGGGGCACGAGGACTTCCACGCCTCCGTCGCCGTCGCCGAGGGCGCCTCCGTCACCGTCACGGTGCCCCGGCTCCGCTCGCGCACCCCGTCCCCTGCTTCGCAAAAAGCAACATTCACTACACCTCGTGAGCGAGCTGTCTCCCCTGTCACCGTCGGCCTCGCGGCGGGCGGGGCGCTCGGCGTCGCGGCGGGCGCGTATTTCGGCCTCTCGGCGCGCGCCGCGTGGAGCCGCTCGCGTGAGCGCTGCGACGCCGACAACGCCTGCGATCCCGAGGGGCTCGCGGAGATCGACCGCGCGACGTCGAGGGCGCGCGTGTCGACGGCGCTGTTTGGATTGGGCGCGCTGCTCGGCGGGGCGGCCGTCGCGGTGCACCTCGGCGGTCGCCGCGACGTCGCGATCGTCGCGCACCCGTCGGGTGTCGCGCTGCGGGGTGTCCTCCGATGAGCTCGCGCGCCGCGCTCGGTGTGCTCGCGCTCGCGGCGGTCGGCTGCGGCGCCGTGCTGGGGATCGAAGAGGGTCACCCGCGGTCCGGTGACGGAGCTGCGGGGACGGGTGGCGGGAGCGCTGGGATGGCCGGTGCGAGCGCGGGGGCCGCGGGGGCGGGCGGTGCGAGCGCGGGGGTCGCGGGGGCGGGCGGCGTGAACGCTGGAGCCGGAGGCGCCGCGCTGCCCGGCGTCCCCGAGCTCGTGTTTCTCCGTCAGCACGGCTCGAGCGGCAACGACACCGCGAGCGATCTCTGCACGGACTCCGCCGACGCGCTCTACGTCGCGGGGAGGGTCGGAGGGGCGTTCACGGTCGGTGGGTCGCCGCTCTCCGCCGAGGCGTCGGGAGAGACTCGCTACGTCGTGCGGTACGACGCCGACGGCGCGCACAGCTGGTCCCTGCGGCTGGCCGCCGACGAGGTGACGATCAACCAGCTGCTCGGCTCGAGCGAGGGCGGCGTGTACCTGGTCGGCGTCGCGAGCGGGCCGATGCGGGTGCTCGACGCGCCGCTCTCTCCCGACTTCGTCGCGCCGAGCACCGACGTGTCGGGCGCGTTCGTGCTGCGGATCGACCTCGACGGCGTCGCGCGCTGGCTGCGCCGCTTCGAAGGCGCCCCGGGTCGCGCGCTGACCGGCAAGGCAGCGGCGGAGGTGGGCGAGGAGGTGATGTTCACGGGGGTGTTCGGCGGCGCCCTCACGCTCGACGGGTTCGCGCTGAACACGGGCGCGGACGACGACGTGTACGTCGCGCGGCTCGACCGATCGACCGGTCAGGTGCTGGGCGCGCGTCGCGTCGGCACGCCGGGTGACGACGCGTTCCCGCAGCTCGCGGCGCGCGCCGACGGCGCGCTGCTCGCGCTGGCGTGTGACGGGCCGCTCGACGGCGCCCCGAGCCCGGTCGACTGCCCCGGGCTCGCGCTGGTCGAGCTCGAGCCCACCCTCGGTCTTCGTCGCGCGCGAGGGTTCGACGTCGACGCCGTCGCGCAGGTGATGCTCGCCGCGTCGCCGCAGGGTGACGGCTACCTCGTCGCGCGGTTCAGCGGCGGGGCGTCGCTCGCGCCGCTGCCCGCGCTCGAGCCGGGGGCGAACCGCACCCTCATCGCGCGCTTCGGGGCCGAGCTCATCCCGCTCGCGGCCCGTCTCGCGCCGAACCCCGGCGCGAGCGCGCTCGGAGCGGTGGCGGTCGACGTCGATGGCGGCGCGCTGCTGGGCGGCTGGGTGCGCGGGTGCTTGACGACCTCGACCGGCGCGCTCGCCTGCACGGCGCCGGCTGGCGCGCAGAACGGCCTCACGCTCAAGCTGACGCCCACGCTCGAGATCGCGTGGTTCGGCGTGCAGCGTGCCAGCGTCACCTCGACGAACGGCGTCGTGACGAGCCTGGCCGTCACGCCGAGCGGCGCCGTCCTCGGCGCGTCCAACTTCAGCGACAGCGTCCTCGTCGGCGCCACGGGCGCGAGCGCGACCTCGCTGGGCGGCGTCGACGGGCTCGTCGGCCGCTTCGAGTGACACCGCGTTCGCGAGCCGTGCGCTCGGTCGCCATCCCAGCTCCTGCGCCGATGCGGGGCTTGTCGGGCGTGTGGTGCTGCCGTCGCCCCTGGTGAGGCCTATTTTCGTGGGCCGTACGCGTCGAGCGGATCGGTCGGTGCGGGGGCGGCGGTCGGGGGTTCCGGCTCGTGCGGGCGGTCCGGTCTCGCCGTCGCGATGACCCTCGAGGGAGGCGGCGCGCTGGTCGGAGCGCTCGGTGGCGCCTCACGGTGCTGCGGCGCGCTCGCGCTCGCGGGGGATTCGACACGCGTCGCGACGCTCGTCGACGCGAGCGACGGGACCGACGCGGCCGGGGCCGATGCGG
>CAUJFL010000163.1 GCA_963169165.1 Myxococcota bacterium | reverse complement strand
TCGCGTTGCAGAGGTTGCCGCACGAGCCGCAGGTGCTGACGTCGCCGGTGACGTTGACCTCGCAGCCGTTGGACGGGGTGCCGTCGCAGTCCTTGAAGTTCGACGTGCAGGCCGCGATCTCGCAGAAGCCCGCCGTGCACTGCCACGTGCCGACGTTGCCGCCCGAGGGGAACTTCTGGTTGCACTCGAGCTTGATGTTGGTGACGTTGTCGACGACACCGTCGCAGTCGTTGTCCTTGCCGTCGCACACCTCGACGTCGGTGTTGGGCTGGACCTTGGGGATGCAGGTCAGCTTCTTGTCGGCGCACTGGGTCGTGCCGAACGCGCACTGCCCCTTGAGGCCGGTGTCGCACGACTTCCCGTCGAGGGCGGTCGAGTCGTCGATGGTGCCGTTGCAGTCGTTGTCGACGCCGTCACAGGACTCGGGGACGGGCTTGTCGGGGGAGACGCAGTCGGCGCCGCCGCCCATGCACGTGGTCTGCCCTTGCGCGCAAGGGCCGCTCGCGCCGGGCACCGTGCAGGCCATCCCGGCGCCGCTGAACCCGTTGTCGATGTTCCCGTCGCAGTCGTTGTCCTTGCCGTCGCAGGTCTCGGCGGTCGACTGCACGTCGGGCGCGCACGTCGGCTTGCCGAGGGTGCACTTCATCGTGCCCTTCTTGCACTCGCCCTTCTGACCGGTGTCGCAGGCGCCGCCGACGTCGCTCGCCGCGTCGTCGACCACGCCGTTGCAGTCGTTGTCCTTGCCATCGCAGACCTCGACCGACGGCCCGACGGTCTGCTGACACTCGATGGCGCCGAGCTTGGTGCAAGACGTGACGCCCGCCGCGCACTCGCCCAGCTGCTTGGGAACAGTGCATTTCTCGCCGGCGCCGGGGTTGCCCTCGTCGATGACGCCGTTGCAGTTGTCGTCGACGCCGTTGCACGTCTCCTTCTTCATCGCGCAGTTGGGGTCGCCGGCCGCGCCGCCGTTGCCGCCGGCCTTGCCCGCCGCGCCCGCCGCGCCCGCCGACGCGCCGCCGCTGCCAGCTTTGCCGGATGCGCCGCCCGCGCCGCCGCCAGCCTTGCCCGCCGCGCCGCTCGCGCCGCCGGCCTTGCCTGCCGCGCCTCCCGAGCCGCCCTTGCTGCCTCCAGTGGAGCCACCCGCGCCGCCCCCGGCCTTGCCTGCCGCGCCACCGCCGCCAGCCTTTCCAGTGCCTCCGCCGGCGACCCCGGGATCTTCCGGGTCGGAGGTGGTCGCGTCACCGCCGGCGCAGGCCGCGGCGAGCGACGCCGCCCCCACGAGGACTCCTGCCGCCATCCAACGCCGAATTGGGCCCGCTCCGAGGTGCTGTCGCGTCATAGGCTCGTCCTTCCTGTGGGCCACCACGACTCGCGGCGGCGCGCCTCCTCAAGCAGAAATGAGAGGCGATCTGAAGCTCAGAGGTATCCGAGAGCGCGGCGCGGCCGCAACGAAATTGCGCGGCTGGTGCGCACATTCGGCGGCCCGCTGATCCCGGCCGCGTAGGCCTTTCGCGTCAGTGCCAGCAGGCGGCGCCGGCCGAGAACGGCACGCTGCCGGTCGGCGTGAACTTCCAGTCGTCGGTCGGCGCGGGCGCGAGTTTGTTCTGGCGGTTCGTGTCGACGCAGAACGCGGTCGAGCCGTCCTTGTCGAACTTGGCCGCCTTGCTCGGCACGGGCGCGATCTCGCAGGGATCTGCGCCGCCGAACCACCGCACGGTCGCGACCTCCCACATGTCCGCGTCGAAGACGGGCTCGGTCTGGTTGAAGGCCTTCGTGAGCTTCGGGAACAGGATGGGCGGGGTGGTCGTCGGATCATAGCCGACCGACAGCTTGCGCTCGCCGTTGCAGTAGACGTTGACGTGGGGGTGCACGTCGGCGCCGCCCGCGTAGTAATGGACCCCGATCAAGAAGCGGTCGCCGACGACGGGGTTGTCGAGGTTGATGTTCTCCGGTCCGCAGAACGCGCCGCCCGCGCCCGGATCGGTGAGGCCGACGCTGCACCCGAGGTTGTCGGCGTCGAGGCGCGGGTTGTCGCAGGTCTGTCCCGCCTCGCGCTGCGAGCCCCAGCCGTGGCAGCTGTCGTTGGGGCTCACGACGTAGCCCCAGCCAGGCGCGGGCGCGGGCTTGCCGACACAGTAGCCCTTGTTTCCGGTGCGGCAGCCGGACTCGCAGCGGTAGTGGCAATCGTCGCTGCTCGGGGCCTGCCCGCACGTGTCGAACCAGCCGTGCTTCGCCGTGCACTGGGTGCCCTGCAGCCGCGCGAAGTGCAGATCGAGATCGGTCGTCGTCAGGCCGTTCTGCGCCGAGGCGCCCATGTCCCAGCACATCTCGACGCGCAGGCCCGGCGTGCGGACACGGACCTGCACGGTGCAGCTGCGGTGGACGCCGCCGAGCTCGAACTCGCCCGTCACGGTGTAGTCGCCGGAGAGCGCGAACGCGGGCCAGATCTGGTGCGCGGTGTCGGACGGACCGACGACGATGCCGCGCTGCTTGCCGTTGGTGCCGAGGCCGTCGGTCTCCTTGCCGATCCGGTTCGACGCCGCGCTGTTCTTGCCGTCGAAGACGCCGAAGGTCGGGTGCGGCAGGATGTTGTCGCAGTCGCCGCCGCTGACGGTCCACTTCCAGCCGGTGGCCTTCGAGCCCTTGCCGTCGGCGATCCACTTGTGGCCGTCGAACACGAACGGCGCGCTCGGGTTCGGATCGGCGAGGTTGGGCTTCTTCTTCTCGAGGTCACCGACGTACGGGAAGGGCGCGACGACGAGCGGCTCGGTCGGGCACTCGACGGTGAAATCTTCGCAGGCGCAGTCTTGCTTCTGGGAGTTCTGCGCGAGGCCGTCGCAGTCGAAATCGCCCGGCGAGCACGCGTCGTCGGCGAACGGGAGCTGCGCGCCCTTGCAGTAGCCGTCCCATTTGTTGGAGCCGAATTCGCCCTTGCCGGTCGAGACGCACGTCGTGGTGCCCTTCGCGTTCTCCTTGCACCAGCCCGCGGGCGCGTTGGTCGCGGGATCGAGCTGGCTCGCGGGGACGAGGAAGCACGGCTTCGTCGTGCCCGGCGCGTGCGCCGCGTCGCACTCACAGCCCTCGTCGACCAGGCCGTCGCAGTCGTCGTCGTAGCCGTTGCCGTAGCTGCCGTTGGGGAAGCCAGGGTTGCTGTCGGCGGCGCCGCTGCACTCGTCGTCGGTCTTCGGCGCGCACTTCTTCGGGAGCGGGCCGGGGCCGAGCTTCTGGCCCATCACGCACGCGTCGGGGTCCGCGTCGGGCGCCGCGTCCTGCGTGACGCCGCCATCGTCTCCGCCCGCGCCGCCCGAGACGAAGCCGCCGGTCGTGACGCCTGCCATCCCCGCGGCGCCGCCGCCGCCCGAGGCGCCTCCGCCCGACGAGCCTCCGACGGCCGTCGCCGGATCATCGAACTGACCCTTCGAGCCGGCCCCCCCGCACGCTGCCCCGAACCCGATCGCCAGACAGAACAACCAGCGCGCGCGCGTCATCGCTGCGAGCCATACAGGACTCGGGCGGCTCGTTCAACGCTCCGCGGGCGCCGGTCGAGCACCTGTACTAGAGGGCGCGGATGGTCGGCTTCACCCTCGACGAGATCAAGCGCTGCACCGAGCTGCTCGAGTCGTTCGTCGCAGATCGCAAGAGAATGACGGCGATCCCGGAGCGAGAGCGCGTGGCGCTGCTCATCGCCGCGGGGCGCGTCTCTCGCCCCACGCGCGAAGAGAACCGCGGCACCGCGAAGGCGTTCCGCCGCGTCGAGAAGGCGAGAGAGCGGGACGAGGATCGCGCGACGCGGGCGCTCACGTCGATCCGCGAGGCGCGTCGCCAGCCGGTGTTCGCCGCGCCCCCGCGCCTGACGGAGCAGGCGGGCGCGGAGCCCGCGCGGGAGCTGTCGACGCCGCGCGCTTGCTACGTCTGCAAGGCCGACTTCACGCGGCTTCACCACTTCTACGACTCGATGTGCCCGAGCTGCGCGGCGCTCAACTACGACAAACGCTTCCAGACCGCGTCGCTCGACGGGAGGGTCGCGCTCATCACCGGCGCTCGCGTGAAGATCGGCTTCCAGGCGGCGTTGATGATGCTCCGCGCGGGGGCGCGCGTCATCGTGACCACTCGGTTCCCCCGGGACGCGGCGGCGCGGTTCTGTCGCGAGGGAGACTTCACCACGTGGGCCGACAGGCTCGAGGTCCACGGCCTCGATCTGCGGCACGCGCCGAGCGTCGAGCTGTTCGCGCAGCACCTCGAGCGCACCCTGCCGCGGCTCGATCTGCTGATCAACAACGCGGCGCAGACGGTGCGGCGGCCGCCGGGCTTCTACGCGCACCTGCTGCCGGACGAGACGCGCGCGTTCGACGAGCTGCCGGACGAGCAGCGCCACCTGCTGCGTCACCACGAGTCGTGCAAGGCGTCGATCGCCCTCGGGGCGCGCGCGGCGCCGCCGCTCGTGGCCGCGCGCGCGCCCTCGGGCGTCGTGACGTGGCGGGGCGACGCGCCGGGGATCGGCATTCGCGGCTCGGCGTGGCTGTCGCAGGTGCCGTGCGCGGACGACGAGTCCCTCGACGACGCGCGGGTGTTCCCGGCCGGGCGCGCCGACGCGGATCTGCAGCAGGTCGATCTGCGCCTCGTCAACACGTGGCGGCTGCGCCTCGCGGAGGTGCCGTCGCCCGAGCTGCTCGAGGTGCAGCTCGTCAACGCGGTCGCTCCCTTCATCCTCTGCGGCAAGCTGAAGCCGCTGATGATGCGCGACAGGACCGACGAGAAGCACGTCGTCAACGTGTCCGCCGTCGAGGGGCAGTTCGCGCGGCGCACGAAGACCGACAAGCACCCGCACACCAACATGGCGAAGGCGGCGCTCAACATGATGACGCTGACGAGCGCGCCCGACTTCGCGTCGGACGGCATCTTCATGAACGCGGTCGACACTGGCTGGGTCACCG
>CAUJFL010000162.1 GCA_963169165.1 Myxococcota bacterium | reverse complement strand
AGTTGATCTCACGGCTCATGAAGTTGACGAACGGCATCTTGTGGGCGTCCCTCGGGGGTCTGCTACGGTCGACGGCACACTAGCCGAGTCAGGGTCGGCCCGGCAAGGAGTCGGACACGCGGCGGACGATCACCCCTCGGCCGGATCGACGAGCAGCTGGTACTCCTCGGTGACCGCTACGCCCGCGCGCCCGACGCGGGTCGCGGCGACGGCGGCGTAGTAGTCGACGAAGCGGTGCTCCAGGCGCAGTTGTCGGAGGTCTCCGCCGTCGAGCCAGGCGGCCGAGCGCTGTCCGGCGGAGGACGACGGCGCGCCGAGCGCGCGGGCGAGGTCTTCGCGGGAGCGCTCCCAGGTCTCGAGCGCGAAGGCCGCGCTCAGGCCGTCGCGCACCGCGACGATCGCCACCAGGCGTGACGCCGGGTCGAACCGGAACGAGACGCGGCTCAGCGCTGCCCCGGGCGACGCGGAAGGCAGCGCCGACGAGGGGACGCCGACGCACGTGATCGTGGAGCCACCGCGCGCGTCCTCGCACGCCGCGCGCGTCGAGGCGATCCACGCGCGCACCTCACCCTCGACCGTCGCCCCGAGCACGAACCCGAGCGCGGGCTTGGCAGGCGCGACCGCGTCGCCCGCGAGCCCAGCGACCGCGCGGCGACGCCCCGCTTCCCGCGCGACAGGATCGAGCGGCGCCACGGGACACACGCGGCCTCCCCACCGCCGCAGCGCTCCGCGCGCGGCGGGGTGGTGCAGCGCGCCGACGGTCCCCACGCCGAGCAGCGCGCCGGACAGGACCGCGAACGCGAGGCGCCGACGGGTCACTTGGTGACGATGTCCTTCACGAACGCGTCGCTGGTGATCGGCGGCGCGAAGCAGTTGGTGATGTCGTCCGAGGGGACGCCGGCCTCGGTGAGCGCGGGGACGATCACCATGGACACGAAGGCCGAGTACTGCGCCTGCGTGATCTGGAGGCCCGCGTGCGCGGTCTTCATGTCGCTGCCCTGATATTTGTAGGCGGTCTTGTCGCCACCGTAGGCGTTGATCAAGAAGGCGCCGAGGTTGGCCTTGAAGATCGCGGCCTTCTCGGGCGTGAGCTTCGTGAACGAGTCGCCGATGTTGGCTTCGATGCCTGTCGCGGTCGCCTTCGCCACGATGAGATCGTTGACCTTGAGGAAGGCCGCCTCGCCATACTTGCAGAACATCTCTTCGGAGCATGACTTGCCCTGGCCCACCGCGATGCCCTTGCACGCGGGCGCGCCGCCCGCACCCGCCGCGCCGCCGCTCGCCCCCCCTGCCCCGCTCCCGGCGGCGCCGCCGCCCGCCCCGGCGGCTCCCGCGGCCGGATCGCTGCTGTCACTGCCGCACGCGACGGCGAGCGGGGCCAAGACCAACGTGATCGGGAGGATGGCTCTCTTCATGGATCCCGCTACGACCTGCGGGTCGCGGCGGTTCCATCGCCTGATGCAAGTGAAGAGGCGCGCTGTCGAGCTAGCCGGCGCTGCCTGCGCTCCCGCTCGCTCCGGCCCACGCCGCCGCGCCCCCGCTGCCCGCCGACGCCGCGCCGCCCCAGCCTCCCGCGGCGGCGGTGCCCGCTCCGCCCGCGCCAGCCGTGCCCGACGCGCCACCCTTGCCCTCGTTGAAGCACACAGTGCTGGCAGCCTGGGTGTGCGGGCAGTGCGTCGCCTTCGCGGTGGGGCTGTCGGGGTTTGCCGCCGACTCGAGGTGATACAGGCGACAGTTCAGCGAGTCGCCGCCCGTGTACTCGAGATCTCCGTCGCCATCGCCGCTCAGGTACTGCATCTTTCCCTTGCAAGCAGAGAGACACTCGGCCTCGCTCGCGTAGCCGAGGGTCGCGCCGGGGCAGAGCGCGAACGCTTGCAAACAGAAGGCTGTACACGGCTCGTTGCCGCACACGCCGCCGCCCAGCACGCCCGCGTGACGACAGTGGATGGCGGGGTTGTCCTTCGCGGCCTTCACGTGGTAGGCGCGGCACGCGAGGCTGTCCTTGTCCGTCTCTCCGTCGACGCCCGGCTCGAAGTTGGCGCACATCCGCATGCAGACGCTGCGGGATGTGTAGATGGCGTTGTCTTGTTTGCAGAAAGTCGCGGCGTCGTCGCAGTAGCGATCGCACGGGGTGCCGCCGGTCGCGCCGCCCTGCCCCGCCACGCCGGGCTGACCCGCGCTCCCCGCGGATGACCCGGCCGCGCCCGCGGCGCCTGGAGCTCCCGCCCCCGCGCTCCCGAGCGCGGGATCGAGCTCGGCCGTCTCGATACCAAGGACGGCGTTGCAGCCGCTGGCGACCACCAGACCGACCAGACCCACCAAGCAGAAATGTTTGTTTTGCATCAGAAGCTCCCGTCGACCACGACGCCCCCGAGCGACGGCGAGACTCGCACGGCGGTCTTCTCGGTCGGCGCCGTCAGCAGCAGCGCCGCGCCCGCGCCGACGCCCAGCACGCCCACGGCGAACAGCGCGGTCGCGACGTTGCCCCGCGAGCGCGCCGTGTCGCGCAGCTCGAGCCCGGCCGCGGAGCATTTGTTTGGATCATCAGGGCGACAGAGATCCTTCGAGGAGCTGTACTTCGTGCGGGCCGACAGCGCGAACACGGAGCCCGCGACGAGCCCAGCGACGCCCACGCCGCCAGCGACCCAGCCGACGGTGCGCTGGGTGGAGCCGGGCGGATCGCCCTGGGGAGGCGGCGGAGCAGAGGCGGTGGTGGCGGCCGGCGGCGGCGGAGCGGAGGACGCCGAGGGCGCGGGCGGTGGAACCGCCGAAGGATCGGCCTCGAGCGTCGGAACCTGGACGGACAGCGACGAGCCCTCGTCCTTCGCCGTGATCTTGGTGGAGAACGGCTTCAGGCCTGAGCCCTCGGCGCTGACCACGTGCTCGCCGGGGTCGACCGGGATCGCGACGCCGAGGCCGGCTCGCGCGACCGGCGCGCCGTCACGCTTGACGACCACTCCGGGCTGCTGCGGCGCCTCGATGGTCAGGCGGATCAGCTTTGGCGTGAGCTTGTCGGCGCGCTTCTTCGCGGTGGTGACGAGCTCGCCGCGGCCGGTCGTCTGCGCGAGGCTCCCGGCCTCTTTGTAGGTTGCCCAAGCACTCGCGTATTTGTGCGCTGCCTCGTAGCAGGCGCCGAGGTTCAGCAGCGTGCCGGCGGCGGGATCGAGCCGGTTCGACTCTGCGAACTTGGGGCAGGCCTCGGCCGGTTTGTTCGCCGACATCAGGCGTCTTCCCTCTTCGAAGAGCGCCTCGGCGGCGACCTTGTTCGAGCTCTGCGCGAGCGCTGGCAGCGCGAGAGCGCAAGCGAGCGTCGAGGCGAGGAGGGCGCGTGGTGTTCGCATCTCGACGACCTTTATCTCATCGAGGGGATGTCGTCATCGCGCCCGCTCGGCGGGGGCGCCGTCGGTCCAGCCGGGCGCTTGGGCAGCGGACCCTTCACGGCCGGGGCGGCCGACGCGGACGCGGACACGACCGGCGCGACCACGGGCTCGACCGCGATCGGCGCGGTGACCACGGGCGACGGAGGCGTGTCCGACGCCTTCGCGGGCGCGGCGCTCGGCGGAGGCGGCGCGACCGGGGCGGGAGGAGCGTCGGGCTTTCTGGTCGCCACGACGGCGATACCCACGGCCGCGACGAGCGCCAGGCCTCCGACCACGAGCGGCCACTTCGGCGCGCCGCCCGCCGGCGACGAGGTGGACGGAGACAGCGTGCGCCCGCCGCCGGTGGTCGACGCCGAGATGGACAGCTGCCCGATCGCGGGATCGCTCGTGTCCGACACCACGGTCGCGTCGAAGCTCGTGCGCGGCACGGTCGATCTCGGCGATGAGGCCGTCGTGCCGAGCAGCAGACGGGCGCGGTGCGCCGACACCTGCGACGCAGGCGAGGCGAGCGGCTCGAGGGCCGACGCGAGCTCGGCCGCGTGCGCGTAGCGCTTCTCGGGCTCCTTCTCGAGGCAGCGCGCGATGATGCGCTGCAGCTCGGCGGGCGCGTCGGGGCGATCTTCGGAGACGGGGCGCGGCGGCTCGGAGGTCACCTTGAGCGCGAGCTCGGTGACAGTGTCGGCCTCGAACGGCGTGCGCCCGGTCAGGAGCTCTTGCAGGACGACGCCGAGCGCCCAGATGTCGCTCTGGGGGACGACCTTCTTCGCGGAGCGCATCTGCTCGGGCGACATGTAGATGGGCGAGCCCATCACGCTCGTCGTCTGCGTCAGCTGGCTCGACACCACGTTGGAGGACTTGGAGATCCCGAAGTCGAGCACCTTGATGGTGGGGTGTCCGCCGAGTCCCCGCGCGAGGAAGAGGTTCTGGGGCTTCAGATCGCGGTGCACGATCCCCGACGCGTGCGCCTCCGCGACGGCCTCGCAGGCCTGGAGCACGAAATCGACGACGTCGCCGACCGGGAGCCGCCCGCGCTCGTCGAGGACCTGGCCGAGATCCTGACCCTCGAGGTACTCCATCACGAGGTAAGGCGCGCCGCCCTCGGTGGTGCCGACGTCGTGGACGCGCGCGACGTGCTCGCTCTTCAGCCGGACCGTGGAGCGCGCCTCGCGGATGAAGCGCTCGACGCTGTCGCCGGTCTGGTGGAGCACGAACTTGACGGCGACGCGCTCGTCGAGCTGCAGGTGACGGGCCGCGACCACCACGCCCATCCCGCCCATCCCCAGCACCCGCTCGACCAGGTATTTGCCGAGGAAGGTCTCCCCCTCTTTGACTGGCAAGGCTTGGCGAGGGTCGGCGGGAGGCATTCGGGCGCGAATGGTAGCGCGAGGACGCCTGCGGTCGCGCGCTTTTTGCGTGTACGCGTGGCGAGCGCCGCCGGTTCCACGAGGTTCGCCGTCGCGTGCGGATTTTGACACCATCGCTGCGTGTCGACCGACGCCCCCCACCCGATCGTCGCCTGGCTGTACCGCGTGCGGACGCGGCTCGTGGTCGCGCAGCTCGCGCTCGTCATCGTGCCGTTCGTGGGGCTCGAGCTCGCGCGGGTGTTCGAGCGGGAGCTCTTGCTGCGTGAAGAAGAGGGGCTCGTGCTCGTGGCGCGCGGCGTGTCGCTGGCGCGGGCCCGCGGTGAGTCCGTCGAGGCGATCGCGGAGGCGGCGCGACGCGAGCTGGGCGCGCAGGTGCGCGTGCTCGACGTCGACGGCCGCGTCACGTTCGACTCGGGCCCAGAGTCGCTCTCGAAGGTGACCGTGGGCCGCACGCTGGTGTCGACGCGCGAGGCGCCGGTCACCGTGACGATCGCCGATCCGCCGCCCGACGGGCGCACCTTCTCCGCTCGTCGCGAGGTCGCGGCCGCGCTCGCCGGACGCCCGGGGCGCGCGACGCGCATCACCGAGCGCGTGCGCGCGGTGCGGCTGTTCATCGCCGAGCCCATCCGCTCGACCGACGGCGCGATCACCGGCGCCGCTTACGTCGCGCGCACCACGTACCCGGTGCTCGTGTCGCTCTACCGGGTGCGCGCGGGGCTGTTCAAGCTCGCGGCGGTCTCGGCGCTGGTCGCGCTCGGCTCGGCGGCGTGGCTCGCGCTCACGTTGACGCGCCCGCTCGCGAGGTTGACGGCGGGGGCGCGCAGGATCGCCGCCGGCGAGCGGGGCGTGCAGCTGCGCGTCGAGGGGCACGACGAGGTCGCCGAGCTTGCGCGCGCGTTCGACGTGATGAGCAGGCGGCTCGATCTGCGTCTCGCGCACGCGTCCGAGCTCGCGGCCAACGTGTCGCACGAGTTCAAGACGCCCCTCGCGTCGATCCGCGGCGCGGCGGAGCTCTTGCGCGACGGCGCCGCGGACGAGCCGGTCGCGCGCGAGCGGTTCCTGTCGAACATCCTCTCGGACGTCGAGCGGATGGGGCGGCTCGTGACGAGGCTGCTCGAGCTCGGGCGGATCGAGGCGGCCGGCGACACCCGCGCGCCGGTCGACGTCACCGCGGCGCTGGACGAGGCGGCGGCCGCGACGCGCGCGCGAGGGCGACTCGTGCAGCTCGAGCTCGAGCCGCGCGCGCGCGAGGCCTGGGCGAGAGAGGGCGAGCTCGTCTCCGCGCTCGCGAACCTCATCGAGAACGCGGATCGCTTCGCGAGCCAGGGCAGCCCCGTGAGGGTGAGCGTCACGCGACGCGGCGCGCGCACGCGGTTCGAGGTGCGCGACGACGGCCCCGGCGTGTCCCCCGAGAACCTCCCTCGCCTGTTCGATCGCTTCTTCACGACCGCGCGCGCGCGCGGCGGCACCGGGCTCGGGCTGTCGATCGTGAAGGCCATGGCCGAGGGTCACGGCGGGGAGGTGGGCGTCGAGTCGCGACCGGGTGACACCGTGTTCTGGCTCGAGCTCGCCGCGCGGTGAAAGGGCGCGACGCGCGCCGCGGGCTGACCTATGGGTCGCGGACATGGCCAACCCGACCGCCACGCTCGACACCTCGCTCGGCTCCTTTCAGGTCGAGCTGTACCTCGACAAGATGCCCGTCACCGCGGGCAACTTCATCAAGCTCGCGAAGTCGGGCTTCTACGACGGCCTGCATTTCCACCGCGTGATCGACGGCTTCATGTTGCAGTTCGGGTGCCCGCACAGCCGCGACCCGAAGAGCCCGCGCGCCGGCACCGGCGACGGCCCCGACGGCACCATCCAGGACGAGCACCCCGCCGACGCGAAGCTCTCCAACGAGCGAGGCACGCTGTCGATGGCCAACACCGGTCGGCCGAACAGCGGCTCGTGCCAGTTCTTCGTCAACACCGTCGCCAACTCGTACCTCGACTGGTTCTCGCCGGGCCCGTCGAAGCACCCGGTGTTCGGCCGCGTGATCTCCGGGATGGACGTCGTCGACGCCATCGGCAAGACGCGCACCGACGCGAGCGATCGCCCGACCACCCCCGTGAAGATGAACAAGGTGACCGTCGAGGGCGCGTGACCCGCGGCGGGGGGCGTGGCTCACACATTTATCGTG